>NZ_JDWI01000009.1:0-194649 GCF_012932765.1 Rhizobium sp. 57MFTsu3.2
TAGTCGAGAACGGTGTAGCCGAGCATCTGCGAGGCCGTCGGATAGGTGCCGGCCGCAACCATCGCCTTCAGCGCCGTCATCGCCGCATCACCGCCACCGCCGGCAACCGGCACGTCCTTCCAGGCAAACCCCTCCTTCGACAGATCCTCCTTCAACACGTTCAAGGCCGCAGCCTCGCCGCCGGACGTCCACCAGTGCAGCATCTGCACTTCCTTCACATCCGCAGCCTTGGCAGCACCCAAGCCCGCAACACTCATCGTCACCAACGCTGTCGTCAGCAAAAACTTGCGCATCGTTTCCTCCCGGTTTGCAAGTTCGAAGGTGCGGGACCATTCCCGCACCGATTACCCGCCCTCCTCGGGCGTAGTCTCGTTGCCGGTTATCCCAGCGTTTCCCTCTTCGGCATCCACCAGTTTGTCCGGGCGCCGATATGCATGTTGAGCGTCTTGGTCTCGGTGTAATCCTCCACCGCATGGCGGCCGAGTTCGCGGCCGAGGCCGGATTGCTTGTATCCTCCGAACGGCAGCTCGGAGGCGCCGTCCATGAAGGTGTTCATCCAGACCGTCCCTGCCCTGACCTTCCGACCGATCGTCAGGCAGGTGTCGAAGTCACGGCTCCAGACGCCAGCGGAAAGGCCGTAGTCTATGGAGTTGGCGATCGCGATCGCCTCACTGGTGGTTTCGAACGTGAGGACGGACAGCACCGGTCCGAAGACTTCCTCGCGCGCAACCGCCATGCCTGGCGTGACAGCTTCGAGGATCGTCGGCGCCATGTATTGCCCCATGCCCAAGTCGAGCTTTTCGCCGCCATGCGCCACCTGCGCACCGCTGCTCGTCGCACCGGCCACGTAACCGGCAATCTTTTCCAGATGCTGCGGCGTGATGATCGCGCCCACTTGCGTTGTCGGATCGAGCGGATCGCCAACCTTGACGTCCTTGGCGAGTTCGGCGACGCGCTTGACCACATCGGAAGCGATGCTCTTGTGCAGGATAAGGCGCGAGCCCGCATTGCAGCACTCGCCGGCATTGAAATAGGCGCCGAAGACGGCCGCGTCGATGAACGCATCGAGATCCGCATCCGGGAATACAATCTGCGGGTTCTTGCCGCCCAGTTCCAGCGAGACCTTCTTCAGCGTCTGCGCGGCATTCGTCATGGTGAGCTTGCCGACGCCGGTTGAGCCGGTGAACGACACCATGTCGACCTCAGGATGGGACGTCATGATCGCGCCGACCTCTGGTCCCGTGCCGGTGACAATGTTGACGACGCTATCGGGCACGCCTGCTTCCTGAAGGATTTCGCCAAGAACCAGCGTCGAGCCCGAGGTCAGTTCGGATGGCTTGACGACCGTGGTGCAGCCCGCCGCCAACGCAAAGGGAAGCTTCTGGCCGACGATCAGGAAGGGGAAGTTCCAGGGAGTGATGATCGATACGACGCCGATCGCCTCACGCAGGACAACGCCCAGCGTGCCGTCTCCAAGCGTGTTGTAACTTTCGCCATGAAGATCGCGGGCGAGCGCCGCTGCGTATCGCCAAATGTCGACCGAACCGGCGATTTCGCCGCGCACCTGGGAGATCGGCTTGCCGGCCTCGATCGCGTCCAGGTAGGCGAGTTCGTCCGCACGGGCTGAGATCAGGTCGGCAGCCTTGAGCAAGATGGCGGAACGTTCGGATGCCGTCATTCTGGGCCAGGGACCCGTGTCAAACGCCTTGCGGGCGGCTTTGATGGCGCGCTCGGCATCGGCTTTGCTTCCCGCCGGAAAGCGGCTCACGACGACGCCATGGCTTGGCGCCACGCGCTCGATCGGCTGGCCGGAGCCGGCCTCCCACTTGCCATCGACCAGCATCTTGAAGTCGCGGGCCTTGTGATCGCTAAGCGCCTTGGGAGTAACCAGAACCGTCATTACCATTCTCCTTTAAAGTGTGCAGGGCGTTTTTCGGTGAACGAAGCCACCCCCTCATTGAGGTCGCCGGTCTTCGCAACGAGGATCGAGCCCAGCGCCTCGACGGCCGTGCCATTGTCCTCGCCGTTCGCGGAGGCAATCATCAGCTTGACCACTTCAAGAGCAGCCGGCCCCCTCATCGCGATGCGGGCCGCATATTCCTTGGCCGCTTCCACGGCATTACCGGTCGATGTCACCACATCGACGATGCTAAGCGCGCGGGCTTCCTCGGCGGTGAAGATCTCACCGCCCAGCGCCATGCGCCTGACCACCTGCGCGCCGAAGCGCTTCACAAGACGCTGCGTGCCCGACCAGCCGGGAACCATGCCGAGGCCTGTTTCCGGAAGTCCGATCTTGATGTTCTCTTCGGCAATGCGAATGTCGGCGACGCCGGCAAGCTCCAGCCCACCGCCGAGCGCATGGCCGTTCAAGGCCGCGATCAGAGGCATTCTGAGGGTCGCAAGTCTTTCGAAGATGCGATGTCCGTGGCGTACCCAGGCATGACCAAACTCCTGTGGCCGCATGCCACCCCAGGCCTTGATGTCGCCGCCCGCTGAGAAGCCCTTGCCTTCGCCTGTCAGGATCGCCACACGAACGTCGCCGTTAGCCTCGACGTCATCGGCGGCATCTGCCAGCGCCTTGAGCATGTCGAGATCAAGCGCATTCAGCTTTTCCGGACGCGATACCGTCATGATCGCGATGTGATCTTCGACGTGGATCTTGACCGTGCCGCTAGCCATTGAACGTGCCCTCCAGGACGCGGGCGCTCTTCTTCGGTAGAGTCAGGCCGATGTTTGCTTCACCAAAGAGTTTCGCATCCATGACCTTGAGGTCCTCTGCTATGATGAGCGAGAACTCGGACTGATCGAGGATATGGGCCTGCAGGTCGACACCCGGCGCAATCTCCGTGAGAACAATGCCTTCAGGCGTCAGCTTCATCACGCATCGTTCGGTGACATAAGTGATGTCCTGGCCCTGCTCGATCGCCCGCTTGCCGGAGAAGGTGACATGCTCGACCTCGTTGACGAGCTTCTTCAACTTGCCTTCCTTCTCGATCACGAGCTTGCCGTCGACGATCGCGAGCTTTGCGCCGGCATTGAACATCCCCGAGAAGACGATCTTCTTCGCACGCGCCGTGATATCGACGAAGCCGCCGGCACCCGCGGTGACGTGGGGACGGAACGACAACTTCGAAACGTTCACCGAGCCATCACGGCCGATCTCGAGGAAGGAGAGCAACGAGGCGTCGAAGCCGGCGCCCTGGAAATAGGTGAACTGGTATGGCGAGGGCATATAGGCGTCGGCGTTGGATGCACAGCCGAACGCGAAGTCCAGCAACGGGACACCGCCGACGGCACCCTGTTCGATGACCCAGGTGACGGAGCCGTGCAGCCCTTCCTCAAGGAGGATGCGCGGCACGTTGGCGGAAATGCCGAAGCCCAGATTGACGCAGCTGCCTGCCTGCAACTCTTGGGCAACGCGGCGCGCGATGACCTTCTGGATGTTGAATTCCGGAACGCGGAAGCTCTCCAACGGGCGAAAGATCTCGCCTGAGATAGCCGGATCGTAGAGCGTCTGAGTGGTCTGCTTCTGGTCCGGATCGACGATCACGTAATCGACGAGCATACCGGGGACGCGCACGTCATGCGGCTTCAGCGAACCTTCCTTGGTGATCCGCTTGACCTGAGCGATGACGATGCCGCCATTGTTGCGGGCAGCAAGCGCCTGGTCGAGACCGCCGAGATAGGCACCCTCGTGTTCATAAGTCAGGTTGCCGCGCTCGTCCGCGGTCGTCGCGCGGATGATGACGACCTGCGGCACGATCGACGGGAAGAACAGGTAGTCGTCGCCTTCGAACGAGACGCGCTTGACCACCGGGTCCTGGGCAGCGAGGTCGTTCATCGCGCAACCCTGCCTCTTTGAATCCACGAACGTGTCGATGCCCACCTTTGTCAGGACACCCGGGCGTTTGGCGGCAGCCTCCCGGTGAATATCGAACATGATGCCCGAGGGAATGTTGTAGGCCGGAATTTCGTTGTTCGTGATCATTTGCCAGATCAGCGGCGGCTCCGCGCTGGATGGTCCCGACGGATAGGAGCCGCCGATGATACATTTGAGCAGGCCCTTCTTGGCGATATAGTCCACACCCCTGATACCGCTCATGTCGCCCGCCGCGATGGGATGCAGCGTCGTGATATCGCGCGGATGACCGGTGCTATCGAAGCGCTCGCCGATCGCCTTCAGCATCAGGTCGGGGCAACCGAGGCCGCTCGACGACGATACGGAGACAACCGCTCCGTCGGGGATCAGTGCTGCGGCTTCCGTCGGGGTAATGTGCTTGCTCATCTGATTACTCAAAGCCCTTTTTCGATTTTCACGGCCGAGCCGCTTTTCGCCGCCTCGACAACGGCGGGACCCGTCGCCAGCGACCAACTCATGCCTGCCTCCTGTTGGAACCGCCTGCCAGATTTGCTCCACAGGTCTCCCGGACCACGAGCCGTACAGAGGAGACGATCGACTCCGCTTCCGCCCTACCCGCGCTGATCTGCTTCAGAAGCAGTTGCGCTGCGCGCCTGCCCATTCCCTGCGGATCCACCGAGATCGTCGTCAGCGCCGGAACGGCGGCCTTTGCCTCGATGACGTCATCGAAGCCGACCACTGCAAAGTCACGTCCAGGCTCGAGGCGCTGGGCGCGAAGCCCGTCGCACACACCGAACGCGACTGCGTCGTTGAAACACACAGCGGCAGTGGGAGCGGCAGCGATTGCCAGCGCTCGGCCGATCGCATCGACACCACCAGCTCTCGAGGGGGCGGAAGGCAGGATAAGATCTTCGTCAAGCTCAAGGCCGCAAGCCGCTATTGCGCCGCGATAGCCGTCGATGCGCTCGTCGAAGACCGCCGTATCACTAAAGCCGCCGATGAATGCGATCCGGCGGTGGCCAAGCGAAGCGAGATGCTGCACGCCAGCAGATATTCCCTCGCGATTGTCCGAAACGACGGACGAGACCTTAGCTCCCGGAACGTTGCGGACAGCAACGACGACGGGAATGCCAGCGGCGACCAGCGGCTTCAGGTCAGCGGCTTCGGTCGCACGGGCGGGCGACATGATCAGCCCTGAAATCCCATGCTCGCGCATGGAGGCGATAACTTCCCGCTGTCGGTCCAGGTTCTCGCTGGTATTGGACAGGAACTGGACGAATCCCGCGGACTGGACGACCATGTCCACACCAACGGCGAGTTCCGCGAAGAACCCGTTGGTCAGATCGTTGACGACCACGCCGATAATTTTCGACTTCGAACCGGATTGGCGCAGATTGGCGGCTCCGCGATTGTACACGTAGCCAAGCTCGCGCATCACCGCATTGACCTTCGCTCTCGTGCCGTCGTTCACCAGGGACGATCCTTGCAAGACAAGCGAAACGGTCGACTTGGAGACGCCCGCCGCCTTCGCAATATCGATGACGGTGACCCGCCCTTTTGTCATGAGATCCTCCAATGGCCTTAGCCACGGCGCCCAAATAATTGGAACGTTCCAATTTTGTCAAGTGGCAATTCCGCATTTCTTGCCGGAAAAGCAATCGCCATACAGGAATTACGCCTCTGCGCTTCGGAATATCTAAGCCACGGAAAATACATCAATATCATCTACAGCGCTTGCTTATTCGCAAGAAATTGGGTCGGTGTCGATCTAGAATATTTTGGAACGATCTAAGTTAAACCAACCGGAGGTCGCGCATCAACGCTCCCCGCTGCTGAGCAAAAGTCACGGACATGTAGTGTCGGTAGGCTGGGAAACCGGCCCAGACGGTCTTTTGGATCTCCGCGCTGAGTCCCTTTACGCTGCGCGACCACTTGGCCCGCCGCTCCCAAGCGCCGACTGGCCAGCAGTCAGTCGCCAGCGGTGAAGCCACCTATGGCATGCGTCAAAAATCCATGGTGAGATCGGCCGCTGGTAGGCCTGAGCTCGTGGAAGCCGTGATAGACAGCGCTGCGCCAACCGGAACTCGCCGCGTCAGAACTCCCCGATCAAACCGCGATCGGCGCCTTGATGCTGGCGTCGGCTTCGTAGCCGACCAGCTCGAAATCATCGAACTTGAAGCCGAAGATGTCCTTCACGTCGGGGTTGATCCGCATGAACGGCAATGGCTTTGGCGTGCGCGTCAGCTGCAGCTTCGCCTGCTCGAAGTGGTTGTGATACAGATGCGCATCGCCGAGCGTGTGCACGAAATCGCCGAGCTTCAGGCCCGTTACCTGCGCCACCATCATCGTCAGCAGGGCATACGAGGCAATGTTGAAGGGTACGCCAAGGAAGATGTCGGCCGAACGCTGATAGAGCTGACAGGACAGCTTCCCGTCGGCGACATAGAACTGGAACAGGCAATGGCAAGGTGGCAACGCCATGTCATCCACCTCGGCAGGGTTCCATGCCGAAACGATATGCCGGCGTGAATTCGGGTTCTTGACGATGCCCGAAACGAGATTGGAGATCTGGTCGATATGGCCGCCATCGGGAGCAGGCCAGGAACGCCACTGTGCGCCGTAGACCGGCCCAAGGTCGCCGTTTTCATCAGCCCATTCGTCCCAGATCGAGACGCCATTGTCCTTGAGGTAGCCGATATTGGTGTCGCCGCGAAGAAACCAGAGAAGCTCGTGGATGATCGAACGCAGATGCAGCTTCTTGGTCGTCAGGACCGGAAAGCCCTCCTGAAGATCGAACCGCATTTGATAGCCGAACACCGAGCGTGTGCCGGTGCCCGTTCGATCGCCACGATCGGTTCCGTGTTCCATGACATGCTTCAAGAGATCGAGATACTGCTTCATCGTCCGCCGCCGATTCCGTTCCGTACCTATTTAGGCGTTTTACCCGTCGAAACCAATCATAGTGCGGCTATTATCCCGGCAATTCTCCGCGATACCTGCCAGACGGTCGGAGGCGCTTTCAGGCTACCGTCAGGTTTGCGTGTCGCCCTATGCTCAGCGCGGGGGCGCTCCACGGGGTTCAGCACTGTCAGTATATTAGCGGCAATTCACGCCGCTCTCCTTTGGGACCAACCGCTTTTTTTGGGGGGGGGAAATGATGGCAGAGAGCCCGATACGATTGCAGCTGCGAACAGAGCGGCGGGACGAAGAATTCGCCAAAGAGGATCAGCCGATTGGCGACTTCACCTTCAATGCGAAGGTCGCAGATGTCTTTGACGACATGGTCAGCCGATCCGTGCCGTATTACGAAGAAATGCAGCGGATGGTCTGTGAGTTGGCGCAGGACTTCGCCGTACCGAACACCAATCTCTACGATATCGGCTGCTCGACGGCGACGACATTGCTTACGCTCGACCGAATGATCAATCCGAACGTCACTTTCATCGGCATCGACAATGCCCCTGACATGCTGGAAAAGGCGGCACAGAAAATCGAGCATGCAGACGCGCGGCGCCCGATCGACTTGAAAGTCGTCGATCTCCACCAGGGTCTTCACATGGAGAACGCCAGCGTCGTCACCATGCTGCTGACGCTGCAATTCATTCGCCCGCTGTTTCGCGAGCGCGTAATGAAGATGATCTTCTCCGGCCTGAACGATCAGGGCTGCCTGCTCCTCGTTGAGAAATTGACCAGCGAGGATACGGCCTTCAACCGGCTGTTCATCTAGCACTATTACGACTTCAAGCGACGAAACGGCTACTCCGAAATCGAGATCGCCTAGAAGCGCGAAGCGCTTGAAAATGTGCTCATCCCCTATCGTCTGGAAGAGAACATGCAGCTTCTGAAAGAGGTCGGCTTCCGCAGTATCGAGGCCTTTTTCCGCTGGTACAATTTCTGCGGCATCGTGGCCGTCAAGTGAGTCTGGGCGCAGAAATGAAAACAGCCATGATCCATATCGGGAACTTCTTCTTCAAATATCGCAATCAGGTGTTCCCGCTCATAATTGTCACCTTGTTTCTGATGACGCTACCCCCCTCGGAAATCGGGGGAAGCGTTACGGCGGAGCGTGTTAAAGACGTAGTTGCACTTCTGATCCTGCTTGCCGGCCTGGCTTTGCGCGCAACCGTGATCGGCTATGCCTATATTCAGCGAGGCGGCCTGAAGAAGCGCGTCTACGCCAGCGATCTTGTGACCGAGGGGATGTTCGGGTCTGCCGCAACCCGCTCTATGTCGGAAACATGCTGATCTATGCAGCGGTCTTCTTGCTGCATGGAAATCCAATGGTCGTAGTTGTCGGCATAGCGCTCTTCATGCTCATCTACCAATGCATCGTCTACGCCGAGGAAGCATTTCTCGAAAACAAGTTTGGCGACGCCGACGTTCCGCGCTGGATGCTTCGCCTTGGCAATTTTGCGCCGGCAACGCAAGGGATGGTGTTCAATGCGAAACGCGTCATCGCGAAGGACTATTCGACTGTTTCCGCCGCGCTTCTGGCCGTTCTCCTGATCGAGATCTACCGGGTCGCCAGCGCAGCCAATGCGCTGTCTCTCCCCTATCTATCTCTTCTTGTCTTCTTCATGGCCGTCGTGGGCGCTGCGACCGGTATGGTGAGTCTGCTCAAGAAGCGCGGTGTTTTCGATGAGGCAACGGCCGTCTGCTAGAGCACGGGCGAAATTCCTGCAGTCCCGCTCACTACGAAACGGTTTTGTGACAACACCTCTTCCCAACCGAGGCGGAAAACACTATATCAGCCATGCCGGTCCTCGGGCCGGCTATGGCGATAAATGAGCGGTGTAATAAACCTATTGGACCCGGGGGCGGTACCCGGCGCCTCCACCAAAAACCGGCGGCTTGCAACAAGATGGCCGGCTTTTGATGGGGGCGAAACAGGATCGACAAGGGTGTAAAGATCGTCTTTTTGCTCGGCATTGTACCGCCGTTATCGGGCTAAAATTGTAGTTGCAAACGACAACTATGCGGAAGCTCGTCTCGCTGCTTAATCGCGGTGTGACACTTCAAATAAAGCCCTAGTGGTTCGCACCTCTAGGCGGGGTCCGAAGGCACCTGGCAACAGAAGCCTTCACCTTCTCCCTTGCGCGCAAATCATGTATGGTTTGGTCAAGCATGACTCGGCTCAGGCCTTTTCCAGGGCGTCTTGGCATGCCATACAGCCTTGGGAAACGAGTCCGAACCAAAAGAAAGACAGGAAAGCATGGGGCAGGATCACATCCGTTACGACATTCTGGCACAGGACGCACTGCGCGGCGTCATCCGCAAGGTCTTGTCTGAAGTTGCCGCGACGGGCCGCCTGCCGGGCGAGCATCATTTCTTTATTACCTTTCTGACCGGCGCCCCTGGTGTTCGCATCTCGCAGCACCTGAAGGCGAAGTATCCGGAACAGATGACTATCGTCATCCAGCACCAGTTCTGGGAACTGAAGATCACGGAGACCACTTTCGAGATCGGCCTTTCCTTCTCGGATGTTCCGGAAAAGCTCTTCATTCCGTTCAACGCCATCCGCGGCTTCTATGACCCGTCCGTGAACTTCGAGCTGGAATTCGACGTGCCTCTCGCTGACAGCGAAGAGCTTCCCGCCGCTGAAATCACCGCCTATCCGGTTGCGTCCGAGAAGTCCGAGGAAACGCCCGCCGCCAAAACCGATGGCGAGGAAAAGAAACCCGGCTCGGTCGTCTCGCTCGACGCCTTCCGAAAGAAGCAGTAAAACCAAGGGAAGCAACTGCTTCCCTTTTTCAATTCCGATCGAGGCCAACCGTGACCGCCGAAGTCGTCAATCTCCGCCAGTTCAAAAAGAAACAGGCCCGCGCCGACAAGGCGAAGCAGGCGGAGCAAAACCGTATCTCCTTTGGCCGCACCAAGGCCGAGAAGCAGCTGACGAAGGCGCTCAATGAGAAGGCCGAACGCTCTCACCAGCAAGGCCGGATAGAGAAATCTGAAGACGACAAATGAGCGCCCCGAGAAACGCAAAAGATTCCGGGATCAATCAGTTGGCAGGCTTTCTGGAATCAACGTGTCAGCGGCTCGAACCGAATTCTGAAGCCTTGCGATGATCCGCAAGCACTCGGCTACTCTACACGGACACCGCACCAGCTTCTCGTTGGAAGACGAGTTCTGGACCGAGTTGAACATAATCGCCAAAGCGCGCGCCATCCCACTCGCAGCCTTGATTTCCGACATAGACGATCAGCGACAGCCGGAGAGCAACCTCTCGTCAGCGCTGCGCGTCTATGTCCTTCATTGGCTGAAATCCGAGAGCGCGGGCTAGTTCGCCTCGAAGGCTACCGCGCGTGAGGATGCCCACATACCGCGATCGCAAACACACTACTGCGGCACCTGCACGCCCGGCAACCCCGGCACCGTTTCGAAATTGAGTGAGTTCTCCGGGGGCACGGTAAGCTGCTCCTGTGCCCGTCGCGCCGCCTCTGCGGCCGCTTTTGCGCCCTCCGCCGCCTTTGCCTTGGCGCGCGCTTCGGCTTCAGCGTCAGCCTTTGCTTTCGCTTCCGCTGCCTGCCTATCGCGCTCGGCCTGCGCGGCCAAAGCTCTCAGGCGCTGCTCTTCCGCCTGCCGTTGCGCCTCGAAGGCTGCGGCCTTCTGGCGCTCGATATCGTTGAACTTGTAGAGAGCAACTTCACGGCGCAGTCGCTGCTTCTCCAGTACGTTGGACTGCAGGCGCTCGACGCGCCGGCGTTCGCGCTCGTAGGCGCGCAACGACAGGAAGCCGGTGATGTCCGTGACATCAATGGTTCGCCCAGGCGACGCGAGCAGTCCTGAAAAGTCGAGTCGTACCGCAGGCTCCGCACCGGGAAGCACCTCGCCACCCGGATTCAGTGCAATGTTGAGCGACGCATTGATGCGCTCCTGTGGCAGGTCGATCTGGCCGTTGCCGACGAGCTTTGCCTGGTCGGTCGTCACGCTGACGTTCTGAAAGCGCAGAACCCCATCCGTCACGTTGAACGGAATCGCAGTCGGCGGCAGCTTCGCTTCGCCGTTGTTGAGCAAGGTCTCGACGATCGGATGAACCTTGCCGGCATTCAGCTGATCCTGCATCGGATCGGTGGCGGCCAGTAATGGCGCCAGCATGCCGAGATTGAGACCACGTACGCTGATATCGCCAAGCCGAAGCTCGCCGGAGCCGTTCAAAGAACCAGCGATATCCTTCATGGACTTGCCGGAAGCCTCCATGGAGAGCCCAAGCCCGAACTTGCCGTTGGCGACCGGCGCGCCATCGCGGGGCCACACGACACCGGCCAAATCCGCATCTGCCAGCACCAGTTGCGTCTGGAAGAAGCCCGTACCGTCAGCATTGGTAAACAGCAGGCTGCCGTTGACGCTGCCGCCATCCCAACCGCCCTTGATGTCGTTCAGCTGCAATTCGTCGCCCCTGTAGGCCACGTTTGACGTGAAATCCGAAATCGCGCCGGACCAGCCAGGCCAGAATTGCTTGGCGGAGAGCTTGAGGTTGACGTCCAAATCCTTGAAGATCGGCAAGCCCAGCGCGCCGGCCGACAGGTCGCCGGTCGCCGCATCCGTCATAGGTCCGTAAACAGCTTCCCCTAGCCAGGTGGCATCGGCCTTGGATAGCGCCAATTCGCCCGTCGCCGTGGTCTTTTCCGCTTTACGGTCGACGGTCAGGGCGCCGCTGAACTCGTTGTCGGCGGCATGTCCTGCGATATCCGCAAAGGAAATCTTGTCGCCATCGATGGTCGCGTTCGTTGTCAGCTTGAACGGCAGGCCCGTACCCATTTGCGGCACAGCGATGCCGTTCATGACAAGATACGGATCAAGATCGGCACTCTCCAGGGATACTGCAAGCTGTCCGTTCATGAAGGCCTGCGGGCGAACGTCCACCTTGCCGCCAGCCGTAAACGATGTGCGGTCGGTGGCAAATGTCAGCTGGGCGTCGGCAGGATCCGTTCCTTCTGCCTGCACCTTCAGGGTCAGGCGGCCATTGGCATCGGCCTCGACCGGCAACGGATCAAGACCCGCCTGCCCAAACAGGATCGAGGTGACGCTGTTCTCAAGCGTCGCCTCAAGGCTCGTTGTGCCCTTGCCCGTCAGCGCCAGAAGATCCGACATGCGGTAGTCGAGGTTGACACGACTGCCGTTGGTCACCCCCGCCAATGTCAGGGTCAGGCCGTCGCCCTCGTCGCCTCCGAGAGTCAAAGCTCCGCGCAGTGCGGTATTCGTGTACCATGCGGCATTGCGCACAAGCCTATCCACGACCGGATGCTGCGGCAGATGCTGCTTGAGCATTGTGAAGAATGAGCCCGGATCCGCCGATTTGAAGGTGATTTCCCCAGAGCCCTTGTAATCGAGCAGCGATCCCTCGGCGCGACCGGTCGCAGTCACTTCGGCACCCGCCAGGTTCTTGATAGAAAGCTTGTCGACCGCGAGAGCCCCATCGGCAATTGCAAAGCTCGCCTCGACATCGCCCGCTTCGACGCCGAAGGCTGTAAACTTGTCGGCCTTGAGCCGTGCAGTGATCTTGTGATCGAGTACGTTGTCGCCGCCATCCTGGCCGGTGAACAGCCCTGTCAGCGCACGCAGTGCATCCAGATCGAGTGCGTCGCCGGCAAGCGCGACATCAAGCGTCGGTACCTGGTTGGCCAACGCCTGTCGGTCCATCCGACCCTTCAACGTGGCCTGTCCAACGGCGATTTCCAGGTTGTTGAACGTCTGCCGGTCATGCGTGAGGCTGACATCAGCGGAAAAGCCCGCCTGCCGCAGTTGCCGGATCGCCGGATCGACTGAGCCGGAAAGCCATGCCGCAAGGCCCGTGGGCTGATTGGAGGCCACCGTGATCTGCCCAACGAACGATGCTTGCCCCTGCAAATTGAGCTTGCCCTGGCCTTCCACCTGTGTGCGTCCCGGAAGCGTGCCGACCACGTTGTCGATGATCCAGCCCTTGCCAGCGGGTTGCACATCGAGCTGGATATCGCGGATTGTCGTGTCGCCGGCGACGATCGCCGGCAACCGAACGGTTGCCTTACCCGGCACCTGCGGTACAGGCACTTGCGAAACGATCTGAATCAGCGCGTTCAGGCGCTGCCGCGCCGATAGGCCGGGATCGCGCGTCGTCTTGCCATTCGCACCCTGATTGCCGATGCGATTGACGTCGATCTGCTGGCCGTTCGCAATCAGCAGGAATTGCGGCTGGCTTCCGGTGTCCAGGGCCGCCTCGCCCGTGACCACATAGGGATCATCGGTGGCTCCGATCTCGAGACGGTATTCCGGTATACGAATGCTCTCGTTCGTAAGCTCGAACTTGCCTTTCAGTCGCGGAGGAACATCGGTCTTGTCGGCCGCCTTGGCGTTCCGGCTCTCGATCGATGCAGATATCGCTCCCTGATAGTTCGGCCTGCGGTCGACAAGTTTCAACTCGCCATCGAGATCGACGATCACCGGTTGCTTGTCGGGCTGCAGTCGCGTGCGCATCCGCAGGATCCCGTTCTCATCAGGCTGATTGCTGGCGATCATGAAACTCCCATGTGCGCCATCCAGCGCCGCATCGCCTTCGATCCTCCACGGACCGGCAAGCGACTTAGCCGACATTTCGGCGTTCAGTCCTGTGATGCGGCGCGACCGCCCTGACTGATCGTCAATGAACTGAATATCGCCGCCAGTAACGTGGACGTTTTCGAGAACAACCGTCTTGGCCGGAATTTCGGGTTGGCTGCCACGGGTCCAATCGAGCGTGCCATCCTTCAAGAGGCGCAGCTTCACCCGCGGATTGACCACGCGCATGTCGAAGATCAACGCCTCGCCGGAAAGGAAAGGCGCGAGTTCAGCATCCATGGAGAACTGCTCGATCTGCACGATCGGCGACCCGTCGACCTCCTGTCCAACGCGTACATCATGCAGCGTCACCGAAGGGAACGGCAGAAGGCGCGCGTCCACCGCTCCGTGCACGACGACCTTTTTGCCGATAATCCGGCTCGCCTGATCCTCGAAATTCTTTCGGAAATCGGTCCAATCGATAAACAGCGGTGCCAGCAGCGCTACGAACAGCGCCACCACAATCACTCCGCCCAAAAAGACGAGGAACCGGCCTACCAACTCAACTATTCTCCATTCGGGAATCCATCGCGGACACTAGAGCATGATCCCGAAAGCTGTGAAGCAGCTTTCGGGCAACATCATGCCCTATTTAATTGATTTGGAGATGAATTCGCCTCATCGCCAGTCAATCTTCCGTAGCGTCAACCCTGCCGGCCCACAGGCTCGACGGAATCCTACTTCAGGTGCGGTGGAATATCTTGCCAGGATTGAAGATATCATCCGGATCGAGCGCCTTCTTGACCTGCCGCATCAGTTCAACCGTGCCGCCGAGCTCCTCTTCCAGGAATGCCATCTTGCCCTGGCCGATGCCGTGCTCGCCAGTGCAGGTGCCGTCCATCGCCAGAGCGCGAGCGTTGAGCCTGCCGACAAAGGCCTCGGCAGCAGCAATGCCCTCCTCGGTCTTGTCGTCGAACAACAGGAGCACATGGAAGTTTCCATCGCCTGCATGCCCGACGATCATCGCCAGCAGGCCATGTTCCTCTATATCGATCTGCGTCTCGCCGATACAATCGGCAAGACGGGAAATAGGCACGCAGACATCCGTCGAGAGCGCGGCCAATTCCGGCGCCAGCGCGCGCGATGCCCAGTAGGCATCGTGCCTTGCCTTCCAGAGCCTGCTGCGCTCCTCGGCGTTGACTGTCCATGAGAACGCGCCGCCTCCACATTCGGAGGCAATCTCGGCAAACTGTTCCGATTGCAGGGCAACGGTTTCATCCGTGCCATGAAACTCGAGGAAGAGCGTCGGCGTTTCCTCGTAGTTCAGCTTGGAATAGGCATTGCAGGCACGAATTTGCAGCGCATCGAGAAGTTCGATGCGGGCGACGGGAATGCCCATCTGGATGGTCATGATCACGGCATCGCAGGCGGCCCGAACAGTCGGAAAGGCGCAGACGCCACCGCCGATCTTCTGCGGGATGCCCTGCAGCCTCAGCGTCACCGACGTTAGTATGCCAAGCGTGCCTTCCGCGCCGACAAACAGCCGGGTCATATCGTATCCGGCCGACGACTTGCGGGCGCGTCGTGCTGTACGAATTTCCTCTCCGTTCGCGGTAACCGCGGTCACGGCAAGCACATTGTCCTTCATCGTGCCGTAGCGCACGGCATTCGTTCCGGAGGCCCGCGTCGAAGTCATGCCACCGATCGAAGCGTTTGCTCCAGGATCGATCGGGAAGAATAGACCGGTGTCACGGAGATAGGTATTGAGCTCCTCCCGCGTCACCCCGGGCTCGACGGTACAATCGAGATCCTCAGCATTGACTTCAAGAACCCGGTTCATTCGACTGAAATCGATCGATATACCGCCATTCGGCGCATTGACCTGCCCTTCCAGCGACGAGCCGGTGCCGAAGCCAATGACCGGCACCTTGTGCTCGGCGCAAATCTTGACTGCGGCCTTCACATCGTCGGCACTCTCTGCAAAGAGCACGCCGTCTGGCAGCTGAGCCGGGATGTAGGTAGTAGTATGCGCGTGCTGTGCGCGGAAGGCCTCGCCGGTCTGGAAGCACTCACCAAAGCTCTGTTTCAGAACAGCAAGAGCGGCGGTGATGCCTGTTTCGTGCCGTGTTCCGGATTTTGCATCTTTGAGCGCCATCTCTTTGATCTCCTTCACCTTCACACCCGGAGGCAGGTTGGTATGAGACAAGAGACGGCGCCTGTCTAGTGCATGATTAAGGGGAACGTCCCCGATCGAGCACCCTTAGACCACCGGCGGGTTTAGCCGCGCAAACGCTTCCTGCCTGCGGTATGGGAAGTAGGGATAGGGCGCGGTTACACTGCTCGCTTTGTCGAGCTTTTCCACCTGCTCCTTGGCCAATGACCAGCCGACGGCACCGAGATTCTGCCGCAGTTGCTCCTCGTTGCGCGCGCCGATAATGACGCTGGAAACAGTGGGGCGACCGATCAGCCAATTGAGCGCGATCTGCGGGACGGTCTTGCCCGTTTCCTCGGAAATCTCCAGCAGCGCATCTACGATATCATAGAGCTTCTCATCATCGACCGGCGGCCCGAATTCAGCCGTCTGGTGCAGCCGACTGCCTTCTGGCAATGGTTGGCCACGGCGGACCTTGCCGGTGAGACGGCCCCAGGCAAGCGGACTCCAGACCAACGCACCGACGCCCTGGTCGGCAGCGAGCGGCATCAGTTCCCATTCGTAATCGCGGCCGGCAAGGGAGTAGTAGACCTGATGCGCAACATAGCGCGGGTAGCCATGCCGCCCAGCAATGCCGAGCGACTTCATCAGCTGCCATCCCGCGAAATTGGAGACGCCGACATAGCGGATTTTCCCTGCCGCGATCAGCCCGTCCAGTGTTGCGAGTACCTCTTCGATCGGCGTCGAAGCATCGAATGCATGGAGCTGCAACAGGTCGATATAGTCGGTCCCTAGGCGTTTCAACGCCTCGTCAGTGGAACGTATCAGGCGCGAGCGCGACGTTCCCCAATCACCCGGTCCGTCGCCCATCGGTAGCGCGATCTTGGTTGAGATCAGCACGGCGTCGCGCCGGCCGGCGATAGCCTGGCCAAGGACTTCCTCGGAGGCGCCGCCCGAATAGACATCTGCGGTGTCGAAGAGATTGACGCCCGCTTCCAGCGAAATGTCGATCAAGCGTCGAGCTTCGGCGGCGTCCGTGTTGCCCCAGGCACCGAAGAGCGGACCCGAGCCTCCGAATGTTCCCGCACCGAAGCTCAAAACCGGCACCCTGAGGCCCGATGCGCCGAGATTTCTGTATTCCATGGTCGGTCTCCTGTTGTGGACTTCAGAAGAGATAGACACTGAATCTATCGTGATATAGATTGCCGGGAGGAAAACTATCCATGAATTGAATTCATCATGAGCAGACAAGACATCAATCGCTCCGGCGAAATGGAAGTCTTCGTGCGTGCCGTCGAACTCGGCGGTTTCACGGCCGCAGCGCGTGCCTGCCGCATGACACCATCTGCCGTCAGCAAGCTTGTGGCGCGCCTTGAGGCACGCCTCGGCGCTCGCCTCGTCAACCGTTCGACCCGCAAGCTGCATCTGACGCCGGAGGGATCCGCCTTTTATGAGCGTAGCGTTTCGATCCTTGCGGACATCGCGGAGGCCGAACGCTACGCCTCCGCCGGCGAGCAGGCCGCGGGTCCCATCCGCATCAACACGAGCGCTTCCTTCGGCCATCATATCCTTGCACCGCTCGTTTCGGATTTTCTGGCGCTCAATCCCGCCGTCACCCTCGACATCTCTCATACCGATGCCATTGTCGATCTTGTCGAGGATCGCGCCGATGTGGCGATCCGCGCCGGACCGTTGAAGAGCTCTAGCCTCATTGCGCGCAAGCTTGGCTTCACCCGCAACGTCATCGTGGCATCGCCGGATTATTTGAAACGCGAAGGCGAACCGAAGACGATCACGGATTTGAAGCGCCATCGCCGTGTCGGCTTCTCCTACGCACGCAGCGTTCAGGGCTGGCCGTTACTCGATGGTGGCGAGACCATTGGCCTGCCGATTACGCCAGGCGTTCAGGTGGGTGATGGCGAAGCGATGCGATACATGGCGCTGTCAGGCGCAGGCCTGGTCCGCCTCGCCACCTTCACCGTTCGCGCCGATATCGAGAGCGGGCGGCTGGTGCCCGTTCTCGAGGATCTCAACCCCGGCGACATCGAGGAGTTCTACGCCGTCTACATTGGCCAGGGCGGTCCGTTGCCGGCTCGCGTGCGGGCCCTGCTCGACTTCCTGGCGGAGCGTGTCAGCCTCTGACCTCGCGAAACCGACAGGATTTCGCAATTGACCGCTTCCCCGGCAGGCGCCTATATCGCCGCATATCCTCCGGCCCCTCCGGCCGGCTTCTTTTGCCAGCCAGTGCTGCTCTCCTGCTTCGCCTGATCGCGGCTCCAGCATTGGCAAGACATGCATGGGAATCATGCCGTTGTACGACGCCAGCCGTTTCTTTCGATACGCCAGCCTGCCGCGATGGTTTCTCCTGCTCAGTATCTCGACCCTGCTTGTGGTCGGGCTTGAAATGCTCGGGCTGCCAGCCTCGCTCCTTATCGGCCCGATGGTGGCGGCAATCATCCTTGCCCTTTCCATCGGGCAGGGATCGCTTCAGGTGCCGCGCTGGCCACTCCTCTTCGGGCAGGCGCTCGTCGGTTTTCTGATGGCGCGCGCCATCACTGTCGATATCCTCAAGACCATGGCGACCGACGCGCCACTTTTTCTCGCGATGATCTTCTCCGTCATCGTTGCCGCGGCCGGCCTTGGCTGGCTGCTGACGCGCTGGCAGGTCTTGCCGGGAACGACCGCGGTTTGGGGTTCCTCGCCAGGCGCGGCGTCCGCGATGGTCATCATGTCCGAAGCTTATGGCGCCGATGCCCGTCTCGTCGCCTTCATGCAATATCTGCGGGTGGTCTTCGTCGCGGTGGCGGCCTCGGTTGTCTCGCGCCTCTGGGTTGCCGCCGATGGTGGCGAAGCGCCGCCCTTCATCCTCTTCCCGTCGGTCGACTGGCAGGCGCTGGCCGCCACTGTCGCCCTCACCTGCCTGTCCGCCTACATTGCGGTGCGCTTTCGCATTCAGGGCGGCACGATCACCGTGCCGTTGGTTCTCGGCGCGCTGCTTCAAGGGTTCGGGTTGTTCAAGATCGAACTTCCGCTCTGGCTGCTGGCGATCAGTTATGCCCTGATCGGCTGGAACATCGGACTGCGTTTCACACGCCGCATCGTCATGCACGCCGCGCGTGCCCTGTCCCGCGTCGCGGCCTCTATCCTGCTGCTAATGTCGATCTGCGGCTGTATGGCCCTTGCCTTGCACAAATTCGCCGGCGTCGATCCGCTGACGGCCTATCTGGCGACCAGTCCCGGCGGGGCTGATTCTGTGGCGATCATTGCGGCGTCAACCGACGTCAACGTGCCCTTCGTGATGGCGATGCAAACCGGCCGCTTCCTGGTGATCCTGTTTACTGGCCCAATGCTGGCACGCTTTATCGCGCGCCGCTCCGGCCTTGCGGAGAAGCCCGTCTAAGGCTCGCCCATTGGCCGGGCGTCATGCCATAGGCCTTTTTGAAATGACGTGTCAGATGGCTTTGGTCTGCAAAGCCCGTCGCCGCGGCCACATCCGAAAGCCCGTCACCCACCCCGATCATGGCGCGCGCCTGCTGCAGCCGCCGCATGAGCAGATAGCGATGCGGGCTTGTGGCGAAGGCGGCCCGGAAGTGCCGCGAAAGGGAGAAGCGGTCGAGACCGGTGACCGTCTCCAACTCACCGGATCGCACCGCTTCCGTCGCATGTGCTTCGAGATAATCGCGCGCCAATCTAGCACGCTGCCACGCAACGTTGCCGAGCGGCCGCCGCGGGGTCTTTGCATGCTTTGCAAGTCCGCCGGCAACACGCGAAACAAAGTCGTCGACGAACAACTCGTCGAGCTCGCGATCCAGCTCACTGAGTGCAGCTAGCAGCGTACCCGCCAAAACCGGATCTCCGATGACAGGGTCGTCAACGAAGGGCAGCCCGATCTTTTCCGCTCCAAGGCATTGGAGCAGTAGCGCCGGCTCAAGATAAAGCATGCGATATTGCAGCCCATCATCGGTGCCTGCTCCACCATCATGCTCCTCGTCCGGATGGAGCACGAGCACCTGCCCGGGCATGCTGAAGCGCCGCTGGCCGCGATAAGAAAAGGTCTGCACGCCTTTCATCGTGACGCCGAGAGCATAGGTATCGTGGCGATGCGGCTCGAAGGCCTTGCCGGAAAACTGCGCTTCCATCCGCTCGATTCCCGGAAAAACCGGCGCAATCACGATCCTGTCTGCGCCGGGCTCCGTGCACAAACGTTCAAGACCCTCGAAGGCGTGACTGGTTACATCCTGGTCCAACGCGACTTTCGAACCTGCATGAAAGAGACTGGAATGTTTGATACCAAAATTGCGATCGTCCTGCGAAACAATCTTGCATCCTGGCAGAAGCTGAACGTCACGGCTTTCCTGATGAGTGGCATTGCCGGCCAGCACCCCGAGATGATCGGCAAGGCCTACAAAGACCGCGCCGGCAATCTCTACAATCCGCTTTCCATCCAGCCGATCATTGTACTGTCTGCAGAGGACGAAACGATGTCGACAATCCACCGCCGCTCGCTCGAGCGCGGCATAACCTCGTCGCTGTTCATCGAGGAGATGTTTGCAACCGGCCACGACGCCGCCAACAGGGCCGTCTTTGCCGAATACGCACCCGACGATGCCAAGGTCGTCGGCATAGCCATCCGGGCCGAAAAGAAGATCGTCGACAAGATCACCAAGGGCGCGACGATGCATCAATAACGAAAACGGCCGGGCGCTGGCCCGGCCGTTTCTCTTGACTGAAGTCTGGATCAGCTCTGCGTGACAGGCGCAATCTGGATTTCGACGCGGCGGTTCTGAGCACGTCCAGCTTCCGTAGCGTTGGAAGCGATCGGCTGCGACGGACCGAAGCCGACAGCGGAAACGCGGCGCGGGTCGATGCCCTGCGTGCCGAGATAATCGGCAACCGACATGGCGCGGCGCTGTGACAGATCCTGGTTGTGCTGCAAGCTGCCGGTCGAGTCGGTGTGGCCGTTGACGTCGATCAGCGTGCGGTTAAACTTGCGCAGGACGATCGCGACAGAATTCAGCGTTGGATAGAAGCCAGACTTCACAGCGTCCTGGTCAACATCGAACGTGATGTTGGACGGCATGTTGAGGATGATGTTGTCGCCGCGGCGGGTCACCGAAATGCCCGTTCCCTGGAGCTGGGCGCGCAGTTCCGATTCCTGCTGGTCCATGTAGTTGCCGATCGCACCGCCTGCGAGCGCACCGACGCCGGCGCCGATCAGCGCGGCATTGCGACGTCCGACCGGCGAGCCGCCGACCGCCAAACCGGCAAGCGCGCCAACGCCGGCACCCAGCAGCGCGCCGCCCGATGTATTCGACATCTTCTGCTCGCCCGTATAGGGGTCGGTCGTGGTGCAAGCACTAAGGTAAGTTGCGGCAACAGTCAAAAGTATGAATTTCTTGATCATGGACGGGCGAATCTCCAATTCGGTGTTAATGCGACCAGTATTAAGGATTGCGGCAACAAGATGAAGCAGACGCTGCAGATGCTCGAAATTGGGCAAAAAGCACAACTACTGCGGACGGCAAGCAACAACAACGGCCAGGCCGCTAAGTCGCCCGTCGGAATCTAAGCGACAGTTCTACTTCAAGACGACCGGTTAGAAGTTCTGGAAGAGTTGGCGAACCGTGTCGTAGCTGGCGTTGGCGATGTTCAGCGACTGCAAGCCAAGCTGCTCTTGGGTTTGTAAGGCACGCAGCAGGCTCGACTGCTCTTCCATATCGGCGTCGATCAGACGGCTGATGCCGCGGGAATAGGAGTCGTCCAGCGACTGCGCGAAGTCGCTCTGGATGCTGATGCGCTTTTCAAGCGCACCGAAGGCCGAGCCAACCGTCGTCATCTGGTTCAGCATCATATCGACGACGGTGATCATCTCCTTCACCTGCGCCTGCGTCGTGCTGCTCGAAACACCGATTTCAACCTGCCCAGCCGTGTTACCAGCGCCTTTGAGCATCACATAGTTCTGCGAGGCACCGGCCTCGGTCGCGAAATACTGGGATGTAAGAGCGCCATATTCACCGGAACCGGTGGTACGGTCGTCAATCAGGTAGCGAGCATCCTTCGAGGTGGTTGCCCCAACGGGCGCGAGATCGACCTCATAGCTCAGCATATCGACCTTCACCGTTCCGTCGGAATAGCGGACGAACGACGACGGGATCTCCCTCGGCTTGGAGGGATCGGCCGAATCGTCGATCGTAACCCAGTTGTCGCCGTTGAACTCCGCCGACTGCGCGACCGACCGGAGCTGATCTTTCAGGTGGGCGATATCGGTGTTGATCTTGTCCTTGTCGACACCAGACTCGGTCGCTGCGACCAGCTTTGCCTTGATCTCGCTGACGAGATCAATTGCGCTGTCGACGGCGTTATAGGCCGTGCCCATCGTCGCAGCCGCCAGGCCGAGAGCGTCGCGAATGGCCGATTGAGCTTTCTGATCAGTTTTCAGGGTCGAACTAATCGCCCAATAGGCGCCGTTGTCGGACGCTCTTTCGACTCTGAGGCCGGTAGACACCTGCCTCTGGGTTTTGGTCATGTCGCGACCGATGTCGCGCAATACATACAGCGCGGCATCCACCGAGGTGCGCCGATAAATGCTCAAGGTACTGTACTCCGAACACAACAATACACTGATACAAACAAACCGTACCGCGAACGATCATTGTCCGGGAGCGCCTGAACGAGGCACCAGGGCGGCCCTCAGAAAACGCTGGAGGACCTTTCGGCTTCTGTCGGAATGATTACCGCTCACACTTAAAAAACGTCTAAAATTTAGAAGAAATTCATCCAATCCTACAACTTTTTATAAGCCATAACTCGCAGGACCTTACCCGCTGAAGGCGCGGTTCATTCTGCCGCCTCCAGCCGGCCTGCCTTGGCGGCAGGGCGCGGACGCGATGCGTGCGCCATTTCTTCGTGGAGCCGCTCCTCTTCGTGAGCATGCGGCTTCGCGAAGCGGGCAATCAGCAGGTAAGCGACCGGCGTAATATAGAGCGTCACCAGTGTCGCAAAGCCAAGCCCTCCAACGATAACCCAGCCAAGCGCAATGCGCGCTTCCGCGCCAGCGCCATGGGCGAAGACCAGCGGAACGCCGCCGAGGATCGTCGCTATCATGGTCATCATCACGGGGCGCAGGCGTAGCGCGCACGCCTTCTCAATCGCCGTGCGCACCTCCTCGCCGCGATCGCGGAGTTGGTTGGCAAATTCAACGATCAGAATACCGTTCTTCGCCATCACGCCCACAAGCAGAACAAGGCCGATCTGGCTGTAGATATTGAGGCTCGACCCGGTAATGATCAGCGCGAAGACGGCGCATGCCAGCCCGAGCGGAACCGTCGACATGATGATAACCGACGACAGCACACTCTCGAACTGCGCGGCCAGAACCAGGAAGATGATGACGATTGCAAAGCCAAAGGTCAGTGCCATGCCGCTTGAGTTCTCCTCCAGCGTCGCCGCCTCGGCAAGTGGCACGAGACGCGCACCGGCAGGCAGGATCGATTTGGAGATCTCGGTTACTTCCTTGACGGCATCTCCGAGCGAAAGACCATTCTTCAGGCCGGCCGTGATCGCTACCGACGCAAGCTGCTGTTCGCGGTTCAATTGCGGCGCGACCGAGCTCTCCGTCAGTGACGCGATTACAGACATCGGCACGATTTTGCCATCGCCCGTCTTCAGGAAGACGTTCTCTAGATCCGTCGGATCGTCGAGTGGTCGGGTGTTCGACGTGAGCAGCACCGGATAGGCTTCGCCCTTGACGAAAACGTCAACGACCGATCGCCCTTCCAGGAGCGACTGCATAGCCGTTGAAAGGCCGGTGATGTCGATCCCGAGATCGGAGGCACGCTCGCGGTCGATCGTCACCGACACCTGGGCCTGGGTCGGTTCGTTGGTCAGTCGCGGCGTATCGTAATGGCCCGTGGCGTCGAGGGCCTGCACCAGTTGAGCAGCCGCAGTCGTCAGAGCCTCGTGATCGTTGCCGACCAAGGCCATCTGCAGTCCGTTGCCGGCGCCGCGGATGCGCAGGCTGTTCGATTGGATCGCATTGCCGCGCAGCGCCGGAACCCTTGCTGCGGCCCGGTTGATATCGGCCACGATCTCCGCCTGTGTGCGATGGCGTTCACCCCACGGCGCCAGCGTCAGCACCATGAAGCCGCTGTTGACCTGTCCGCCCTGTCCCGAGATCGAAAAGACATTGCTGATATCGCCGCTATTGACAAGCGGCTGGAGATATTCCTCCACCCGTTGCATCTTGTCGCGCGTGTATTCGAGACTTGACCCCTGCGGCGTGGTCAGGCGCATCATCACCATCGCGCGGTCTTCGTTCGGCGTCAGCTCGCTTCGAACCGTCTGGAAAGCAAGAACAGCGGCACCGGCAAAAAGCAACGAAGCGACGACGACCACAAGCGGTGCATTCAGGCAGGCGTGCAGCGACCATCGGTAGGCGTCGGCGAACCACCTTCCGAAACGGCCAAGAAGGCCATGGTCCTCAAGCATCTCCTTCGTCAGTATCCGTGAAGCCAACATCGGACATAGCGTCAGGGCAACGATGGATGAGAGGCCAACCGAGAAAGCCAGCACGAAGCCGAATTCGCGGAACAGACCACCCACCTGCCCCGGCAGGAAGGAAAGCGGAATAAAGACCGCTGCAAGCGTCGCGGTCGTGGCGATGACAGCAAAGAACACTTCGCGCGTGCCGAGCACGGCAGCCGCTCGAGGTCCCATGCCTTCCGAACGGCGGCGAACGATGTTTTCGAGAACGACGATCGCGTCGTCAACGACAAGGCCGGTCGCCAACACGATCGCTAGCAGCGTCAGGATGTTGATCGAGAAGCCGACGAGATAGACCGCTGCCAGGGTTCCGATCAGCGCAACCGGCATGCTGACGGCAGGGATAATCGTCGCACGCCAGTCCCGCAGAAAGAGATAGATGACGCCGGTGACGATGACCGCGGCCAGGATGAGCGCCAGTACCACTTCATGGATCGCGCCCTGGATGAAGACGGCGTCATCGCTGGTGATGGCGATCCGCGTGCCTTCGGGAAGCGTTCTTGAAAGCTCGGCGACGGCGTCCTTGATGCCGTTGGAGATGTTCAGCGTATTCGATTGTGCCTGGCGGATGACGCCGAGGCCGATGCCGGGAACGCCGTTCGAGCGCAGCGCCGTCTGCCCGTCGCGCGGTCCGAGGGTAACATTTGCCACATCGCCGAGACGCACGTGGTTCTGCAGGATGACGTTGGAGAAATCCTCCGGCGTCTGCAAACTTGCCATCGCGCGGACAACGATCGTCTGCGTCGGGCTCTTTAGCGATCCGGCCGGCACGTCGAGAGCAGCGCTTGAAAGCGCCTTCGTCAGATCGCCAACGGTCAGCCCGCGACTGGCCAGTTCGCTCTGGTTCACGTCGACGCGGAAGACCTTCTCCTGGTCGCCGTAGGTTTCGACATCGGCAACGCCATCTACCGAGGCAAGCCGGTCGATGACCTGGTTCTCGACGAGAAGCGTCAGATCGTCCATGTTCAGTTTCGACGACGTAACGGCAAGACGCATGATCGGCTGAGAGTCGGAATCCGCCTTGACGATCTGCGGCGCATCCGCCTCTTCGGGAAGACGGTCGGCGATACGGCCGATGGCATCTCGCACGTCGTTTGCCGCTACCGCGAGATCGACGGAGTCAGAGAATTCGAGCGTCACCCGGCTCTGGCCGAACTGAGAACTGGAGGAAATGGATTTGAGGCCGCTGACGCGTGCGGCAGCGCCCTCGATCACCTTCGTCAGTTCCTGGTCGATAGTCTGTGGCGAGGCACCGTCGAAAGTCGTGCGCACCGTCACCACGGGTCGGTCAACATCGGGCAGTTCGCGCACTTCGATCCCGGCATAGGCTGCAAGGCCGGCAACGATCATCAGGGCGTTGAAGACAAGCGCAAGGATCGGGCGCCTGACAAACAGCGCGGTGAAGGTCTGTTTGCCGGAAGCCGGCTTCTCCTGCATCTCGGTCACGGTCATTGCGTGACTGGCTCCGAATTCGACGCCACTTCGCCGGCCACCCGTACCGCGCCGCCTTCACGGACACGCTGCAGCCCTTCGGTAACGATTGCATCGCCATCGTCCAGATCGGCCTTGACGAGAATATAGTCGGGATTGCGCTGCACGATGCTGACACGCACCTTGCCGGACTTGCGGTCGACGACCTGCCAGACGAACGCGCCTTGCGAATCCCACTGGATTGAGAGCGGATCGACCGCGGGATACTGGTCGCCGCCAAACCTCATCCCGACATTGAACGACATGCCGGCGCGCAGTTCGTCCGATGCGTTGTCGATTCGGGCCCGCACGCGCATTGTCCGGCTGGCGGCGTCAATGCGGTTGTCGATTGCCTCGACCGCGCCCGAGAATACCCGACCTGGCCGTGCCACCGACGTTGCCTCCACGGGCTGGCCGACCGTGATCGTGTTGGCGAAGCGTTCCGGCACCCAGTAGTCGACCAGGATTTCGGTCCGGTCGTCGAGGGTCGCGATCGGCGTCGTCGTCGAAACGTTGTCGCCGACGTTGACCGGGATGATGCCGACAATGCCATCGATCGGCGCGACAATGCTGCGACGCTCGAGATTGAGTTCGGCGGCCTGCAGTTGAAGGCGTGCGCCTTGCTCGGCGATTTCTGCATCGAAGACATCCATGCGCGACACGCTGGATTTGATGTTGTGGTAGAGGCTGGATTTCTCGACGGCGCTTTTCAGCGCCACATCGGCCTGACCGCGAGCGATGACCTGCTCTTCGCTGTCTAGCTTTGCAAGCACCTGCCCCTTGGTGATCCTGTCGCCCGACTTGATCAGGATCTCGCGAATTGTCCCGCTTGCCTGCGGCATCACCACCACGGAGCGGATGGCGTCGCCCGTGCCGATGGCACTCAGCCGATCATTGACGACACCACGAACGACGGCCTGCGTGGCGACCAGAACGGGCGCGTTTGCTCCGCCGCTGCGACGTCTCGATTGCCCTTCCTCGCTCCCCACCGGCTTCGGTGCAGCCTCACCGGGCGCCAGCTTTGAAACCTCTGAAAAGCCGGCCTTCCGTAGCGTCTCGCCAGCCCCTGGCACGAAGAAAACCCATCCAGCAAAGCCGGCCGCAATCACGACAAGGCAAACTATAAACTGCTTCCAAAATGGCATTCACGTCTCCAGAGGGACACGAGGCTGGTCCAGGGTCTATCGAAAGAGGCGTTCGCAGGACAAATTGCCGCGCGTCTGCGACAATATTGTCTCTTTGCCGATCACCAGCAAGCGAATTGCTCCAGCATTACTGAATTGTAATTCAAGACTGAGTTACTGTCAGGCAACTCTCGACCGCCGCCTGCCGTGTTGTAGAATTTCATCGCCAACGTCAAATGACGGTTTTGTTTTCTGAGTTTTATTGACGATGTTTGCGCGCGACCGAGCCCGCCCTTACAGCGCACATGGGCAATTCCCGGGCAGGACTGCTCGAATGCACTGCATAAGCTGAGGACAGCGGGTGCGGGGCGGAATGAAAGCAGAACATCTTTTCTGGTCTTTCGATCCCGAATCACTACATTACGCGCCATGAGCAATAGTTTCGACGATATCCCCTTCTTCGATGAAGAGCCGGGCGAGCCGCCGCGCAAGCAACCGGCCCCTGCCGCTCCCGCCGCCGGAAGGCTCGCCGCCCGTGCCATGGCAGCTCGCGATGGCGGCGGGCGCCCCGATTACCTTTCCGGCCTGAACCCTGAACAGACCGAAGCCGTCGAGACACTGGAAGGCCCCGTACTCGTGCTCGCCGGTGCGGGCACCGGCAAGACGCGCGTGTTGACGACGCGCATCGCCCATATCCTGAACACTGGACGCGCTTTCCCCTCGCAGATCCTTGCCGTGACCTTCACCAACAAGGCCGCCCGCGAGATGAAGGAACGTATTGCCGTGCTCGTCGGCGGCGCCGTCGAGGGCATGCCCTGGCTCGGCACTTTTCACTCGATCGGCGTCAAGCTTCTGCGCCGCCATGCCGAACTCGTAAACCTGCGCTCCGACTTCACGATCCTCGACACCGATGATGTCGTCCGGCTGATCAAGCAGCTGATCCAGGCGGAAGGCCTCGATGACAAGCGCTGGCCTGCCAAGCAGTTCGCCGGAATGATCGATGGCTGGAAGAACAAGGGCCTCGGCCCTGGCGACATTCCCGAGGGCGACGCCCGCGCCTTTGCCAACGGCAAGGGCCGCGAACTCTACTTTGCCTATCAGCAACGGCTCTCGACGCTGAACGCCTGCGATTTCGGCGATCTCCTGATGCACCCGATCGCGATCTTCCGGAAAAACCCGGATCTTCTCAAGGAGTATCACGGCCGCTTCCACTACATCCTTGTCGACGAGTATCAGGACACCAACACAGCCCAGTACATGTGGTTGCGGCTGCTTGCCCAGCGCCCAAAGGGCGAGCCGCAGAACGTCTGCTGCGTCGGCGACGACGACCAGTCGATCTATGGCTGGCGCGGTGCCGAGGTGGACAACATCCTCCGCTTCGAGAAGGACTTCCCGGGCGCCAAGGTCATCAAGCTGGAGCGCAACTATCGTTCGACGGCGCATATCCTTGGCGCCGCCGGCCACCTGATCGCTCACAATGAAGGCCGCCTCGGCAAGACGCTTTTCACCGACCGCAGCGACCCCGATGACATCAAGGTCCAGGTGCACGCATCCTGGGATTCAGAGGTGGAAGCCAGGGAAATCGGCGAGGAGATCGAGCAACTTCAACGCGGCGACGCCAAAGGAAAGCGGCATTTGCTCAACGACATGGCGATCCTCGTGCGCGCCTCATTCCAGATGCGCGAGTTCGAAGACCGCTTCGTGACGCTCGGCCTCAACTACCGAGTCATCGGCGGCCCGCGCTTCTACGAGCGCCTCGAAATCCGCGATGCCATGGCCTACTTCCGCCTCGTCGCCCAGCCTGCCGACGACCTCGCCTTCGAGCGCATCATCAACACCCCGAAGCGCGGTCTTGGCGATACGACGGTGCGCGCCCTCCACGATTATGCCCGCGCCCGCGACATTCCGATGCTGGCCGCAGCCGCCGACATGATCGAAACCGACGAGCTGAAGCCGAAGGCGCGCAAAGCTCTCTTCGACGTCGTCCAATCATTCCGCCGCTGGCAGGAAATGCTGGAAAACACCCAGCACACTGAGCTTGCCGAGCAGATCCTTGAAGAGTCGGGTTACACCGACATGTGGAAGAACGATAAGTCGGCGGACGCGCCGACCCGTCTCGAAAACCTGAAGGAACTCATTCGCTCGATGGAGAGCTTCGAGTCGATGCGTGGTTTCCTCGAGCACGTCGCGCTTGTCATGGACGCCGAGCAGAACGAAAACCTCGACGCCGTCTCGATCATGACGTTGCATTCCGCCAAGGGCCTGGAGTTCGATACCGTCTTCCTGCCGGGCTGGGAGGAAGGCCTGTTCCCGCACCAACGTTCACTGGACGAAAGCGGCCGCGCCGGCCTCGAGGAAGAACGCCGCCTTGCCTATGTCGGCATCACCCGCGCCAAGCGCCGCTGCCACATCTGGTTCGTCTCCAACCGGCGCATCCACGGTCTCTGGCAGTCGACCATCCCTTCGCGGTTCCTCGACGAACTGCCGGAAATGCATGTCGAGGTGGCGGAAGCCGAGCAGAGCTACGGCGGCTATGGTCGCGGTGGCTACGGCCAGTCCCGTTTCGACAAGGCTGACCCCTTCGCCAACTCCTATTCGACGCCCGGCTGGAAGCGTGCCCAGCAGAACAAGACGGACGCCACCCGCGACAACTGGGGCACACGTTCTGGCCACGCCGTCGAACGCATCGGCTACGGCGAAAGCGGCCCGCGCAGCCGCACCATCGATGGCGAACTCGTGGCGAAATCAACCGCCGCCGAGCCCTCGAAATTCAAGACCGGCGATCGCGTCTTCCACCTCAAATTCGGCAACGGCAACATCGTGGAGATCGAGGGCAACAAGCTGACGATCGAGTTCGACCGGGCAGGCCAGAAGCGCGTCTTGGATGGGTTTGTGGAGAGGGTTTCCTAAAGCGGAACCGCCAACTCACTGACCTCAGATAATGTACCAACAACTGCAGCAAACGACAGCGCGGCTTGCCTCACCCTTTCGTGACTTCGTTTACTGCCCCGCGTCCCGCATACTGAACTCCCGCGCGCATCGATCGCGGGAGAGAAGGAGGACGCAGATGAAACGTTATTCGCTGCCTCTGATCGTAGCCTCGCTCATGATTGCCGTGTTGAGCAGTCCGACCGTCGCATTTGCCTGCAGCAAGATCATCCTAGGGACCTGATCCCGCAGGTACACGAACGACTACCGACAAGCGAGGAAGTCCGAATTCATGGAGCGGGCGTGGCGCCCGCTCACCCCAGGATCGGCATCGATCCCAACCCCAGTATGTCGTTGAGCAATGCGAGCCCGATCCCGGCGGCGACGACCGCGATTCCGATCAGGAACAGGCGCCTCGCCCGATCGTACTTGGCCGCAATCAGCGAGTCCCTGGCCAGCAGATCGGCAAAGACCTTGACCTGCAAGGCAATCCCTACCGTCAGCAGCAACATCGGCAGGATATCGATCCGGCTCCAGTCGTTCGGATTCGAAGCCCAACGGCTCATGAAACTCAGGGAAAAACCGAGAATGATGCCGGCTGCTGTCAGTGACCCGTTGCGAAAGGTCGCATCGATCTTCTCATCAGGACCGGGCTCGGTCGTTGGCTTTCGCTTCAGGTCATCCTCTGCAGCCATCAGGCACAGCCTTCCGCGGCAAATGTCGCACCGCGCTCTTCAAGGAGGCGCCGCAACACGCTTCGATGGCAGCGGCTCTCGGTCTCGCAGTAGCATCCGATTGAAAAATGACTGGCATGCGAAAGCGTGGCGAGCAGGTCTAGCACATGGCTCGCCTCCGGCACTTTCATTTCCTTCGTGAAGCTGCGGACGAAGGCCGCCCACTCGGCGTCAGTCGTCGCGGCCTTCGCTTCCGTCACAAGGGGCTGGCTCGGCGAAAGCACCGGCAGCCAGACGTCATAGTAGTTGCGGCTGGAAAATTCTTCCTTCGGCACGCCCCGTGGCGGTCGGCGGACGGTACCGATCCGCACCCCCTCGCCTTCTGCCCGCGGCGAACCCAATTGCACGACCCTGATTGCCACGACGCCCTCCATCGACCTGCCGCGATATTTACCGCAAGGGCCGCCGCCTCACCAGCCTCCAGAGGAATGATCCGTCACCAGATCCCAGGCACTAGGCGCCATTGGACCTGGCTGCGGTACTCGGCATAGCCGACCAGATTGCCCACCAAATACCTCTCCTCATCTAGGAGGCGGGCGACCAGACCACCAATGACGGGAGCCAACACAAGCAGACCCCAATAGGAAGCCAGCGCCAAGGGCACGCCAAAAAACATCGCCAGCGCCGCGGCATACATCGGATGGCGCACCACGCCGTAGAGGCCGGTCGAAATCACCCGCTGCCCCGCCGTCACGCCGACTGTCGCCGCGGCAAACGAATTCTGCCGGAGCACGAAGAAGCAGCCGATAAAGCCGACCGCGATCAATGCATTGCCGAGAAGCACGATCGAGGCCGGAACGACCGACCAGCCGAACCTGTGGTCGAGCGCCGAAACGACGAAAAGCGCAAGGATCGCGATGCTGTTAAAGGACTGTATGCGCTTCTGCGATGGCTCGCGTTCCGCCGCCGGTCCGACACTCATGCGTTTCCGGACCAGTTCCGGGTCGCGCTTGACGAAATAGGCCGTGAGGACTGCGCACCACCCGCAGAAATGCACGAGAAACACCCAGCCTTGCCAGTAAGACAGGGATCCCGCCGCTAGGAAAATCATGACCAGCATGACGAGACAGAATTTGGCCGTCGCGACTGTCGCCTGTCGCCCGAGACTCTGAACGCTACTCACCATCATCACTCACTCGCACTGTCGCGGGCACAAGGTCTCCTATCTCTAGATTGGCCTGACTGAGCGCGCGTCAATGGCATGAATCGCACGAGGATCGGGAAACCGATCTTCGCCGCATCAAGTGAAGGTTTACGAATCATGCTTAAAAGCCGACGAACAACGCTGCGCCTCCACACATGCGACAACAAACCGAAAGTCTCATCATGAGCGACTCCGATATCTTCGACCTGTCACCGATCGCGATGTGGATCGAGGATTTCAGCGGGGTCAAGGCGCAATTCGATCGCTGGCGCGCTGAGGGCGTCGAAGACATCCGAGCTTACCTTAGAGAAGACACAACGCGCATCGCCGCCTGCTCACAGCTTATCCGCGTGCTGCGCGTCAACCGAAAGACACTCGAACTCTTCGGGGCTAACGATCTCGACCACCTGGTCGCCAATCTCGGCCTGGTGTTTCGCGACGAGATGCTCGAAAGCCACGTCAACGAATTGGCAGAACTCTGGGATGGCAAGACCGAATTCACCAGCAGCGCGGTCAACTATACGCTGTCCGGCCGCAGGCTCGATATCCAGCTCCGTGGTTCGGTGCTGCCGGGCCATGAGCAGTCGCTTGCGCAGATAATGCTGACAACGGAAGATGTCACCGCACGTGAGGAAGCGCGCCGCAAGGAGCGCGAAAATCGCCGCTACGCCGAAGGCATCTTCGAGCATTCCCCGGTCTCGCTCTGGGTCGAGGATTTCAGCCAGATCAAACTGCTGCTTGAGAATGTCCGCGATCGCGGCATCGACGATTTCAGGGTTTTCACCGATGTCCATCCCGAGTTCGTGCGTCAGTGCATGAGCGAGATCCAGGTGATCGACGTCAACCAGGCAACCCTCGACCTGTTCTGCGCACCCGACCGGCATACGCTTCTGCAGCGCATTGGCGATGTCTTCCGCGACGACATGGAAAAACACTTCCGCGAACAGCTGATCGAGCTTTGGAACGGCCGGCTCTTTCATCAGCGCGAAGTGATCAACTACGCCCTCGACGGCTCCGAGCGCTACGTCCTTCTGCAATTCTCCGTCCTTCCCGGCCACGAAGGCGACTGGGCACTTGTGCAGGTAGCCCTCACCGACATCACAGCGCGCAAGAAGGCCGAAGCTTACCTCGAATATCTCGGCAAGCACGACGTCCTGACCAAGCTTCACAATCGCGCCTTCTACGTGGACGAGTTGAACAGGCTCGAACGCAAGTCGCTGCGGCCGGTCTCGGCTGTCGTCATCGATCTCAACGGCCTGAAGGAGGCCAATGACCAGCTGGGACACGATGCCGGCGATGCGCTGCTGCGCCGTCTCGGCGAAGTTCTGAATGGCGCCGCCACACAGCCAAACCATGCTGCCCGCATCGGCGGCGACGAGTTTGCGGTGCTGATGCCCGGCGCCGACAAGCAGGCTGTCGCCGCAATGGTCGAGACCATCGGCGAGCTGCTGAAGATCAACAATCAGTTCTACTCCAATGCTCCGCTCAGCATATCGCTCGGTGTCGCGACAAGCGAGCCGGGGGAAACGATGGAAGCCATGGTGCGGCGTGCCGACATTGCGATGTACGCGCAGAAACGCGCCTATCACGCCAGCCGCAAGACAGAAGGACAAGGCAGCGTCGCGGCGAATGAAAAGTCCGCTTCGGCGGCCTGACCATTTCCCCGGCGCAGGAAATCTCTCCACGGTCTTGGAACGCCGGCGCAAGAACCGGCCGCGTCAGCACATGTTCGCAGGGGCGAACCACCCGCCGCAACGCACAATAAAAATCGTTTGAATACTACCAATTTGGTTTCAAATGGATATATGAGCCTTGTGGCTTGCTGCATGCCTCCTCCCAAGTGCCTTGCCGAGCCACCGCCGGCCCGCCGTTTCGACGGCTTCAAGAGAAAATTTCCGGCGCAACAAGAACAAGAGGTACAAGACTGTGGCTGGTATCATCACCAACAGTGCCGCGACGACGCGCCCGGCATCGGCTTCCCCGGCAGCGAGCTATCAATTTGCCCTCGTGGCCCTGACATCGTTGTTTTTCATGTGGGGTTTCATCACCTGCCTGAACGACATTCTCATTCCGCACCTGAAGAACGTCTTCCAGCTGAATTACACGCAATCGATGCTGATCCAGCTCTGCTTCTTCGGCGCATACTTCATCGTCTCCCTGCCCGCCGGCGCGCTCGTCAAGCGCATCACCTACAAGTGGGGGATCGTGACGGGCCTGATCATTTCCGCCATCGGTTGCGCGCTCTTCATTCCGGCCGCAAGCTACCGTATCTATGCACTCTTCCTCGGCGCCCTCTTCGTGCTGGCAACTGGGATCACCGTGCTACAGGTCGCGGCAAACCCGTATGTCACGGTCCTCGGTCCACCCGACACCGCCGCAAGCCGCCTGACCTTGACACAGGCCTTCAACTCCCTCGGCACGACACTTGCCCCGATGTTCGGCGCAGTCCTGATCCTGTCGGCGACAGCGGCCGCCGTTGCGGGCACCACTCCGGAACAACTCGACGCCGTCAGGCTTGCCGAAGCGAGCGCTGTGAAGTTCCCCTATATGCTGCTGGCTGTCGCCTTCCTGTTACTCGCCGCGCTCTTTGCAGCCCTCAAGCTCCCCCAGGTTGAAGGTGCGGAAGATATTGAGCCGATCACCGGCGGCGGCTCGGCCTGGCAGTATCGCCATCTCGTGCTCGGCGCAATCGGCATCTTCCTCTATGTCGGCGCGGAGGTCAGCATCGGCAGCTTCCTGGTCAACTTCATGAGCCAGCCGGATATAGCAGGCTTTTCGGAAGCCGAGGCCGCCCATCATGTATCCTACTTCTGGGGCGGCGCGATGATCGGCCGGTTCATTGGTGCTGTCGTGATGCGCTACGTCGATGACGGCAAGGCCTTGGCCTTCAATGCAGCCGCGGTCATCCTGTTGCTGTTACTCACCGTCTTCTCGGGCGGTCACGTCGCCATGTGGTCGGTCCTCGCAATCGGCCTCTTCAACTCGATCATGTTCCCAACGATCTTCAGTCTCGCACTGTACGGCCTTGGAAAATACACGAGCCAAGGCTCTGGAATCCTTTGCCTGGCAATCGTCGGCGGCGCCTTGCTGCCGCTTTTGCAAGGCGCCCTTGCTGACACGATCGGCATACATCTCGCCTTCCTGATGCCGGTTCTGTGCTATGCTTACATTGCCTTTTATGGGCTGAAGGGGCACCGGCCGACCTGACCATTTCAAGGCCCGCTTCGCCGCCCATGCGGCGAAGCGTTTCGGCGCTTGCGCCGTCCCTCGGCCCTTGGCATGTTGCAGTGCAAATCGAGGGAGTCGCACCGATGAAAGCCTTGCTTCTAGTCGATATTCAGAATGGCTTTTGCCCGGGCGGCAACCTGCCGGTGCCGGATGGCGACCAAGTGGTTCCCATCGCAAACCGCCTGATCGAGAGCGGCAAGTATGACCTGATCGTCGCCTCCCAGGACTGGCATCCTGCCGGCCATGGAAGCTTTGCCTCATCTCATCCCGGCAAGCAGCCGTTCGAATTAGGGACGCTCTCCGGCAAGCCGCAGATGATGTGGCCGGACCATTGCGTTCAAGGAACGGTGGACGCTGAACTGCATCCCGATCTCAAGACGGGCGAGATCGATCTCATCCTCCAGAAAGGCGAGAATCGTGGTGTCGACAGCTACTCGGCATTCCGCGACAACGATCAGGACGCCCTCACCGGGCTCGCCGACTTTCTCGAGGGGCAGGATGTCACGGAACTCGACGTTTGCGGTCTCGCAACCGACTATTGTGTGAAGTTCTCCGTCCTCGATGCGACCGAAATGATGCCCGGAGTGCGGGTTCGCTTTGTCGAAGATGCCAGCCGTGGGATCACACCCGAAGGTGTTGCGATCGCGGTCAAGGAAATGCGCGAGCACGGCATCGACATCGTCACCAGCCGACAAATTTTGGAAGGCTGATCACTCCGTCGCAGTCCGCTGCAACTCATAGACGTCCTCGGAAAAGTCATCCATGCGTCTGGCAAGCGCGACTTGCGCATCCTCGAGCCCCTTCTTGTAGTAAGCGGCGCCAACTTCCTTCGCGAAAAACTCGAGAACAAACTCCGCTTTCAGGAGGCCGATCGGTTGGTCCAACTCACTATCGAAATAGTGCTGGATCCGCGCAATGAGTTCGGCCTTTTCCTCTTTCGATAGTTCGATCCGGGTCATCTTTGTTCCTCGAACGGCAATCAGTCGCGTGTGCATCGTTCAGCGAAATCGATCGGTCAATCAAGGAAATTTGCTTGCGGCGGATACCGCCCGTCCCTAGACGGGGGACAAAATTCCAGAAGGATTATCGCCGATGAGTCGCGCTGATTTTTTCGACGGCTTGCGCGGTGGCTCAGCCATTGCGATGGCCTCGGCCCCGTTTGGGGCATTGTTTGGAGCGCTCGCAGTCGATAACGGCATGTCGCTCGCGGAAGTGACCTTCATGAGCGCCACGGTCTATGCCGGCGCGAGCCAGATGGTCGGCCTCGAACTGTTCGGCCATAACGTCCAGGCGTGGCTGATCGTCGCCTCCATCCTGGCCGTCAACTTTCGCCATGTCCTCTATTCGGCGGCCATCGCCCCTTACATCAAGCATTTTTCGCCGCTCCAGAAATTCTTCACCTTTTTCCTGCTGGTCGATCCGCAGTTTGCCGAAACGCTGAAGCGCGGCGAAGCCGGCAAGCCGGTCACCTTTGTCTGGTACCTCGGCTTCGGCATCATCATCTACATCCCCTGGGTCCTGGTGAGCCTGCTCGGCGGGCTGCTCGGCAACTACATCGGCGACCCGAAGTTGATCGGTCTCGACATCCTGCTGCCGGCCTACTTCCTCGGCATCGTCCTGGATTTCCGCCATCGCGACAACTTTCTGCCGGTCGCCGCCGTCAGTGCGGTCGCCTCTGTTGTCGCCTATCACTATGTCGGCTCACCTTGGCACGTCAGCCTGGGTGCCGCAGCGGGAATCATCCTTGCCGCCCTGTTCCCACCGCCGCCCCACGAACAGGAACTCGAATCCGATCTGCACGAGGTATGACGATGGCCTTCGATCTTCATATGGCACTCGTGATCGTCGCTGCGGCGGTTGCAACCTACGCAACCCGCATCGGCGGCTATATCCTCATCACCACGATGAAGCGCATTCCGCCACGCATGGAGGCCGCACTTGCTGCGGTCCCAGCTGCAGTCTTGACGACGCTTGTCGCGCCGGCCTTCTTCATGGGGGGCTGGGATTCGAAGCTGGCCCTGCTCGTCGCACTCGTCGTTGGCCTGCGGGCCTCGCACACCTGGATGCTGATCGTCGCGTGGCTCTTCGTTCTGGGCTGGCGTCACACGATCGGCATGTGACGCCATCGGCGGCGAGCAAGGCCGCCTGGCTCAGTATTCCAGCGGCAAGGTCGAGTTCTCCAGCCACGCCTTGACGTCGTGGTCGTGGATCAGCGGCATCAGCGCCTCCCGCGTGCGCTCATGATAATTGTTCAGCCAATGCAACTCGTCATGGTTCAGAAGTTCTGGAATGACGAGGCTGCGATCGATCGGACAGAAGGTCAGCGTCTCGAACCCGAGCATTGGCGTGTCGCCGCCATCGATTGCCTCTGCCTCGCGGACGTAGATCAGGTTCTCGATGCGGATGCCGAAAGCGCCGGGACGGTAGTAGCCGGGCTCGTTCGAGAGGATCATCCCCGGCAGTAATTCCTGCGTTGATAACCTGGCGATGCGTTGCGGACCTTCATGCACCGAAAGGTAGGACCCGACACCGTGGCCGGTGCCATGGGCGAAATCGGCCCCCGCCCGCCAGAGCGCGATGCGGGCCAGCGGATCGAGATCGCAGCCGCGGGTGCCTTTCGGAAAACGCGCGGTGCTGATCTGGATCATGCCCTTCAGCACCAGCGTGAAGAAGCGCTTGTGCTCCTCGGTGACCGAACCGATCCCGACGGTGCGGGTAATGTCCGTCGTGCCGTTGATGTACTGGGCGCCGGAGTCGATCAGGAAAAGCTCCCCGGCTTCCAGCTTGCGGTTCGTTTCCGTCGTGACGCGATAGTGCATGATCGCCGCGTGCTCGCCGGCACCGGAAATCGTATCGAACGAAATGTCCTTCAGCGGGTTCTGCATGCTCTGCCCGACACGGGCGCGCGCTACTTCGAGCTTCTCCGCCACGTCGATTTCCGACACGGTCCCGGGCTTGACTTGCGACAGCCAGTAGAGAAACTCGACCATCGCTGCGCCATCCTGCAGATGCGCGGCCGCGGAACCGTTAATCTCAACGTTGTTCTTCACCGCTCGCGGAAGCTTTGCGGGATCATTCCCTTCCACGACTTCGCCACCTCCCTTGCGAATGATCTCCGCCAGGGCATACGAGGTGAGGTCAGGATCCACGAAGACGCGACCACCATCCTTTGCAACAGCTGACAGTTTCTTTTCGAGCTCCGACGGCGGAAGCTGCATGCACATCTGAGCGAGATAGGCTTCGGGTTCGATACCGGTCTTGCGCTTGTCGAGGAAGAGGTCCGCCTTGCCATCGGCATAGATGATCGCCCGCGCCAGCGGGTGCGGCGTGTGCGGCACATCGGCACCGCGGATATTGAAGATCCAGGCGACCGAAGACGGATCCGCGATCAGCGCCGCCTTGAGGTTCTTCTTTGCAAGATCGGCCGCGACCGTTGCGATCTTGTCGGTTGCGAGCACGCCCGCCTGGACGATGTTCTGGATTGTCACCTGCCCCAACGGCTCCTGCGGCCGGTCGCTCCAGAGTTTGTCCAGAGGATTGTGAGGCAGGACAACGAGCGAACCGCCAATTTCGGCAAGCGCCTTTTCAAGTCGCCGCACCTCCGCCCCGGAGTGCAGCCAGGGATCAATGCCAAGACGCAAGCCCTTGGAGCCATTCTTTGCAAGCCAGGCATGAGGCGGCTCGTTCACAAGGTCCCCACCGGTGAAGAGCGCGTTGTCGACTTGCTCGGCAAGTTGCGTCACGTAGCGCCCGTCCACGTAGACAATCGCCTCCGAACGCGTCACCAGCGCGACCCCCGCCGAGCCCGTGAAACCCGTCAGCCACGACAAGCGTTCCGAGCAAGCTGGCACGTATTCGCCGTTGAACTCGTCGGCGCGCGGCACCAGAAAGGCGTCGATGCCAAGCGCATCAAAGCTTGCGCGCAGGGCCGAAACGCGATCGCGGCCGAATTGTGGCGTCGAGGTGACTTCGAAAGACTGGAACATGCTCACTAACCCGTTTTTTTGGACGATCCCCTCAGCGAAGAGATTCGGCTATGGTATCGGAATTTCATGAGAATACGAGAAATTGCTACGCGATACCTGAGTGAGAGCCGCGCAATAATTCGGCGGAAATGAGGCGCCGATTCACAAACTGGCACGCTTTATGCATTCTCTGCATGGCTCCCATGAAGGAAACCCTCTCCCTCAGCTTTTCTAAATCGCTATATAGGCGCCATCAGACGGGTTCGAGACGAACCTGAAACGAAACAAAAGGAATTTGGATATGACTGCCCCTCTGTCGCGCTTCGCTTACAGCAGCCCGGTGCAGGCTGGCGAGCGCCAGACTGTGCGTCACATCATCGGCTCGCGCCGTCCGCCGCATGAGGACACCCTCAAGCTGCTCGGCGCCGGCCACAGGGTTACGCGCCATCAGGTCGCAACCAGCTACACGTTCTGAGCAACTCGCCGCTCCCTTCTCCTCCTCCCTCACGGGATCGGCGATCAGAACAGTAGAAGCCCGCTCGAGCGCTCCTCCTCCTTCGAGCTCGCGGGCACTGACCGGGAAACTGGTCTCAAGGCGGTGCCATTGGCACCGCCTTTTCTTTTGCCTTCATCTCAAGGGCGGTCGAGATGGATCGTCACCCAACCGTTTCGCCAGATCGTGCGGACATGCCGCAGGTGCGCACCATTATAGGCGGCAAGCACCTTCCAGCGTTGCGCGGCCAGAATGCCGGAGAGGATGACCGAGCCTCCCGGCGCCAGGTGGTTGACGAGCTGCGGCGCCATCTTGATCAGCGGTCGCGCGAGGATGTTGGCGATGATGAGATCGAAGGGACCATGTGTGGAAAAGGCCGTCGAGTGAAAACCCGGCGCTGTCGCCGTCGAGATACCGGACGCAATCCCGTTGCTTCTGATGTTCTCGGCCGCGACCCGAGTTGCGACCGGGTCGATATCGGTGGCGAGAACGGGAATGTTACGCAGCTTCCTCACGGCAATCGCCAGAACGCCGCTACCGGTTCCGAGGTCGAGCGCATTCCGCACGGAGCGGGAACGAAGAACACGATCGATCGTCTCCAGGCAGCCAGCCGTCGTACCGTGGTGACCCGTACCGAACGCCTGGCCCGCATCGATCTCGATCGCAATGTCCCCGGGCCGTACCTTGTCGCGGTCGTGCGAGCCATGGACGAGGAACCGCCCTGCCCGAACCGGCTTCAGGCCCTCGAGTGACTTGGCGACCCAATCGACGTCAGGGATCACCTCGCGTTCGACCTTGGCGTCGGGAAAGCTCGTCTTCAGCGCGTCTTCGACACGCGCGCGAACCTGCGCCTCGTCTTCACGCATCATGTAGACGGAGGCTTCCCAAATGTCCTTCTTCTCGTCGATTTCAGTCGTCGCGATCGCGAAGTCTTCTTCGCCGAAGACCTCGGACAGCAGGTCCAGAATCTCACCGGCCTGCACTTCGGTCGTCGTCACATAAAGGCGTATTTCACTCACAATCACTCTTTCTTTTATGGGGCGCCATCGATCCAGGGCGGCGACTGCGTATCATATCCGGAAACACCGTGAAGCAATTTTTGTCGGAATGCAGGTATCCGCAAAAGAACCGGTACGGCAAGATTGCGGATCGCGATTGCCATCGGATGTGTCATTGTGATTAGCGATGTCAATTGATGGGTCTGCTTCAGCACCGTCGTCACAGCAGGCATCCTGAGCACCGCATACTCCTGCTCCCGCCTCTCCGAGATCAGCCAGGCCAACCAGCATGCGTCTTCGATGCCAAGGTTCATCCCCCGCGCCCCGGCAGGCGAATGAATGTGCGCAGCATCCCCGGCAAGGAAAACGTTGCCCCTCGCCATTACCTCGGCACGACGAAAGTGAATGCGAAAATCGGACGCCCAGACCCGCTCAGCAATGGGCGCGGGATGCTCGATGCGGCTCTCGAAATCGGGGAGCGTCGAAATGTAGCGCAGCACGTCACGCGTCACAGGCAAGCGCCCGATCATGCCAGGATCGAACAGGCTGATCTCGGCAAAGCTGGGATCGACCGGTCCGGCGTAGCGAAAATCCGCCAGGTAAAAGCTGCTCTCCAGCACCTGCCCGGGGAAACCGATGCCGAGGGCTTCTCGCACCGTTGAATGGGACCCGTCGGCCGTGATCACGATATCGAAATCCGCGGTTTCGACCGAACCATCCAGCTTCCTTAGCGTCACCTTCGGTTTCGAAAGATCGCCGGAAACCGCCTCCACGACGGTTTGCCACTCCGGAGCAATCTCGTAGTCGGAAAGCTTGCCGAGCAGCAGCCGCTCGGTATGCCCTTGCGCCAGCGCATGGATGGCACTGTAGGGACCGGGAACCTCCGTGGTGTCGATGTCGGCAAGGACCTTGCCTTTGGCGGCGATCCGGAAGTGCTGTATCTGCTGCGCTTCCTGCAGGATCGTGTCCGTCACACGCGAAGGTGAAAGCAGCGTCAGCGTTCTGGCATTGATGCCGAGAGCACGGCTTTCCGTTAGGGGCACCGGTCCGGCGTCGCTATCGACGATGCGCGGGAGGTGGCCGCGGCGGGCGAGTTCAAGAGCAGCAGTCAGACCAGTCGCACCGGCTCCGGCGATCAAGATGCTGCGATGCCCTGACGCCATGCCGTCATCCCTTGCTGACGAGGTTCTCCAGTTTCTTTACAGCCGTATCGGGATTTTCGCCATAGGCGATGGTACCGGAGAACCGCCCTTCCGAATCGAGCAGGAAGACAGAAGCCGTGTGATCCATCGTGTAGTCGCCGTTCGGATTGCTTTCGTCCACCGGAACCTTCTTGGCGTAGACGCGGTAGCCCTTGATGACATCGGCAATCTTGTCGGGCGCGCCTGATATGCCGACGATGCGCTTGGACACGTTGGAAACGTATTCGTTCATCACCTCAGGCGTGTCGCGCTCCGGATCGACGGTCACGAAATAGGCCTGCAGCTTCTTGCCATCCGGATCGACCTTCTCCAGCCAACCGTTCATCTCAAAGAGCGTTGTCGGGCAGACCTCCGGGCAATGGGTGAAGCCAAAGAAGAGCGCCGTCGGCTTGCCCCGGAAGGCCTGCTCGGTGATCGGCTTGCCGTCCTGGGCAACGAGCGTGAACGGCACGCCGAACGGCCCCTCGGAAACGGCCTCCTTCGTCTTGGTGACATTAAGCGTCAGCCAGCCGAGAATTCCGGCCATCAGCAGCACCGCAACCCAGACCGCAATGCGGACAGTCTTCATCGATCGAACCTCAAAGATCGGGATTATTCCCGTTTATCGGGTGATATCGCCTCCTGCTTCGGGGCGCAATTCAACAACACGTTTCCCAGTGGCGACCGATTGCCCCACCAGCACACGGAAAAGGCGAAATCGGTTTCACAAAAACCAAAATCTTCAACCACTTAGCAGATGAAACAAAGACGGTTGCAATCTTTGAGGGTTAGCAAATACTTAAAAATACATATCTATATTTAGGAATGGATAGAACGTTCTACGTTCTCGTGACATGAGGTCCACCCGGCATTTCAATCCCCGGCTATCCGCGTGAGCGCAAGATGCACACCGCGTCTCATCGCGGAGGGGGATGATCATCAATGACTGATATGAAAGTGCGCAAGAGCCTCTCTGTAGGCCAACGGCTGGGGACACTTGCCGGCGCGGCGTTCATTGGCTTCGGCTCGATGCTTGCAGTTGGCTGGTATCAAAATTCGAGCGCCGACGCGGCTTTGAGACATGCCAACGAAATCCAGGCCAGCGTCGACCAGATTAACGAGATGCGCGCCGCAAACCTCACCCTCATTCTTGCCGCCATGGACACCATCGTCGACCGTGGCGATCGCGCCGTGATGCCCGAACGCCTGAAGCTGATGAACGAGGCGATCGGCGAGCTGCAGAACAGCTCCAAGGAGATGCACCGCCTGGGCGAAGAGCTGAACGCCGGAAACCTGTTGTCCACCTATGGTGCAGACGTGGCGTCTCTGGGGAAAAATGTCGTCGGAGACTTGAAATCTGCTGTCGAAGCCGGGGCGCCGGACAGTGAATTTGACAAGCTGGACGACGCCATCGACGGTGGCGGCGACAAGGTGGGCGCGACACTGGACAAGCTCGCCCACGAAGGCGGCGAATTGGCCAAAGCGCGTATCGACGAGGCAAACGCAATCTCGGAGCGGGCGATACTGATCCAGCTGGGACTTGGCATCGTCGCCATCCTGACAATGGGCACCCTGCAATACATCCATGGCGGTTCCATCCGTCGCGGTATCGAGGGTGTGCGAAAAAGCATGCAGGGCATCATGCGCGGCGATCTCAATAGCCTTGTCCCCGCCACTGACCGGGGCGATGAGATCGGCGACATGGCACGCGCAGCGGAGAGCTTCCGGCTTGCCGCAATCGAGAAGCAGGAATTGCAGGCGCGTAGCGACAGCGAACGCCAGCAGAGCGACGCCGAGCGCCGCAGCCGTGAAGCAGCGAAGCTTGCGGACGCCGAAGCGCTCAACGATGCAGTCCATGCGTTGGGCGACGGCCTTACGCGCCTCGCGGGCGGAGACGTGACAGTCACCATCAATCAGCCGTTCACGGCAGAGCTTGAGCGCTTGCGCACCGACTTCAATCACACCACGGCGACGCTCCGCCAGACAATGGCCGGGATCGCCCGAAACGGGACTTCCATCCAGGCAAACAGCCAGCAGATGCGCTCGGCAGCAGACGACCTCGCCAAGCGTACGGAACAACAGGCGGCCTCGCTGGAGGAAACCTCCGCGGCGCTCGACCAGATCACCGCGACGGTTCGCAACGCCACCAACCGTGCCGAGGAAGTCGGCCACATGGTTGCCCACACCCGGCAGAATACCGCGAAATCAGATGTGGTCGTGACCGATGCCATGGCTGCGATGGAGCGAATCGCGACCGCCTCGCGCGAGATCGGAACAATCATCAACGTCATCGATGAGATCGCCTTCCAAACCAACCTCCTCGCCCTCAACGCGGGCGTCGAAGCTGCTCGCGCCGGCGAAGCCGGCAAGGGCTTTGCTGTCGTAGCACAGGAAGTACGCGAACTCGCCGGCCGCGCGGCCGGTGCCGCCAAGGATATCAAGGCCTTGATCGGAAAATCCGGCGCCGAGGTAAAGGCCGGCGGCGAACTCGTAACGGCGGCCGGCGAAGCCCTGCGCCAGATCGGCGAAGATGTTTTGCGCATCGACGAGCATGTTAAATCAATCGTAACCTCTGCACGCGAACAATCTACCGGACTGAACGAAATCAATACGGCCATCAGCCAGATGGACCAGGTCACGCAGAAAAACGCGGCCATGGTGGAAGAAACGAACGCAGCAAGTCACGCGCTCGCCACCGATGCCGACAGCCTGATCCACCTGATCCAGACGTTCAAGATCGGCGAAGGCATGAATGCCCGTTCCACGCCGCGGGAAGCCACCGCAGTCTCGCATCCGAAACCATCTCCCGCACGAAGCCTTATCGGCAAGGTCGCGGGCGCATTCAGCGGCGGCGCAACCGCCAGAGCCATGGCCGTACCGGCCGGAGACAACTGGGAAGAATTCTGATCATGAACAATACCGTCATCAACCAGACCGGATCGCATCTCGAGATCGTCTCCTTCCATCTCGGCGAGCAGGAGTTCTGCATCGACATCATGGCGATCCGCGAAATCCGCGGCTGGGCGCCCGTAACGCCAATGCCGCACACACCGCCCTACGTCCTCGGCCTCATCAATCTTCGTGGTGCGGTAATTCCGGTCATCGACATGGCCTGCCGCCTCGGCATGAAGATGACCGAGCCGTCGGAGCGCTCCGCCATTATCGTCACCGACATTGCCGGCAAGCTCGTCGGCCTGCTGGTCGAGCAGGTCTCCGACATGATGACCATCAAGAGCGAAGACCTGCAGCCGGCACCGGAGATCATCCCGGAAGCCCAGCGCGCCTTCTGCCGCGGCATCGTCGCCCTGGAAAAGACCATGGTCTGCTTCCTAAACCTCGACACCGTAATCGCCGACGAATTGGCACAGGCTGCTTGACGCGACCAGCCAGCATAACCGCCAAGAGATTTTCGAACCGCTCGCATCGAACCGTTGCGAGCGGTTTTTTCTGTACGGTCATTGTTAGGGCCGCATTGCAGGCTATCTCCTCATCGCATCGTCCGACGTCGCTTCGAGTGAACGAAGTGCGCGAACGGGCGTTCGAATGGTTGTCAGAAGAACAACGGGGTACGCAGAATGCGCGAGGCGAAAACCCGTCACACCGGAGGATGCGGCTGCGGTGCGGTCCGATACAGAATTGACGAGGCGCCGCTGGCGAGCGGCATCTGCCACTGTCAGACATGCCGAAAGGTCGCTTCGGCTCCTACGCTTCCGTTCGTCACCTTTCCCGTGCGAACGCTGGTATACGAACAGGGAGCCCCTCGGGCATTTGCCTCCTCGAGAGGCGTTGTCAGGACATTTTGCGGCTCATGCGGTTCCCCGATCGGCTATCAGAACGATGCCGACCCAGACCTGATCGACATCATGACAGTCAGCCTCGACGACCCGGATGAGTATCATCCGACCTTTCACGTCTGGACGTCTGAAAAGGTGTCCTGGGATGTCATCTGCGACGAGCTGCCGGCACATCCCAAGAGCCGCGCCTAGCGCGACGAGGCGTGTTGCTATTGCGGCTTGCCGTTCTTCCACGTGACATTCTGGCCGTATAGCGGGATGGTTGAAATCGCCATCTTCGCCGAGCCATCAGTCAGTTCGCGGGAGTGGGCGAGATAGACCAGCGTGTCGTTCTTCTTGTCGTAGATCCGGTTGACGACCAGCTTCTTCCAGATAAGCGACATGCCCGTCTTGAACACCTCGTCGCCGCCCTCCGACAGATTGATGTCGCCAATCTCGATCGGCCCCGTCTGCCGGCAGGAGATGGAGTTGTTCGAGGGGTCTTCGAACCAGTTGCCGTTCTTCACGCGATCGATAACGCTGCGGTCGAAATAAGTGACGTGGCAAGTCACGCCCTTCACCTGCGGGTCGGCCACCGCATCGATGATGATGTCGTTGCCAATCCAGTCGACCCCGACCTTGCCGACGACGTCGGCTGAGGCAGCGCCGGCGCTAAGGCCGATGAGTGAAGCAGCGGCAAGCGCGATGTAACTCTTTCTGGACATGACGGTTCCCTGATTGCATCCGCATCTTAGGTAAGCGCGCCTGATGCCTTTACAAGGAAGTGTTCACGCCTTCCTGCAGGTGCAGGCCTCATACCCGGTCGACGTCAGCCTGCCAGGCTTCATGCCTATCAGAGCGGGAATGGCGTTCACTGCAGCCGCCCCGACAGCCTTTGCCATCGCGATCGCGGCATGCGCGCAGACGGCGGCGTCCTCGGCGGCATTGTGATGCGCAAAACGCAGGCCGAGATGCTCGGCGATCATGTTGAGCCGGTGCGAGAGGAAATGCGGCCAGATCCGCTGGGCCATCTTCAGGCTACAGAGATACGTCAGCTCCGGATAGGACTGCCGATAGAGATCGAGGCTCGCGCGCCAGACGCTGAAATCGAACGCTGCATTGTGCGCAATCATGGTCGCACCTCGGAAATCGTCGTGGAATTCGTCCATCACTTCCGGAAACGCCGGCGCGTCCTCGACATGCTCAGGCCGGATGCCGTGAATGGCGATGTTCATACCGGAGAACCGCATCTCCTTCGGCCGGATCAGACGCTCCTCGACGCGGGTAACCTTGCCGTCCTCAATCCATGCCAGTCCCACCGAACAGGCGCTGCCGCGTTGTTCGTTGGCGGTTTCGAAATCAATGGCGATGGTTTTCAACGAGATTTCCGATTCGATAGCATGGATCTGGCATAACCTCCCCACCCTCTCCGCGCAAATCCGGCTGTTGACATCCGCAAGCGGATTGCGAAATCATGGCGCATGACCGGATTGGTGACCATTGTGCTGACGCGGACGACCACCCTTGCAGGGTTGGCGGGAGCGATGGTGCGTTAGAAGCAGTCCGTCATCCCCTAAACCCTGCCGAGGCGAGCAGGGTTCGGGAACCGGCTCTCCTCAAACTGAGAAGGAGAGTTGCATGCAGAAGAATCCAAACCCCAGAGAAATACCCGCCGGACTGTCGATCCGAGCCATCCGTCCGTCCGACACCGAGGCATTGACGGCGCTGGTCAATCTGCCGGGCTTCCGTGCCGGTACCTTGCGTCCACCCTACCAAAGCATTGAAGAGACCCGCCGCCATGTCGAAAACAGCAATCCGGATGCAATGCGTCTGGTCGCAATTATCGACGAGCAGATCGTCGGCGACATCGGCATGACCCGTTACCACGGCCGCCGCAGTCACGTCGCCAGCATCGGCATGGGCGTGCATGACGACTTTACCGGTCGCGGCATCGGCAGCGCGATGCTCGCGGCCGTCATCGATGCCGCCGACAACTGGCTGAACATCATGCGCCTGGAATTGACTGTTTACACCGACAACGAAGCCGCCCTGGCCCTTTACAGGAAATTTGGTTTCGAAGAGGAAGGTATACTCCGTGCTTTCGCCTTCCGCGCCGGCAGCTACGTCGATGCTTACGCGATGGCGCGCATCAAGCGGTAGAGGAACGCTCCGAGGTCGGTGACAGCCGATCCCTCATCCGCTGATCAGGGCCAGCCACTCGTCCTCGTCCATCGTCTGGACACCGAGTTCGCGTGCCTTGTCGAGTTTCGAGCCTGCGCCTGGTCCTGCAACCACGATGTCGGTTTTCTTTGACACCGAGCCTGCGACCTTAGCGCCGAGGCTTTCAGCCCGCGCCTTGGCTTCATCGCGCGTGAACTTCTCCAGCGAACCGGTGAAGACCACAGTCTTGCCGGCGACTGGGCTGTCTGCAGCAGCAACCTTCTCTGCAGGCAAGGGCGTCCCGTCATTCAGTTCGGCGAGCAGTCGCGAGATCACCTCGACATTGCGCGGTTCCTTGTAGAATTCAACGATCGCGCGCGCGACGATCTCACCGATGCCTTCGATGGCGTTGAGGTCGTTCCAGGCATCGCCCGAGAGCGGCGCGGCAGCTGTCATCGCTGCTTCGAAGTCGGCATAGGTGCCGTAGGAGCGTGCCAGGAGCTTGGCTGTCGTCTCGCCGACGTGCCGGATGCCGAGCGCGTAAATGAACCGGTGCAGCGCGATGCTCCGCCGCTCGTTGATCGCCGTATAGAGCTTTCCGACGCTGACCTTGCCGAAACCTTCGATATTTTCAAGCTTTGTCAGCGAACCGGCCTGCCGCTTCTCAAGCGTGAAAATATCTGGCGCGTTACGGATCTGCAGCGCCGGATCGTCGCTCTCGAAGAAGAAGTCGACCTGCTTCGATCCCAGGCCCTCGATATCGAAGGCATTGCGCGAAACAAAGTGCTTCAGATGCTCGGTGGCCTGCGCACGGCAAATGAAGCCGCCGGTGCAGCGCGTTACGGAGTCGAGCTTGCCTGTCTTTTCGTTCTTCTCCCGCACCGCATGGCTGCCGCAGACCGGGCATTTTTGCGGGAATTCATAGCGGGCGGCATCAGCGGGGCGCTTCTCCATGACAACATCGAGCACCTGCGGGATAACGTCTCCGGCCCGCTGCACGATGACCGTGTCACCGATCCGAATGTCGTGCCCGACGTCGCGGATGCGTTCGCCCGAGTTCCCGATGCCTTCGATGTAATCGGCGTTATGCAGGGTCGCATTGGTTACGACGACGCCGCCGACGGTAATTGGCGTCAGCCGTGCAACCGGCGTCAGGGCGCCGGTGCGGCCCACCTGGATATCGATGTTCTCGACAGTCGTGAAAGCCTGCTCGGCCGGGAACTTATGTGCCGTCGCCCAGCGCGGACTGCGGGAGCGGAATCCGAGCCGTTGCTGCAGATCCAGGCTGTCGACCTTGTAGACGACACCGTCGATATCATAGTCCAGGTCCGGTCGCTTCAGGCCGATCTCGTCGTAGTGGGCTAAAATATCGGCGACGGAATTCAACCGCTTCATCAGGGGATTGACCGGAAAGCCCCAGCTCTTGAATACCTCGACCATACCAAACTGTGTGTCGGAGGGCATGTCGGATATCTCACCCCAGGCATAGGCGAAGAACTTCAACTTGCGGCTCGCAGTCACCTTGGCGTCGAGCTGCCGCAGCGATCCGGCTGCCGTATTGCGCGGATTGACGTAGGTCTGCTTCCCCTCGGCTTCCATCTGCTTATTGAGCGCCAGGAAGTCGCTCTTGGCCATGTAGACCTCGCCGCGCACCTCGACGACTGCTGGTGCCCCCGCCGGCAGCGTCTGGGGAATTTCCTTGATCGTGCGGATGTTGGCCGTGACGTTTTCGCCGGTCGTGCCGTCGCCGCGCGTTGCAGCGCTCACCATCCTGCCGTTCTCATAGCGAATCGACATAGAGAGGCCGTCGATCTTCGGCTCCGCGGTAAAGGCAATCGACTGGTCCGGCAGACGGCCGAGGAAGCGATAGACGCTCGCCACGAAGTCCTGCACGTCCTCCTGCGAGAACGTGTTGTCGAGCGATAGCATCGGCCGTGCATGCACAACGGGCGCGAACGTTACCGAAGGCGCGATACCGACACGCCGCGACGGACTGTCCTCGCGAATGAGTTCCGGAAAGCGCGCCTCGATCGCGTCGTTGCGACGCTTCAGTGCATCATACTCGGCATCGGAAATCGCCGGGCGATCCTCGCCGTGATAAAGCTCGTCGTTGCGGGCGATCTCCTTGGCGAGCCACTCAAGCTCGGCGGCGGCATCTTCGATCGTCAGGGCATCAACGGCTATGGCTTCGGTCGACATACGGCTCTCGCTCCACGGAATCTGGAGTCGGTTTTAGAGCAAAATGAATGGATTGAAAGAGAGCGAGAGGTCCTCGTTCGCCCTCTCCCCAATTCGGCGATTAGGAAATCAGCCGTTCCCGGCCAGCAGCCGGGCCGCCGCCGCCCTCGCCTCTTCCGTCACCGACGCACCCGCCAGCATGCGTGCGATTTCTTCCGTCCGGTCGCCAGGCGCCATCGTCGCGACGTGAGTCGCGATCTTCTCCGAGCCTTCGGCGGCCGGTCCTTTCGAAATCAGCAGGTGCGTCGCCGCACGCGCGGCGACCTGCGGCGCATGTGTGACCGACAGCACCTGCACGCGGTCGGAGAGCCGCTTCAGCCGCTGACCGATCGCATCCGCAACCGCCCCACCGACGCCGGTATCGATTTCGTCGAAGACGAGCGTCGGCGCAGAACCGCGATCGGCAAGCGCGACCTTCAGGGCGAGCAGGAAGCGCGAAAGCTCGCCGCCGGATGCCACCTTCATGATCGAACCAGGACGTGTGCCCGGGTTGGTCTGAACGTGGAACTCCACCACGTCGATCCCCTCCGAGGTCGCGTCATCAGGATTGGTGGTGATCTCTACCATGAAGCTTGCGCGCTCGAGCTTCAGCGCCGGCAGTTCCGCCATGACGGCAGCAGCCAAGGCGTCTCCGGCATGATGACGCTTATCGGAAAGGCTGCGCGCCGCTGCGTCGTAGTTTGCCTTGCCAACACCGACCTCGGCTTCAAGCTTGGCAAGCTTTTCCTCGCCGGCATCGACGTCGGCAAGATCGCTGATCATGCGGACCGCCAACGCCGGCAGTTCGGTCACCGGAACGGAGTATTTGCGGGAGGCAGCGCGCAAGGCAAACAGGCGTTCCTCTACACGCTCCAGCTCCTTCGGATCGTATTCCGTCTTCCTCAGCGCAGCCTCGACTTCCATCTGCGCATTGGAGAGCTGGTCCAGAGCGGCATCCAGAAGCGCCACCGTATCTTCCAGCAAGCCCGGCGCCTCGTGGCTCTTGCGCTCCAGCCTGCGCACCAGCGAGGCGATATGTGGCACGGGGGAAGCATTGCCGTTGAGGAATTCGGAAGCCTCGGCGATATCGCCGGCGATCCGCTCGGCCTTCATCATCTTCTGGCGACGATCGGCGAGCTCGTCCTCTTCTCCGTCCTGCGGTGAAAGCTTCTCGAGCTCCTCTACGGAAGCGCGGAGGTAGTCGGCCTCACGAGCAGCGTTCGCCACCTTTTCGCGCTGCTTCTTGAGCGTCCGCTCGGTATCGCGCCAGATGCGGTACAGATTGGAGACTCCGGCAGCATCTTCGTTCACGCCTGCGAAAGCGTCGAGCAGGATCCGGTGCGCATGCGCATCGACCAAGGCGCGATCGTCGTGCTGGCCATGAATCTCGACCAGCATCTGCCCGACCTGGCGCATGAGCTGAACGCTGAGCGGCTGGTCGTTGACGTAAGCCTTGGTACGGCCATCAGCGTTCTGGACACGGCGGAAGATAACATCGCCGTCATCATCGATGCCGTTTTCGCGCAGCAGCTTGCGGGCGCTGTGGTCCGGACCGACGTCGAACACAGCCGTAACCTGCCCCTTGTCCTCGCCATGGCGAACAAGACCGCCGTCTCCGCGCCCGCCAAGCGCGAGCGACAGGCTATCGAGCAGGATGGATTTGCCAGCGCCGGTCTCCCCGGTCAGCACCGAGAGGCCGGTCTCGAAGGCGAGATCCAGCCGCTCGATCAGGACGATATCGCGGATCGAAAGCTGGATCAGCATTGGCCTCAGGTACCGAGCAGGAGTTTCTTGCCCGCGGCAGCAATCCACGAACCGGGGTTTTCACGCGGCTCGGTGCCACCACTCTTCAGCAGCTTGAAGGAGTCCGCATACCACTGACTGTCAGGATAGTTGTGGCCGAGAACCGCGGCTGCCGTCTGTGCTTCCTCGACGATGCCCATTGCGTAATAGGCTTCGACAAGGCGCGCAAGCGCTTCTTCGATCTGGTTGGTATTCGGATATTTCTCGACAACCGTGCGGAAGCGTGAGATCGCCGCCAGGTATTCCTTGCGCTCCATGTAGTAACGGCCGACCTGCATTTCCTTGCCTGCCATCTGGTCGCGTGCGAAGCGGATTTTCGCCTGCGCGTCGTCGACGTATTCCGAATCCGGGTAGTTGTCGATGACGGCCTGCATGGCCTCGACGGTCTTGGCGGCCGCGCGCTGGTCCTGCGTGACGTCCACGATCTGCTTCGAATAGGTCAGACCGATCAGATACTGCACGTAGGGAGCGTCCTTCGACTTCGGATACTGCGCCATATAGCGGTTGCCCGAAGCGAGAGCGTCGTCCAGACGGCCCTGGCGATACTTGACGAAGGTGCTCATCACGAGCGCCTTTCGCGCCCATTCTGAGAACGGGTTTTCGCGGTCGATTGCGTCGAACTTGCGCGCCGCCTCGGCCATGTTGCCGGCCTTCATGTTGGCGAGGCCTTGGGTATAGAGGACATCCGGCGGATCGTTCTCGAGGCCGAGCTTGGTGATATCGATATCGGGGTCCGACTGGCATCCGGAAATTAAGGCACCTGCGCTCAGCACCAAGAGCGATGCGAACAAAGCGCGCGCTGTCTTCATCATACTATCAGACCCTGCATAACCCATCGGAATATCCCAACGCCGCCATCCCTCAACGGCAGCCACGCCTTGCTGGCGTTTCTAGCCACAAATGTGGAGCCAGAGCAACGCAATGATGATGCATTAACGCATTTTTGTGGCGATGCAGGCGATAAACGCCGGTTTTACACTGCGAATGCTGCATCTGGTGCTACTAAGCATCTGCGGCAGCACATCTATCGGGGAATCATCGTCAGCCTGCTCCCCATAAAGAAACCGCCTCCCGAAGGAGGCGGCCCTGGCCTAATAAATGCGATGGAGGTCATGCCGACCAGGGAGCAAATTCCGGCGCGTTGACCCGGATGAAATCCCGAGCCGCAACACGCTGGCGCGGCGCAGAGGTCTCGACCACTTCATAGGCGGTCGGGTCGCTGAGCAACGCCTTGAGAGCATTAGCATTCATCTTGTGACCGCCGCGGTAGGACCGATAGCAGCCGATGAAAGGAGCACCGGCGAGCGCCAGGTCGCCAACCGCATCGAGTGCCTTGTGGCGCACGAACTCGTCCTTGGCGTAGCGCAGGCCTTCGACGTTGATAACGGTGTTGTCGTCCGATATGACGACCGAATTCTCAAGCGACGAACCAAGCGCGTGGCCGGAGGCCCAAAGACGCTCGACATCGCGCATGAAGCCGAAGGTACGGGCACGCGACAGCTCGGACTTGAACGTCGCAGCCGTCATGTCGCCTTCCCACTTCTGTCGGCCGATCAGCGGGCAGTCGAAATCGATCTCAACCTCAAAGCGCATGCCGTCATAGGGACGGAACTCGCTCCACGAACCACCATGCTCGATGCGAACCGGCTTGGTGACGCGGATGTAGCGACGCTTGACGCCAAGCGATACTAGGCCAACCTGTTCGATCGCCTCGATAAAGGGCATCGAGCTGCCATCCATGATGGGCATTTCGGAACCGTGAACTTCGATCAGGACGTTGTCGAGACCAAGCGCGTAGACAGCGGCCATGACATGCTCGATCGTCGCGACCGATCGCGCCGGCGAGAAACCAAGAACGGTGCAGAGATCTGTATTGCCGACCTGAGAAGACACGGCACGATATTCGGAAACCTCGCCGTTGTCGTGCATGCGATTGAAGACAACGCCTGTGTCAGCTTCTGCCGGGTTGAAGGTAATCGAAACGTCAGCACCGGAATGAACGCCGATGCCCGAGAGCGTAATCGGGCGCGATACTGTCGTCTGAAAACCCAACATGCCAATAACCATAAATTTTTGCCTTTATTATCCCTGGTGATCCGCATCGGCTAACATGCCGGACCATCCGCCAGGGGTCATTTCACTCCGTCAGAGCCTCGCGATAAAGCGCAAGAAGACGGTTCCTTGAGCACATACATACGTGCGCCCGGGTTCCAATCCAAATCACTGTTTCTTTCGCATTGTTACGAAAGCATGCCTTTGAAATAACAACGCAATTCGTGTCGAATTCAGAGCTTTGAAACGGCAATGCCCGGGAGCGTACTCCCGGGCATCCTTGTGGCGATTCTGTCCCTTGCCTCAGTTCGACTGGCGGCGCAGGAACGCAGGAATTTCAAGCTGATCGTCTTCCTGCATCATGCGAGCTTGCGGAACGCTTCGGCCCTGATCGTCGAGATTTCCGCGACGCGGCGCATAGAGGCTGGCTTCCGGAGAAAGCGGTCGGCGCTGCTGCGATGCCGCAGCCGGAGCCGAGGTCATCTCTGGCGCAACTTCCTCTTCGCGGCGACCAAGTGAGTTGGTGATCCGCTTCAGGAGCCCCATCGGGCCACGCTCTTCGTGGGCGTGAGACGGAGCGGCCGGCTGCGAGCGACGGTCGATCTCGGCCTGCACGACCGGCGGAAAGTCCTCCACCTTCGGCATGCGAACGGCCTGCTGGGCGGCCATCGGCTGCTGCATGACCGGAGCCGGCTGGCTCATGACCGGCTGCGGAGCCGGCTGGCTGATAACAGGCGCGTGAACGGGAGCCTGCTGAACCGGGGCGGGGCGAATGACGGGAGCGGCTTCCGGAGCAGCGAAGATCTTGCTCTGTGGGCGGAAGGTCTCCTGCATTGCCGGCTGCTGCACCGGAGCTGCAGCACGCGGAGCGTGGATCTCGAGCTCGCGTTCCATCTCGGCCTCGGCCGTGCGGATTGCCTGTGCAACCGAGTCGACGGGCTTGGGTGCCTGCTGCATGACAGGTGTAGGCTGAACAGCGGCCGGAGCCGGAGCAACGGCCGCGGAAGGACGCACGATCGGCTTCGCTGCCGGCTGGAAGGCCTTTCCTGCCGCGGCATTGATCGCACGATCGATACCGGTAGCAACAACGGAAACGCGGATGATGCCTTCGAGCGACTCGTCGAACGTCGCGCCGAGGATGATGTTCGCGTCCGGATCGACTTCCTCGCGGATGCGGGTCGCAGCTTCGTCGACTTCGAAGAGGGTCAGGTCGCGACCGCCGGTGATCGAGATCAGCAGGCCCTGTGCGCCCTTCATCGACGTTTCGTCGAGCAGTGGGTTGGCGATTGCAGCTTCGGCAGCCTGCATCGCGCGGCCCTGACCGGATGCTTCGCCGGTGCCCATCATCGCGCGGCCCATTTCGCGCATGACCGAACGGACGTCGGCGAAGTCGAGGTTGATGAGACCTTCCTTCACCATCAGGTCGGTGATGCAGGCAACGCCGGAGTAGAGTACCTGGTCAGCCATCGCGAAAGCGTCGGCAAAGGTCGTCTTGTCGTTGGCAATGCGGAAGAGGTTCTGGTTCGGAATGACGATCAGCGTGTCGACCGACTTCTGCAGCTCTTCGATTCCGGCTTCGGCCAGACGCATGCGGCGACCGCCCTCGAAGTGGAAAGGCTTGGTAACGACGCCGACCGTGAGGATGCCCTTGTTTCGAGCCGCCTGAGCGACAACAGGGGCAGCGCCGGTGCCGGTGCCGCCGCCCATGCCGGCGGTGACGAAGCACATGTGCGTACCGTTCAGGTGATCGATGATTTCATCGATGCACTCTTCGGCTGCGGCACGGCCGACTTCCGGCTGCGAACCAGCACCGAGACCTTCAGTGACGTTGGCGCCGAGCTGGATGATGCGCTCCGCCTTGGTCATCGTCAGGGCCTGGGCATCCGTGTTGGCAACGACGAAGTCGACGCCCTGGAGGCCAGCGGAGATCATGTTGTTGACAGCGTTGCCGCCGCCGCCGCCAACACCGAACACGGTGATACGCGGCTTAAGCTCAGTGATATCCGGCTTTTGCAGCTTGATAGTCATGTTACCGTTCCTTCTCTTTATGGCCGCATCGCCACGCCGGCCAATTCACTCAATTGTCAGAAGCTCTCTTTCAACCACTGCCCCATGCGGGCAAAGCGGCTGGTATTTCCCCCAAGCGACATGAGCAGACCGCTCTGTGACGCATGTGTTTCCTGGTCCGCGACCTGCGGATAGATCATCAGACCGACGGCCGTCGAAAAGGCTGGGCCCTTCGCTGCAGTCGGCAGGCCCGAGACGCCCATCGGACGACCGATTCTGACGTTGCGGGCAAGAATGCGACGCGCAACTTCGGCAAGGCCGGTCAGCTGGCTCGCACCACCCGTCAGCACGACGCGCTTGCCGACGATCGGGCTGAAGCCCGAGCGCTGGATGCGGTCGCGGATCAATTCCATGGTTTCCTCGATACGGGCGCTGACAATGCGCGATACCAAAGCGCGCGGCACTTGCGTCGGCAGGTCGCGTTCGTCTTCGCCGATCGGCGGGATCGAGATCAACTCGCGCTCGTCCGAGGAGTTCGGCATTGCGGAAGCATGAACGACCTTGAGGCGCTCGGCGTCTTCGATACGGGTCGAAAGGCCGCGGGCGAGGTCCGTAGTGACGTGATGGCCGCCGAGGCTGACGGCATCCGTGTGCACCAGCTTACCTTCTGCAAAGACCGAAATCGTCGTCGTTCCGCCCCCCATATCGATCGCCGCGCAGCCCAGCTCGACTTCATCGTCGACGAGAGCTGCCAGACCGGAAGCATACGGCGTCGCAACGATTCCCTCAACCGAGAGGTGAGCGCGATTGACGCTGAGCTCGAGATTTTTAAGCGCGGTACGCTCAGCGGTGACGACGTGCATGTCGACGCCGAGAACGTCACCGTACATCGACAAGGGATCTCGGATACCGCGTTCGCCGTCGAGCGAGAAGCCGGTTGCCAGCGAATGCAGCACGGCACGATCCTGGCGCAGCGACTGCTGGCAGGCTGCCGACAGAACCTTCTTGAGGTCGTTCAGTTCGACTTCCTGGCCACCGAGATCGATGGTTGCGGTGTAGATATCGCTCGTCAGACGACCGGCCGTGACGTTAACGATCAGGCTTTCGACCGTCAGGCCGGCCATGCGCTCGGCGGCATCGACAGCAAGGCGAATCACGCTTTCCAGCGCATCGAGGTCGGAAATCGCGCCGGTCTTGATGCCGCGCGAACGCTGGTGGCCAATCCCAATGATTTCAATGTTGTGCGTGCGGCCGGGCAGCACCTGGCTTTCCTCGCGAGGCGTCAGGCGGCCGATCATGCAGACGACCTTCGTCGATCCGATGTCGAGCACCGAAACGACGTGGGACCGCTTCGACGAAAGCGGCTTCAGGCGCGGCAATCCGAAATGGGACGAACCGAACAAGCTCATATATTTTGCCCCGCCTTCTTCAAATCCTTGGTCCGCTGATCAAGCACAAGTTGCCGGCGCGCCATGGCTTCCGGCGTCAACTGAATTGCCGTGCGGTCGGTGAGCCTGAGATCGACCGCAGCGATGTCGCGCTCCAGAAGGTCCTGCTCCTTCATGAACTTCGACAGCCGCGCCAGAGCCAGATCGACATCGTCTTCCGGCAACTTCACCGCAACGCCGTTGTCCATGTGCAGATCCCAGCGGCGACCCGACACCCAGACGTAGGCCTTTACCCGCGCCCTGATCTCCGGCCACTTCGCAAATTCGGTTTCGAGCGAGGTTGCGGCAACTTCAGCACCGCGACCAACCACCAGCGGCAACTGCGAAAACTTGTTGTCACGCAGCGGAGCGATGACCGAGCCACCCTTCTCCACGAGAGAGAGCTCCTGGCCATGCTGCCAGATGGCGTAAGCCTGGCGCTCCGTGAGCTTTACCTCGATCGTCTTCGGATAGACCTTGCGAACTTCGACATTCTCGACCCAGGGAAGCTTCGCGATCTTCTGACGCGCAGCATCGACATCGAGCGCCACGAGCGAGGTCGTACCGTCCAGCCCCAACAACTGCAGGATCTCGATTTCGGAGGTCTCGGAATTGCCGGACACCTTCACGTCATCAATCGCAAAGCCTGCAGCCGTCGTCGTCGCCTGCGCAACCGCTTCGGTGTGACCACCGAGCGACATGCCGTAGAGACCCGTCGCCGCAAAGAATGCCAAGGCGGATACCGTCCCAACGTGAGCCGGAATATGGATGCGGCCACTCCCGAGGCTGACAAGAAAGCGCACAACGCGACGCAGCGGGCGCGGCAGAACCAACCGACCATCACCCTCGGGAAACGAGAGCTCCGCCTGATGACTTGGGCGCCCTATTCTTTTGACCGTCACCGAGAACAAGAAGCGTCCTCCACCATCCAACGGAGAAATTCACCAAACGTGTAGCCGGCATGACCGGCCATTTCGGGCACCAGGGAGGTTGGAGTCATGCCTGGCTGAGTATTGATTTCCAGCCAGATGATTTCACCATCTTCGGAGAAGCGATCGTCGTAACGAAAGTCGGAGCGACTCACGCCACGGCAACCAATTGCTTGATGCGCCCTTAACGCCAATGATTGTATTTTTTGGTAAATATTCGGTGAAATTTCCGCCGGAATGACGTGTTTCGATCCACCTGCCACGTACTTGGCATCGTAGTCGTAGAAGCCATGCCCGACCGGCACGATTTCGGTGACGCCGAGCACTTGATCGCCCATCACACCGCAGGTCAGCTCTCGACCGTAGATGTAGCGCTCGACAAGAACCTGCTCGCCATAGCGCCATTCCGGAGAGCTGATGATTTGCGGAGGATGGGATTGATCTTCCTGAACGATCACTACGCCGAAGCTGGAACCCTCGCGCACAGGCTTCACGACGTAGGGAGGCTTCATCGGGTGCTCCGCCGGAAAGGCGAATCGATTGATCACCTCGGATTGAGCAACCGGAATGCCGACAGCAGCTGCAACGCCCTTGGCCTTCTCCTTGTCCATGGCGAGCGCTGACGCAAGCACGCCGGAGTGCGTATAGGGAATCTCAAGATATTCGAGGACGCCCTGGATCGTGCCATCCTCGCCATAGGGGCCGTGCAGCGCATTGAAGACGACATCGGGCCGCAAGGCAGCAAGCTTGGCAGACACATCGCGATCGACGTCAATCCGCGTCACCTGGAAGCCCTCAGCCTCGAGAGCATCCGCGCACGCCGTCCCGGAGGAAAGGCTTACCGGCCTCTCCGAGGAAAACCCGCCCATCAGGACAGCGACATGCTTGCGACTCATCAACACCCCCAAAAAATAACCTGCACTGTGAATTTCGACGCTTGCACCAAGCTTGTTTCCCGTCCGAATCTCGCTCGGTGATGCAGGTGTATTAGAGCCTGATTATGGTTAATGAAGTGTTTACTTTCGTTAATTTTTGGCTCGAACGCCCCTCCGGAAGGGGGCCGTGCAACATTCAGAAAACCCCTCGACAACGGCGGCTTTCGTGCAGGATCCCATCAGGAATCCGCACCAGTTCGATGGCTTTTCCGCCCGTCAACTTTGAGGGTCGGCCACCCAGAAGCGCTGAATCGTCGGAAAAATGCAAAGCGTGCTAATTTTTTTTCGTTTGTTACTCGATGGGCATTTGCGCCGAATTAAAATTGCGTTAAGAGCCGCCTGCCTCCGAAGGGCACAGGTGTAATCCCAATTGGAATGAGAATGTCAGACGCGATATCAAGAGTATCGCCGACTCCCGCTTTATCGAACAATGCGCAAGTCAACTCGCCGGCGCGTGTTCTGATCGCGAGCCTTGTCGGCACCACGATCGAATTCTTCGATTTTTACGTTTACGCCACAGCCGCCGTGCTGATCTTCCCGACGCTGTTCTTCCCGAACAGTGATCCGACCACGGCCCTGCTTGCTTCCTTTGCAACCTTCTCGATCGCCTTCTTCGCCCGTCCACTGGGCGCCGTAGTCTTCGGCCATTTCGGCGACAGGATCGGCCGCAAGACGACGCTCGTCGCCGCCCTGCTCACCATGGGCATTTCGACGGTCGTGATCGGTCTTCTGCCCTCCTACGAGTCGATTGGCGTTCTCGCGCCGCTGCTGCTCGCGCTCTGCCGCTTCGGCCAGGGCTTTGGCCTAGGCGGTGAATGGGGCGGCGCCGTGCTGCTCGCCACCGAGAATGCACCGGAAGGCAAGCGCAGCTGGTACGGCATGTTCCCGCAGCTCGGCGCGCCGGTTGGCCTGTTCCTCTCCTCGGGCATCTTCTGGCTGCTGCTGCAGGTCATGTCGCAAGATGATCTGCTGAGTTGGGGCTGGCGCGTGCCGTTCATCTCTTCGATTCTGCTGATCGCCATCGGTCTCTGGGTTCGTCTCTCGATCACCGAAACGCCGGCGTTCCAGAAGGCGATTGACAAGCAGGAGCGCGTTGCAGTCCCGGTTGCCGAACTCTTCCGCAAGCACAAGCGCAGCCTGTTCCTCGGCACCTTCGTGGCGCTCGCCACTTTCGTGCTGTTCTACATCGGCTCGGCTTACCTTCTGTCTTACAATGTCAAGGTCCTGAAGATCCCGTTCCCGGACGCGCTTAAGATCCAGATCGTCGGTTCCGTCGCCTTCGGTATCTTCATCCCGATATCAGGCAAACTCGCCGAGCGCTTCGGCCGCCGCGAGATGCTGATCCTCACCACCTTGCTGATCGGTATCTTCTCGTTCTTCCTGCCCGGTCTGATGACCGGCGGCGAAGGCAGCATTGTTGTGTTCGCGATCGTCTCCATGGCGCTGATGGGCATGACTTACGGTCTGATCGGCACGGCGCTTGCTGCGCCCTTCCCGACTGCCGTGCGCTATACCGGCTCGTCGATCACCTTCAACCTTGCCGGCATCTTCGGCGCTTCGCTGGCGCCCTACATTGCCACTTGGCTGCAGGCAAACTACGGCATGCAATATGTCGGCTACTATCTCGGTCTTTCTGCCGTCATCACCTTGATCTGCATTCTGGCCTCCGGCCGCAACGAAGTCTGATCACGAAAACAGTCCAGTTCGAAGGGCCGCGACCGGAAACTGCCGCGGCCCTTTTCATTGTTGCCGGCTAACGCCTTGCCCCTAGATTCTCGAAAACGGGGAGAGCCGGGATGCTGACACGACGATCACTGCTGGCACAAAGTGTAGGCGCCGGAATCTCGCTGACACTGCCGTCCATTGCGAGCCGGCCAGCGTCCCGCCGATCAATGTCACCTTCCTTGTCATCAACGACGTCCATGCGTGCCGCTTCGGAGACGGGCTAAGTCCCAACTGCCAGTGTGAAGGCAAGACCGACGCAAATCTGCTCCGTCACATTCTTGCGCTCAACGGCATTCACCACCAGGCATGGCCCACTGAGATCGCAGGGGAGCCGAGCGGCCTTCTGCTCGCCGGTCAGCCGATTGCGAGGCCGCAGGGCATTACCGTGTGTGGCGATGTGACCGATGATCGCGGCGGCCAGACTGCGGAGTTCGCAGAAGGGTCGCAGCTACTGGAGTCTTCTCAACGCTACCAGCAAGGACGCGGTGCCGACCACGTGCACTTTCCCGTCTATGTTGGGCTCGGCAACCACGATCTCGATCAGGACGGGCGCCCGCCGCAAATCGATTGGTACCGCGACGAACTGCGTGATTACGTGCAGATGAACCACAAGCCGAGCGTCTTCTTCAAGCCGCTGGTGCCTGTCGACAACTACGACGAAGCATCGGACAACTACTCCTGGAATTGGGGTGGCCTGCATCTGATTCAGGCGCAGCGTTACGCTGGGACAACACAAGAGGTTCAGCGAGCAGCCTCGATTGGATGAAACGCGATCTCGAGACCTATGCGTCCGATGGCCGCCCGGTGGTCATCTTCCAGCACTATGGATGGGACCGGTTTTCCCTCGAGCGCTGGAATCCTGAAATGAAGACATTCACGTTAAGAGGAAGCGGTGCGCCCCACTGGTGGGGTGAATCGGAACGTCAGGAACTCCTCGCAACCCTCGAAGGCTACAACGTAATCGGTATTTTCCACGGCCACGAGCACAACACGCCGATGGCCTATCGGGTCGGCAAGCTGGACGTTTTCAAAGCAAAAGCCGCCTTCATGGGCGGCTTCTGCCTTGTCCGGGTGACAAGCAACACGATGGATGTAGCGATCGGCGAAGCCAGTGACGACAGGGGCGGCGTAACTTTCTCCACCGCCTTCAGCAAACGCCTCACCTAACGTTACTCGTTGGTTACGCCTTGGAAAGGACGAACCTCACGTCCTGGCATGAAGACGCCGAGACGCTTGATTTCCCACTCGAGCTTGATACCGGATTTTTCGAAGACTTCGCGACGGACCTGTTCGCCGAGATATTCGAGATCATATCCCGTCGCCTGCCCCATGTTGATCATGAAATTGCAATGAAGCGACGACATCTGGGCGCCACCGATCACCAGCCCGCGGCATCCCGCTTCGTCGATGAGCTTCCAGGCGGAATGGCCGTCCGGATTCTTGAAGGTCGAGCCGCCGGTCTTCTCGCGGATCGGCTGGACCGTTTCACGATGACTGCGCACGGCATCCATCTCGGCCCGGATCTTGGCGCGGTCCTCGCTGTACCCTTCGAAGAGCACCGAGGTGAAAATCAGATCGCTCGGCACCGATGAATGACGGTAGGAATAGCCCATATCCGCGTTCGACAGGACAAGCTTGTTGCCCTTGCGATCAACCGCATTCACCTCGACGAGCCGCTCGCGCGTCTCCCCGCCGTTGGCGCCGGCGTTCATGCGCGCTGCGCCACCAATGCTGCCGGGAATACCGTAGTAGAAATGGAAGCCGCCGATGCCGTTGTCCATAGCCATGGCTGCGACATGCTTATCGGGGCAGATCGCACCAGCGCGTATGCGGTTCTCGCCCGCAAGCTCGACGGCGCCGAAGCCCTTTGCCGAAAGCCGCAACACCACGCCGGGAATGCCGCCGTCACGAACCAGGATGTTCGATCCGACGCCAACGACGGTGACCGGGACTTCCTCCGGCAAAAGCTTGAGGAAAGCAATCAGGTCGTCCTCATCATGCGGCTGGAACATCAACTCGGCCAGACCGCCAGCGTGGAACCACGTGACGCGGTCCATCGGCGCATCCGGCGTGATCCTACCGCGGATGTTCTTTACACCGTCGCCGAGCGACGCAAGAAGCTTTTCCCCATTCACCTGTTTCATGCAGATATTCCCGAAAGGCTTTCCAATTGCTTGGGCAACGCTGCCGCCCAGTATGTGATACTCCCAGCCCCCAACAGAACCACAAAATCCCCCGGCTTTGCAATCTCTGCGACCATTTCAGGCAAAAGCTCTTGGGAAGGCAGGAAGCGGGCATCGCGGTGACCGCCCGATTTGATCCGGGATACGAGTGCCTCGGAATTCACCCCTTCGATCGGATCCTCACCCGCCGCATAGACAGGCGCGAGGAAAATGCTGTCCGCATCGTTGAAGCAAGACGCGAACTCCTCGAAGAGGCTGGATAGCCGCGAATAGCGATGCGGCTGATGAACTGCGATCACGCGACCCTTGCAGGCTTCGCGCGCAGCGCGCAGCACGGCTTTGATCTCGACAGGATGGTGGCCGTAGTCGTCGAAGATCTGGACGCCATTCCATTCGCCGGTCAGCGTGAAGCGGCGCTTGACGCCGCCGAAGGAGGCCAGTCCCTTGGCAATGTCCTCGCTGGACATACCGAGGCGATTGGCAACCGCGATCGCGGCGGTGGCATTGGATATGTTGTGCCGTCCGGGCATCGGCATCACGAGATTGTCGAGCCTGATCACCTGCCCGGTTCTCCGGCGGCGGATCTCTACGTCGAAGATCGAGCGCGGACCCTCGACACGGACATTCATGAAACGAACGTCGGCCTGCGGATTCTCGCCATAGGTAACGATCTTGCGGTCCTCGATCCGGCCGACGAGCGCCTGGACTTCCGGATGGTCGAGGCACAGCACGCCGAAGCCGTAGAACGGCACGTTCTCGACGAACTGGCGGAATGCGCCGCGAACCGCATCGAAATTGCCGTAGTGGTCCAGATGCTCGGGGTCGATGTTAGTGATGACGGCAACGTCGGCGGGAAGCTTCAGGAACGTGCCGTCGGACTCGTCGGCCTCCACCACCATCCACTCACCCTCACCCATGCGAGCGTTGGTGCCATAGGCATTGATGATACCGCCGTTGATGACGGTAGGGTCGAGACCGCCTGCCTCCAACAGCGTTGCCACCAGCGACGTGGTTGTGGTCTTGCCATGCGTACCGCCGATCGCGATCGCATTGCGGAACCGCATCAATTCGGCAAGCATCTCCGCCCGGCGAACGACCGGCAGCAGCTTTTCACGCGCCGCGACAAGCTCGGGGTTGTTCTTCTTGATCGCAGTCGAGACGACCACCACTTCGGCGTCACCGAGGTTTTCTGCCTTGTGGCCGACGAAGACTTCGATGCCCTTGTCACGCAAGCGTTGCACGTTGGCGCTGTCGGCCTGATCCGATCCCTGCACGCGGTGACCGAGATTGTGGAGCACCTCGGCAATGCCGCTCATGCCGATGCCGCCGATGCCGATGAAATGAACGAGGCCGATGGCCTTCGGCATTTTCATGCGCGTTTCCCCTTGAACTCTGCAATTGTACGTCGTGCCGCAATAGCCTCTACCATGTCGGCAAGCAAGTTCGCAGCGTCGGGTTTACCCGCTTGCCTGGCTGCAGCGGCCATCCGGGCGAGCTTTTCCGGATCGTTCATCGCATGAGTGAGTATCGAAGCGATCTTCTCCGGCGAAAGCTCGGCCTGCGGAATGACCTTGGCTCCGCCGGTCGCCGCAAGCGCTGCCGCGTTCGCCGCCTGATCGTGGTCCAAAGCATGTGGGTAAGGCACAAGCACTGCCGGCCGCCCGATCACGGAAATCTCCGAAACCGTGGATGCACCGGAACGGCAGATGACGAGATGTGCCGCGGCAAGTCGTTCGGCCATGTCGCTGAAGAACGGCGCCGTATCAGCAGCCATCTTCAATTGAGCGACGCAAGCGCTCAACATGCCCATATCTTCCGGACGCACTTGCTGGGTGATGCGCAGGCGATCGCGAAGCCCGTCCTCGAGCAAGCTGATGGCTGTCGGCATCGCCTTGGAGAAATACTGCGCGCCCTGGCTGCCGCCAAAGACGACGAGATTGAAAGGCTCACCGGGATTGGACGGAGAATACGGCACTTTCGCCGCCTCGATGATGGCCGGTCGCACCGGATTGCCCGTTGTCACCGTCTTGCTCGGAAACTGGCCGTCGCCTTCGGGCAGGAACCCGCCTGCAATCGCCTGCATACGGCTAGCCAGCGCCTTGTTGGCGCGGCCCATCACGGCGTTCTGCTCGTGGATCATCGCAGGCACGCCGAGGCGCGTTGCAGCGAGCAGCGGCGGTACGGTGGGATACCCGCCGAAGCCAACGACCACCACAGGCTTGAGACGCGCGATAAGCTTCTTGGCAGCCCGCATTCCGGTCCACAGCGTCCACAGCGAGCGCGCGACAGCGACCGGATTCTTGGAGCCTATCGTCGACGACGGCACGACATGAATCTCATCGGCCGGGAATTTGCCGGCATAACGCTCGGCACGGCTATCGGTGACCAGGTGCACGGAATAGCCGCGCTCCTTCAGCTTGTAGGCCAGAGCCTCCGCAGGAAACACATGACCGCCGGTTCCCCCGGCGGCAAGCAGGACAATGCCTTTACTCATAAGCAATTACTCCGCCGGCATTCCGTGCGCGACGCGGAAGAGGCTCCGATCCTGCGCACGTTTTTCCGGCCTGTGACGCGTCAGCGCGAGAATGAACCCCGCGGTAACGCAGATGGCGACCATGGACGAACCGCCGTAGGAAATCAGCGGCAGGGTCATGCCTTTCGCCGGTAGCAGTTCGAGATTGACGCCTACGTTGATGATCGACTGTATGCCGATCTGCAGCACGAGGCCAGCGACGGCAAAGCGGTTGAAGTCGTTCCGCTCCTTGTAGGCATGCGAGAGACCGCGCAGCACGAGGACGGAAAACAGCGCAACGAGCGCCATGCAGAAGACGATGCCGAACTCTTCGGCCGCGACCGAGAAGATGAAGTCGGTATGCGCGTCGGGGATGATCCGCTTGACGATGCCCTCGCCAGGTCCCTGGCCGAACCAATCGCCACGAATGATGGCTTCGCGTGCCGTGTCGATCTGAAAAGTATCACCTTCGCCGGTCAGGAACTTGTCGATGCGCAGCGCCACGTGCGGGAAGATGTAATAGGCGCTGACAAGGCCGCCGACACCGCCTGCGCCGAGCAGGATGATCCAGATCCACGGCATGCCGGCCATGAAGAACATGCCGCCCCACACCGCCGTCGTCAGGATCGTTTGCCCAAGGTCGGGCTGCGCGACCAGAAGTGCAGCGACAATGCCGAAAAGTATGATGGCAAACAGGTTACCCGGAATCTCCGGCTGCCTTGCATGCTCGGCAAAGAGCCAGGCACAGACGACGACAAAGGCCGGCTTCATGAATTCGGAGGGCTGGATAGAGATGCCGGCAAGCGTGACCCAGCGGCGGGAGCCTTTGACCTCGACACCGAAAAACAACGCCAGCAACATCATGCCAAGGGCGACGATCAACAGGATGATCGCCGTTCGCCGCACCTGGCGGGGCGTCAGAAAGGAGAGGCCAACCATCACCGCGAGCGACGGGATCATGAAAGCGGCATGGCGCTTGACGAAGTGGAACGGCTCCAGCCCGATGCGCTCGGCGACGGCGGGCGACGCGGCGAAAGACAGCATGAAGCCGATGCCCATCAGGAAGATGAACATCGCCAGGAAGAAGCGGTCGATGGTCCAAAACCAATCGGCCAGAGGCCCACGTTCCGCGCGGCTTACCATGTTATTTATCTCCTGTTGCCGAATCGATCAGCATGGTGATTCCGTCGAGCGCTGCCACATGGCTGACAAATGCATCGCCCCTGACTTCGAAGTTCTTATATTGGTCGAAGCTTGCGCAAGCCGGGGATAACAGCACGGCCAGAGGACCGCTTTCGTCCTTTTCGGCATCGGCAGCTGCATGAGCGACGGCGCGCTCCAACGTCCCCGAAATCTCATAGGGCACGGCCTCGCCGAGTGTCGCGGCAAACTCGGCCGCGGCTTCGCCGATCAGATAGGCCTTGGCGATCCGCGGGAAGAACCCCGTCAGTGAGGTAATGCCTCCGGCTTTCGGCAAGCCGCCGGCGATCCAGTAAATGCGGTCGTAGCTCGACAACGCCGGAGCCGCGGCATCGGCGTTGGTGGCCTTCGAGTCGTTGACGAAGACGACGTTGCCGCGACGCCCGACCGGCTGCATCCGGTGCTTGAGGCCGGGAAAGGATGCGAGCCCGGCGCGTATCTCTTCTTCGGAGACGCCGACGGCCAGGCATGCGGCAAGCGCCGCTGCGGCATTCTGTGCGTTGTGGCTGCCGCGCAGCGTCTGGATCCCGTCGAGATCGGCAATCGACTTTGTTGCGCCTCCCGAGGCCTGGATGAGCTTCGTTCCATCCGCGTAGATGCCGTAGGGAAGTGCATGACGGCGGGAAATGCGCATGACCTTGCCGCCGGCCCGCTCGATACGATCCGCGATCATCTGGCAGTGGCTGTCGTCCACGCCGATGATGGCGACGTCACTGCCGGCAACCAGCCGCTCCTTGATGTCGGCATAGTGCTGCATCGTGCCATGACGATCGAGATGATCCGGCGTCAGGTTGAGCAGGATGCCGGCGGACGGATTGACCGTCGGCGCGAGGTCGATCTGGTAGGACGAGCATTCGACGACGTAAAAACGTCCATCCTTCGGCGGGTCGAGCGTCAGCACCGCCGTCCCGATATTGCCGCCGAGTTGCGTATCGCGGCCGCTCGACTTCAGGATATGCGCGATCAGCGCTGTCGTCGTCGACTTGCCGTTGGTACCGGTAATGGCAATGAACGGGCAATCGGGCGCATGAGCCCGGCGCTCGCGCACGAAGAGCTGGACGTCGCCGACGACATCGACGCCGGCGGCACGCGCAAGATCAACGGTCCAGTGCGGCTTGGGATGCGTCAGCGGCACACCCGGTGAGAGCACGAAAAGCGACTGCGCGCTCCAGTCGATGGTGCGCAGATCGGCGGTATGGATGCCCTCGGCGGCGGCTTTGGTAACGCTATCCGGATTATCATCCCAGGCGGTCACCTCGGCGCCGCCCAGTTTCAGCGCGCGCGCCGTGGCAAAGCCGGAACCGCCGAGCCCGAATAGCGCGACCTTCTTTCCTGATAGCGTCGTAACGGGAATCATCGCCGCCTCACCGCAGCTTCAGGGTGGAGAGACCAAGCAGGGCAAGACCGACCGCGATGATCCAGAACCGGATCACCACCTGGCTTTCCGTCCAGCCCTTCTTCTCGAAATGGTGATGGATCGGCGCCATCAGGAAGACGCGCCGGCCGGTCATCTTGAAGTAGCCAACCTGGATGATGACCGAGAGCGTTTCCATCACGAACAGGCCACCGATGATCGCCATGACGATCTCATGCTTGGTAGCGACGGCAACCGTGCCGATCGTGCCGCCAAGCGCCAGCGAGCCGGTGTCGCCCATGAAGATTGCGGCGGGCGGCGCGTTGAACCAGAGGAATCCGAGGCCGGCGCCGATGACGGCCCCAAGCACCACCGAGAGCTCGCCGGTGCCCGGTACGAAGTTGATCTGCAGATAGTTTGCAAAGACGGCGTTACCCGCGAGATACGCAATCACCCCGAAGGATGCTGCGGCAATCATCACCGGCACGATGGCGAGCCCATCGAGACCATCGGTCAGGTTCACGGCATTGCCGGCACCGACGATCACGAAGCCGCCGAAGAGGACGAACATGATGCCGAGGTTGATCATGAAGTCCTTGAAGAACGGGAACGCGATCGATGAGCCGAAGGTCGAACCCGCGGTTCCGGATGCAAGCGCCGTTCGCATCATGAAGTAAACGGCAATGCCTGCGATCACGAACTCGATGCCGAGTCGCGCCTTGCCGGAGAAGCCCTTGTGGCTTTGCTTGGTGACCTTCAGGTAGTCGTCATAGAAGCCGATCGCGCCGAAACCGAGGGTGACGAGCAGCGTGGCAACCACGTAGACGTTGGAAAGATCAGCCCATAGCAGCGACGACCCGACGATACCCGCGAGGATCATCAGGCCGCCCATGGTCGGCGTACCTGCCTTCTTGAAGTGTGTCTGCGGACCGTCGGCGCGGATCGGCTGCCCCTTGCCTTGGCGGATGCGCAGCGAGTTGATGATCGTCGGACCAAAGAGGAAGACAATGAAGGCGGACGTAAACAGGGAGGCGCCCGTGCGGAAGGTAATGTACCTGAACAGATTCAAGAATTTCAGGTGTTCCGACAGTTCGACAAGCCAAATCAGCATTCAGGGCCCCTTGTTTACCCGCTCAAAAATCGCGTTGCGTGTCGGCAAATGGCGGGAACTTGTCAAGAAGCGCGGCGACGATCTTTCCGAAACCTATGCCCAGTGACGATTTTACCATCAGCACGTCGCCAGCCACGACGGAGTTCAGTACGTATTCGCTTAGTTCTTCTGTCGTCTCGTAGTGAACGACCTGGACGCTCTCCGGGAGCGATTCCTTCAGCGCAGCCATTTCACGACCGGCCAGCCAGACATGCTCAATGCCGGCAGCAAGCAACGGCCCCGCCAGATCCGAATGGACCCTTTCCGCGTAGTCGCCCATCTCCAGCATGTCGCCGAGTACGGCGATGCGCCGCCCCGCCCCCGTCGGCACCGCGCTCGCAAGCACGGCGATTGCCGCCCTCATAGAGGCGGGATTGGCGTTGTAGCTCTCGTCGATGACCGTGAAGGCGCCGTGGTCGATCATCAGCCGATGACGGCGGCCCCTGCCCTTCTCGGGCTGGAGCGTCGCGAGGGCGCCGATCGCCTGCTGCATGTCCGCACCGACTATCTTCACGACCCCGAGGGCAGCCAGCGCATTCTCCGCGATGTGCCGGCCCGGCGCACCGATTGCCACTTCCTTCGTGTCGCCGTCGATGGTGATCCAGAGCGTCGAACTCTGGTCCGAGCCGTTAAACTCTGCCAGGCGGAAATCCGCTTTCGCGTGCTGACCGAAGGAATGGATGTGGTGGATACCGCAAGCTTGTGCCGTCCGCTCCAGAAAGTTGAACTGGTCGTTGTCTCGATTGAGCACGACCTGCCCACCGGACACGACGCCTTCGAAAATCTCGGCCTTGGCCGTCGCGATCTCACGAATGCTCTTGAAGTTGCCAAGGTGTGCCGGCGCGATTGTCGTGATCACGGCGACATGCGGCTTGATCATCTTGACCAGCGGGCGGATCTCGTCCGGATGGTTCATGCCCACTTCGAAGACACCAAAATACGTGTCGAGCGGCATCCGGGCGAGCGTCAGGGGTACGCCCCAGTGATTGTTGAATGAGGCAACGGAAGCGTGCACCTTGCCCGATGGAGACAAGACCCGGCGCAGCATCTCCTTGGTGGTCGTCTTGCCGACCGAACCGGTGACGGCAATGATCTGGGCGCGCGAACGGGCGCGAGCAGCCTGTCCGAGCTTTCCGAGTGCCGCCAACACATCTTCGACAACGATCACTGGGACGGTGAGCCGCCCCATGGCTGGCAGGCGCGCTTCGCTGACGACGAGAAGAGCGGCTCCGTTTGCCATCGCCATCGACGCGAAGTCGTGGCCATCGACGCGGTCGCCCTTGATGGCGAAGAAGGCTTCGCCGGGCGCAATGGAGCGGCTGTCGATGGAAATCCCGGTAATGCCCTCAGGCAAAGTGCCGAACGGCCGCCCTGCCATGGCGGCAATCATGTCTTCCGTCGTCCAAAGCCAGTTCACGGTTTCAGCTCCTCCAAAGCCTTACGCAATTCGGCGTGATCCGAAAACGGCAGGGTGACGCCCCCTATCGTCTGCCCTTCCTCGTGCCCCTTGCCGGCGACGATCAGCGTGTCGCCGGATGTCAGCATCCCGACCGCCGTTCGGATCGCCTCGGCGCGGTCGCCGATTTCGGTTGCGCAGCCAGCGGCCGCCATGATCTCGGCACGGATGCTCGACGGCTCTTCGGAGCGCGGATTGTCGTCCGTGACAATCACCACATCGGCCAGACGGCAGGCGATTTCGCCCATGATCGGGCGCTTGCCGCGATCGCGGTCGCCACCGCAGCCAAACACGACGATGACGCGGCCCGTAGTAAACGGACGAACGGATTCCAGGACGTTGGCAAGCGCGTCTGGCTTGTGTGCGTAGTCAACATAAGCAAGCGCGCCGTCCCTGGTGTGGCCCACCAGCTCCAGTCGACCCGATGCGCCCTGCAGCTTTTCGAGGGCCGCCATGGCAACCTTCGCCGGCACACCCGTCGACATGGCGAGACCTGCCGCGACGAGCGCATTGGCCACCTGGAAGTCGCCCGCAAGCGGAATGTCGACCTCGAAGATTTCGTCCTCGGCATGGATTTCAGCCACCTGCTTGTGGCGGAAATGCTCGACGCGCTTCAGCGTCAGGTAGTCACCCTTGCGACCAACGGTGCGGACGTCATGACCCGAGTCGCGCGCCGCTTTGACGGCTTGCTCAGACCACGCATCGTCAGCGAAGATCACCGCCGGTGCGCCCTTTGGCAGCAGCGTATCGAAAAGCCGCATCTTCGCGGCCATGTAGCTTTCGATCGTCGGATGATAGTCCATGTGATCGCGGCCTAGATTGGTAAAGGCAGCGGCAGTGAGCCTGACGCCATCCAGACGGCCCTGATCGAGGCCATGGCTGGAGGCTTCCATCGAGGCATGTGTAACGCCCTCCCCGGAGAGCTCAGCCAGTAATTTGTGAAGCGAAACTGGATCGGGCGTCGTCAGCGAGCCATATTCATTGCGTGTCGGAGAGACGACACCAGTCGTACCGATCATCGCCGCCGGATGGCCGGCATAAGCCCAGATCTGCCGCGTAAAGGAGGCAACCGACGTCTTGCCTGCAGTACCGGTCACGGCAACCATCGTTTCCGGCTGCTTGCCATAGAAGTGAGAGGCCGCGATCGAGAGGAAGCGGCGCGGATCGTTCACGACGAGAACAGGTATGGAAGCATCAATGCCATGGGAGGCAATGGCCACGACAGCACCGCGCGTCGCCGCATCGGCGATAAAACCTGCTCCATCTGCCTTCGTCCCGGCGACAGCTACAAACACCATTCCGCGTTCGATCTTGCGGCTGTCGGACGAGATGCCCAAAACCGCCAGCGCCCCGACAGACCCGGCTAATTGATTTTCAAGTTCCGGAAATGCATCTCCGGCGATGTCTCGCAAGTTCATCGAATGTACTTTTCTCTTTCAAGCCGCCGCGCCCCCGTGGCGAATCGGCTCCGACATTCATTCAGACTCAATAAGACACCAACATGGCCGATCCGTCGTCACCGAACTTGGGTTCCACACCGAGAATTGGCGCTGCGCGGGCAATGATGTTCTTCACCATCGGTGCAGCAGTATACGCGGCGATGTTCTGACCCTTCTCGCCATTGTGCGGTTCATCGCAGAACGTCAGCACGACATACTTCGGATCCTCGATCGGAAATGCGGCGAGGAACGCATTGAAGTTGAGGTTCGTCGCATAGCGGCCATTGACCACCTTGTCAGCCGTGCCAGTCTTGCCGCCGACGTTGAAGCCGGGGACGTCAGCATTGCGGCCGGAGCCCTTGATGCCGTTCAGCTTGAAGAGATAACGCACGTCGTCGCTGGTCGACTTCTTGACAACCACTTCAGCAACCTCGTCCGCCTGTTCCCGATTGCGCGGCAGGAAGGTTGGCTCGATGAGCTTGCCGCCGTTGACGAGCGCCGCGCCGGCAACCGCCGTCTGCAGTGGCGTCGTGGAAACGCCGTGGCCGAAGGAAATCGTGATCGAGTTGATCTTCTTCCAAACCTTCGGTTGGCTCGGCATCTTCACTTCCGGCAGTTCGGTCTGCATCTTGGTCAAAAGGCCGAGCTTCGTAAGATAATCCTTCTGAGCATCCATCCCGACAATGTCGATGATGCGAGCGGTGCCGACGTTCGACGAATACTGGAACACCTCAGGCAGCGTCAGCCAACGGCGCTGGCCGTGGAAGTCGTGAATGGTGAAGCCGCCGATGCGGATCGGCTGCGTCGCATCGAAGCTGTCGTTCAGGCTGACCTTGCCCGTGTCGAGCGCCATGGCAAGCGAGAACGTCTTGAAGGTCGAGCCCATTTCGAACGTGCCGTTCGACATGCGGTTCAGCCAGCCCTCCTTGGCGCCCTCCAGCGGGTTGTTCGGATCGAAATCCGGGGCCGATGCCATTCCGAGCACTTCGCCGGTATGAATATCGAGGATGACAGCGCCGGCGCCCTTGGCCTCGTAGTTCTTGACCGCGTTGACGACGACATCGCGCACGATGTTCTGGACGCGGACGTCAATCGACAGGCGAACGGGCTCCAGCGGCTGGTCGCTTGTCATGCCGACGGAGGCGAGGTCGGCAAGGCCCTGATCGTCAATGTATTTTTCCATGCCGGCAACGCCGCGGTTGTCGATGTTGACGTAACCGAGAATGTGCGCTGCGGTGGCGCCACCCGGATAAAAGCGGCGCTTCTCAGGGCGGAAGCCGATGCCCGGAATGCCGAGCGCAAGGATCTGGCTCTGTTGCTTCGGCGTCAGCTGGCGACGCAGCCAGGCGAAGTGGGACGTGCGGTTCGCGAGCTTCTTGTAAGTCCCCTTCATGTCGAGGTCGGGCATAACGGTGGCGAGTTTCTCGACCGCCTCGTCGGGATCGACAACCTTGTTCGGCTCGGCAAATAGCGAGACGGTGCGGATATCGGTCGCCAGCACCTCGCCGTTTCGGTCCAGGATATCCGGGCGCGACGCCATCAGACGATCAGGCGGCAGGATACTGGACACGACATCGGGGTCGCGGACTGCGTATTCGACGAGACGCCCGCCGATCACGCAATAAACAGCAACGAAGCCGACGATCAGGAGCCCGACGCGGCTCTTGGCCTGTCCCGCCCTCTTTTTTCGCGATCCCTCGATCGGCCTATTGCCGCCGAGGCGGTTGTGCGTGCCGGCGGAGAAATGCGCCTGGCTCTTCAAGACCATGATGCGTGAAAGAAACGACATCTCTACTCCACCGATCCGGTTGCCATCATGTCTTCTTCTTCGGGTTCAGGCGCCACCGCCTTTGGCTTCGCCTTGGCACCGGCCTTCGCTTCGGTAATGTCTGGAACCGGAACTTGCGACTTCAGCATCGGCAGTTCCTTGGCATGAACCAGCGACGTGGAAGCCGTCGGCTGCAGCTGAAGCTCACCATTGTAGTTGTTGACGAGCCGCTCGAGCCTGTTCGGCTGGGACAACAGAGCCCAATCGGCCTTCAACAGATCGATGGTATCCTTCTCGAGCTTGATCTCCGCTTCAAGGCGATGAACTTCCTCGAGCTTGAGCTCGGCATGGTGCTTGATCGTATAGGTGACAGCAGCAGCTGCTGTCATGACACCGACGAGGATGAGGTCCAAGGTTCTCAGCATATCAGGCTCCGAGCTTTCCGAGACTCGCCAGATTCGGCAGCCCGAAGATGGAAATATCCGCCGCTTCAGCGGGTGCGGCAGTGCGCAGCCCTGCCCGCAGCTTGGCAGATCGCGCCCGCGGGTTTGCCTGCGCCTCCGCCTCGGTCGCAGCAACCATGGGTTTGCCGATCCGCTCGAAGGTCGCCGCACGCTCGTGCGCGACGGGCAGATGACGCGAGCCCGAAGCCTTGCCGGCGCGATCAGAGAAGAAGGTCTTGACGATCCGATCTTCGAGCGAATGGAAGGTAACCACAACGAGACGCCCGCCGGGCTTCAGCACGCGCTCGGCGGCAAACAGCGCCCGCGCCAGCTCGCCAAGTTCGTCGTTGACGAAAACCCGCAACGCCTGGAAGACCCGGGTCGCCGGATGAATCTTGTCCTTCATTTTACGTGGGGTAACGAGCTCGATCAGACCAGCCAGATCGCGCGTCGTCTCGAACGGCTTTTCAGCCCGCCGCTTTTCAATCGCATGCGCGATGCGCGGCGACTGATTTTCCTCTCCGAGAAAATGAAAGATGCGGATCAGATCAGCCACCTTGGCACGATTGACCACATCGGCCGCCGAAACGCCAGCCGCCGACATCCGCATGTCCAGCGGACCATTCTTCTGGAACGAGAAGCCGCGCTCGGCCTCATCGATCTGCATTGAGGACACGCCGATATCGAGCACGACTCCATCCAGCCCGCCCGATGGAGCAGCATCGGCCAATTGAGAAAACCGCGAATGAACGAGCTTCAAGCGGCCTTGGCTTTCAGCGACAAGGGCCTGACCGGCTTCGATGGCGGTCGGATCGCGATCCAGGGCGATCACATTGGCGCCAGCACCCAGAATGGCAGAAGTATAGCCGCCCGCACCGAAGGTGCCATCGAGAATGATCTTGCCGGGCAACGGCTCGAGCGCGGCAAGCACCTCATTGAGAAGAACCGGAATGTGGCGAACCGGTCCGCCACCGGCATCAGTTGAATCTCCGCCAGGATTCGCCGCCATTCCGTTCCCTCGTATTTTTAGGAACGCCTGCCCGCCAGCCGACGCCCTCCTCGTGCCTGCACCTGAGCAGCCTGAAATGCCTGCGGCTGCCACAGCTGAAAATGATCCGCCCGACCAACGAAGGTCACTTCGTCCGAGATACCGGTGAAGTCGCGGATGAAATCCGTGACCATCAGCCGGCCTTCCGCATCGAGCTTCATGAAGATACCGCCCCCGTGGATGAGAAGCGACATCTCGTTCGCGTCCGGCGAAAACGGATCTTCCGCAGAGATTTGACGCTCGAACCTCTCCAGGAGATCCGGACCGCCGACACTGATCGCCGGAAACACAAAGTCCTGGAAGCAATAGAGCTCCTGAACATTGCGCTGCGCCAACACGGATCGAAACGCCGCCGGCACGGAAACCCTGCCCTTGGAATCGATTCTGTTGGTCGCATTTGAAAGGAAGCGGCTCATGACAAGAAACATCCGTTCCCGAAAGAGCCCGGACTGAACTCAAAAGCCCGGAACCCTGAAATTCAGGCACAGCTTCGCGAGCCGAATGGGCAAGACCCCATCCGGAGCTTCCGGAACAGAAGACACCTTGGCTTTGCGATTGGTGGGCACCTACTTGCCCTTGCGCAGTGCATGAATGGGATAACATGGGACCATATGGGCGTCAATGGGAAACGCCCGTCTCACGATGAGCGCCGTATCGAAAATTTATAAGCTGTTAAGTTTAACAAAGGGTTAGTTCCGCACTTACCGATGCCGCGAACCAGCCCTGCCAGCACGCGCCCGAAGGCGACCGATGGCTCAGATCGGCACAACCAAATATGCAATTTCCAACAAAGGCTTAAGGCTTGCTCTTCAACAGTGGCAGGCGTCGATCCAAGGCGCCCCATGAAGAGGTATGCAGCCGCTATCCCCTTTGAAGTAAGCGACCAAGCTATTCGGATATTGCCATGTGCAAAATAATAAGGAGGCGGAGAATTGAATCGGTTCAGCGCTGCCGCATATTAATGAAGGCTAAATAAGTAACCGTGGAGTAATAGTATGACAAACTTCACATTAAAGGGACTTCTTTACGGGCGCTTTGAACCGGAAAAGCGTATTCCACTGTCGCAGTCAGGCATGACGACCGACATCCAATGCGATTCCTGCGGCAAGATATTCAAGCGCTGGTCCATTCTCGCGCGCAGCAGCACCACCTGCGATGAATGCCTGGCAAAGGCACCGACCGCCCACTAGCAATCGACGACATCAACAAGACGCGTCTTAGCAAAGGTAGTTCGCCAGTTGGCCTGTAAGCCGGGTTCTGTATGGCCCCGGCCGAAGCCGGAACGTGGCAGCCATTCCTCTGGGACAGCGTTCGCACGCTGCCTCACGCAACCCACCCGGATGACTGACCTGGAAACCAGCCGGAAGGCTTTCGCCTCCCACGTCATCCCTATTCGGTCTTGCTCCCGGTGGGGTTTACCTTGCCATCGCCGTTACCGGAGATGCGGTGGGCTCTTACCCCACCCTTTCACCCTTACCTGCCGAGGCAGGCGGTTTGCTTTCTGTGGCACTTTCCCTGAGGTCGCCCTCGCCGGACGTTATCCGGCACCGTGTTTCCGTGGAGCCCGGACTTTCCTCACCCTACCGCCTTTCGGCATTGGTAAAGCGCGGCTGCCCGGCCAACTGGCATGGCTCCCTTAGCGGAGACGCGAAGCGAATGCCACTGAAATATCTTCGAGCTCTGCGCGTACTCGCAACGGGCGCCCCTCCCCGACCGGAGCGTGCCTAGCGGAAGACCGGCGTCAGCTCCCTGCCGAAGTCCTCGGCGCCGAGCCAGCCTTGCGTCATGACGACCGCGCCCAGTCGGCCGAGCTCATCCGATGATTTCGCGGCAACGAAATTGCCACCGGCCAGAACCGCAATTCGTGGAGAATCCGTATAGCCCACATAGGGATAGGCTGTTGCCGTGAAGGTTGCCACACACGGCGCCGAGGTTGTTGCGCAACCCGCCAATGCGGGCATGTGCTGCAGGGCCGTTGACACCAGCAGGTCGCGCTCCGCCAGATCGCCATCGGAGCGAAACCATGTTCCGACATCCTCAAGCGTCTCGAATGAGCGCGTTTCCAACTCGCCGCCGAGTTTGAGATAGAACTTGCCGTCGGGATAGCACACCGGCGGAAGGATGTAGACATGGTCCTCGTCGCGGTCGCCGAAGATAATGGCTGAAGGCATTTCGGAAAAAACTGCCATCTCCCGGGCGCCAAGTTCGAAGAATGCCACGGTGCGCGCCGCGATCCTGACATCGATAGCAGCAGGGAGAAGACCGTTGAAATTGCTGAAACCGCCGGCAGCGACCAGCACCCGCTCGGCGGTATAGCGCTTGCCGCCGGCATGAACCTCCACGAACGTACCCTCATCGCGAACAGAGGCAACAGTCGCATCGATAACCGTCACGCCCGCCTGCTCGGCAAGCTTGGCTTGCGCTCGAACCAAAGCGCGCGGGTTGATGTGGCCCGCGCGTTTCGCTTCGAAATAACCATTGAACGACGGGTTGAGATCAAACGGAGGAAAGCGGTCCCGCAACGCCGTCGGCGTCAGCGTTTCGACGTCGAGACCGAGCGTTTCGCTGACCTGCAGCGCCCGTCCGAGATATCGCTCCCCCGGTTGGGCAGGTGGTCCGGCAAAGAGGCAACCCGCTTCCGTGAAAAAGGAAATGCCGCTCTTCGCTTCGATTTCGTGGTAGCGGTCGAGCGAGCGTGCCGCCAGCGTCGCCCAAACGGCATTGTCGTCGAAGGTCCGCGTGATGCGGGCCTCGTCGTAGTGGCTGGCAAAGACGCCATGATGGCTCTTGCGCTCGACTGGCTCACTGGGGCCGATGAGCGCAACACCCTCGATCATCCCGGAGAGATGGCGGGCCGCAGCCGCGCCCATCATTCCGCGCCCGACGATGATCACCTTGAAATCAACTGCCATGTATCACCTCATTTCGGAGGCCAGATAACACAGGCACCATGTTGAATCATATTCTTAAGTGCCCGGTCGAAGTAATTATCAGACAGGCAGTTTCAGGTGATCAGTCGAGCATCGCCAAGACCTTACCGCAATAGGCCTTGGAGACCGGGTTCATGCGGGTTGCGCCATGGCCGGCATTGTACTTCAGGATCGTGTCGCAGGTCTCACCACCGCCGAGTTCATGTGCAGCGGCCAGGTATTTCATGCCGAACCTGATGTTCGTCTCGGGATCGAACAACCCCTTGCTCGTCCCCGAGTAACCCATCATCCTTGCTGTCGCCGGCTTGATCTGCATGAGACCGATTTCACCGGCACTACCGCGTGCGTTCGGATTGAAATTGCTCTCGACGCGAACGACGGCCTGAGCGAGCTCGGCAGGAACGTTATATTGCTTTGCGTACTTGATAATGAGAGCCGAATATTTGTTGGCCGTGAAGTCCGGCATTGCATAGCCGCTAGTCCGATCAACAGTCTTCAAAGGAACCGTCTGTGCCCTTGCGCCCCATTCACCCGCGAAAGCGCAATTCATACCCATCAACAGTGCGCTTGCGCACACCGCAGCAGAAATAATCCTATTCATTCAGTCTAATTACTCCGACCCAAAGAATTTCTGGACCGCGTTTCAAATAACGATCCAGTTTTATGCGGCAGATATTTATTAGAGATACTGCAGCAATTCTTCTTGTTTCAATTGACGACCGCCAAGAACCCCAAACAACACAAGCGGCGCCGTTCGACGTTTGGCGTTAGACCATCGCAATGAGGAGATAATAGGGAAATGATGTGGCGAGCCGACGAACTCTCAGAATCCCGGTAAATTGGCGCGACTCAAAAGTACTACTTATGCGGAGTAGCGTGGAAGCGACGCCAGCAGACGGTGCAGGGTGTCTATCGTCGAAAAGTCCGCAATTCCGTCGATTCGGGCGGGCCGAAAATGACGCTGGAAGGCCTCGACCTCGCCTGCCATCTTGGCCGAGAATTCGCCAGTGATTTCAGTCGCATAGCCGTAGAGCGACAGCATCGACTGCAGGGCTTCGACCGGCTGGCCGCGGTCGCCGCGTTGGAAAAATCTTCCACCGGAGATCGGTGCGGGCTCGACCCAGTGGCCGATACCGGCCCTGGAGAGCTCCGCCCAGGGAAATTTTTCCCCCGGATCGACCTTCCGAATCGGTGCAACGTCGGAATGTCCAAGCACCCTTTCAGGGGCAATTGACCAACGTTGGCCGCAATCTCGACACAATTCGATCACGGCTTGGATTTGTTCTTGGGGATACTCTGGAAGGCCGCCGGGATGACCGGCATTGGCGATCTCGATCCCTATTGACAACGAGTTGATATCGGTCTCGCCCTGCCAGTAACTTTTGCCAGCATGCCAGGCACGGCGCTCCTCGGGCACGAGCTGCAGAACCTCGCCGTCTTCCTGGACAAAGTAGTGGCTGGAGACCTGGCTTTCGTCGCGACAGAGCCACTCCAGCGCTCCGTCGGGCGTTGGCATACCTGTATAGTGAAGAAGGATCATATCTGGCTTGCGTCCATCCGCACGCTCGCCGTGATTGGGCGAAGGGCGAACAATTGCCTTCCGGTAGTCGGCCTCGAACGAGGTCATGCTGCGCGGCGTTCCTTCTCGATCGCCTCGTAGGCGGCATTCAGCGCCGCCATGCGCTCATTGGCAATGGCATGGAACTCGGCCGGCACACCACGGGAAATCAGCCGATCCGGATGATGCTCGCTGACAAGACCATGGTAACGGCGACGGATCGTGGTGAAATCATCGGAGGGAGAAACACCGAGCACCTTATAGGGATCACGTCCCACGGAGACATGGCGCGCGGCGATCCTTTCGAAATGCTCGTCATTCATATGGAAGATCTGGCCGACGTGCCGCAGGAACGCCAATTCCTTCTCATGAATGAGCCCGTCAGCCTTGGCGATATGAAAGAGACCGTCCAGTACCTCTTCCAGTACCGGGCAATTGGCGGCGCATGTCACGCACAGGGACGACAAGCGCTCCGCATAGGCCTCATAGCCGGCCACGTCCTGGCGCGCCAGATTATAAAGACGCGCAACGTTCTTCGCCTGCTCGGGCGGGAATTCGAAGATCTCGCGGAAGGCGTCAACCTCCTTCTCACTGACGATCCCGTCCGCTTTGGCCATTTTTGCCGACAGAGCAATGATCGCGACTGAGAAAGCCACCTTGCGGCGGGTCTCCGGATCGCCTTCGAAAACTGTCCGGATAGCCTCGACCACCGCCGAAAGGACGTTGCCCGCGGTGTTGCCAATGGCATTCAGCAGTTTTTCCCAGAAGGACATAAGAGTCTCTCACAGTGCAAATAAGATTAGACACCTTGACCAAATAAAGCCTGCGTTTGCAAGGCGACGATTGGTCATAGGAGCGAATACTGCTTTCACAATTCGGTAATTGTCGCTCCGGCATCCAAGCATACGCCGTATTCGCACGGCGTCATATGACACCAAGGGATAGGCTGTTAACGCATCAGAGAAGCATGCAGTTGTACAGTCGGCTCCACGCGCTCGGGAATTTCCACAAGCCATCTGAACAGCTATCCTTGGCTTGAAACGATTATATCCGCGCTTCCATCTACCTTCGCCGTCAGGGGCGCGATTTTCACAATAACAACACTTTACATGGCCCTTTCCCTGCCGCATCCATGCGTTAGGTAAGCAGACGCGCTTGCACCGATACGAGACACAATGGAGGGATCATGGCCAAACAGAAAGTCGCATTGCTCACGGCCGGAGGCCTGGCGCCCTGTCTCTCCTCCGCAGTCGGCGGATTGATCGAACGCTACAGCGACGTTGCGCCCGACATCGAGCTCGTCGCCTATCGTTCCGGTTACCAGGGCGTACTCCTCGGCGACAGCATCAAGATCACGGCAGACATGCGGGAGAAGGCTTCGCTTCTGCATCGCTACGGCGGGTCGCCGATCGGCAACAGCCGCGTCAAGCTCACCAATGCAGCCGATTGCGTGAAGCGCGGTCTCGTCAAGGAAGGCGAAAACCCGCTGCGTGTGGCGGCCGAGCGGCTTGCCAACGATGGCGTCACCATTCTTCACACGATCGGCGGCGACGACACGAACACTACCGCTGCCGATCTTGCGGCATATCTGGCGGCCAACGGCTACAATCTGACGGTCGTCGGACTGCCGAAGACGGTCGACAACGACGTCGTCCCGATCCGCCAGTCGCTTGGCGCATGGACAGCCGCCGAAGTCGGCGCACACTTCTTCGACAACGTCAGCAACGAGCAGACCGCGGCACCGCGCACACTGATCATCCACGAAGTCATGGGGCGCCACTGCGGCTGGCTGACGGCGGCAACTGCTCGGGCCTATCTGCAGCGGACGAAGAACTATGAATATGTCGATGGGCTGATGACGAACGCCAGGATGAAAAGCATCGACGCCGTCTACCTGCCCGAACTGGCATTCGATCTCGATGCGGAAGCGGCCCGGTTGAAGGAAGTCATGGACCGCACCGGTCATGCGACCGTGTTCGTTTCGGAAGGCGCCTGCCTTGACGCCATCGTCGCCGAGCGCGAGGCCGCGGGCGAGACCATCAAGCGCGACGCCTTCGGCCACGTGAAGATCGACACGATCAATGTCGGCGGCTGGTTCCAGAAACAGTTCGCAGGCCTCATCGATGCCGAGCGCTCGCTCGTGCAGAAATCGGGTTACTTCGCACGTTCGGCCCCCGCAAACGGCGATGACCTTCGTCTGATTCAGAGCATGACCGACCTTGCCGTCGAAAGCGCCCTGAACAAGGTCTCCGGTGTCACAGGTCACGATGAAGCGGAGAATGGTAAGCTCCGGACAATCGAGTTCCCGCGTATCAAGGGTGGCAAGGCCTTCGACACCTCCACCAAGTGGTTCGGCGAAGTCATGGACACGATCGGGCAGAAATACAGCGCGGCATGATTGACTGAGGGTTAATATGGTGTCTTTGCTTTCCCTTAGGGAATAGGAGGAGATTCCATGTCGCTCGAAGCCTGGCTCGCTTTTGCCGCTGCGTCTGCAATCATGCTGGCGATACCGGGGCCGACGATCCTTCTCGTTGTTTCCTATGCGCTGGGCCATGGGCGCAAGACGGCGCTCGCGACGGTAACCGGCGTCGCGCTCGGCGACTTTACCGCGATGACTGCATCCCTTTTCGGACTGGGGGCCGTGCTTGCGGCCTCCGCGACCCTATTTACGGTGCTGAAATGGATCGGCGGCGCGTACCTGATCTGGCTCGGGATCAAGCTTTGGCGCGCACCCGTGATGTCCGAACCGATGGCGGACAATGACAACCTGCCCGAAAAGAAATCGATCAGGGTTTTCCTGCACGCCTATGTCGTCACGGCGCTCAATCCGAAGAGCATCGTGTTCTTCGTCGCCTTCGTTCCGCAGTTCCTGAATCCCGCTTTGCCGTTCTTCGGCCAGATGCTCATCATGGAAGCCACGTTCCTGGTCCTCGCAACCATCAATGCCTCGACCTATGCACTGGCAGCAAACGCGGCTCGCGGGCTTATTCGCAAGGCAAGCATCCAGCGTGCGGTTAACCGCACCGGCGGCACTCTGCTCATTGCCGCAGGCGCCGTAACAGCCGGTTATAGGCGGATAGCCGCGTAAATATTTCCAGCGGGTTGCAGCAACGCAACGAATACGTTAATTGCGGATTCCAGGCTTAAGGTTTTTGGTAACTTCTAACGCTGCCGGGGCGGCGCGTTCACGAAAGTGAGAGTATGGTAGCGATCGGTTTTTCCGGCCTGAAACGCAGTCTCATCGTTTCGACGATGCTCTGCGGCGTCGTTGCCGGATGCACGAGCGTCGAATACACGTCGGTGGAAGAACTGACCGCAATCCAGACCGTTGTTCCGACACCAAAGCCCGGCGAAGACGCCACGCTTGCAGCCGTGCCGGCCGGCGACGGAGCGGCCCAGACGGCGATGATCACCACCGCCGACCAGGCGACAACGGCCCTCGCGGCACCCGCCATGCCGGCAACCGATCCTTCTCAGTTGAGCGGTCAGGCCGGGGCGACGACGGCAACGGGTTACGCGCAGATTCCGCTCACGCCTGAAATGACAGCGATTCAGTCCGTTGTACCGATCCCGCGCCCGGGCACCCCTTCCCCGTCGACTCAACTCGCCTTTGCCGCAACACCTCAGGCTGGAAGCAGCGCGATTGCAGCTCTTTCCGCTATCGATACGACGCCGCACCCGATGATGGATTACGGTTTCGACACCTCAGGTCCCTCGGATCCACCGGCCGCACCGCCGATGTTCAGCGACAGCGACGACGATGGCGCGCCGACGGTTGAGAAAAGCGCAATCACCAAGATCATCGACAAATATTCGAAGCTCTACCAGGTGCCCGCCTCGCTGCTTCACCGCGTCGTGCATCGCGAGAGCCGCTACAATTCCAAGGCCTATAACAAGCGCGGCTATTTCGGCCTGATGCAGATCAAGTACAACACGGCCAAGTCCATGGGCTACGAAGGTGATCCCGCTGGCCTCTTTGATGCCGAAACGAACATCAAATACGCCGCCAAGTATCTTCGCGGCGCTTGGCTCGTCTCTGACAGCAGCGAAGACGATGCTGTCCGCCTCTATGCCCGTGGCTATTACTACGAAGCCAAGCGCAAGGGCATGGACGACGTCGCCCAGGGCAACTACTGATCACTGCCGGGCAGCGCGGCTAGGATCTCTTTGACCAGCATCTGCGGCTTGTAGCGAAGCCAGCTTGGCGTCAATCCGAGCCTGACGACGACAAGCTTCGCGGACGGCACGATCGCAATGCTCTGCCCATCGTGCCCCTCCATCCAGAACGTATCTTCGGGAAGACCGGCAACGGCGCTGGTGTCACCGCCCGGCGCGGCGAGCCAGGCCTGCGCCCGGGTATATTTGCCGCCCGAGGCCACGGTCGGCGTCCTCATCGCTGCCATGAACCGTTCCGGCAACAGCCTCTGGCCGTTCCAGACGCCGTCCTGAAGAAGGAACTGGCCGAAACGCGCCCAATCCCGCGCTGTGGCGTAAAGATAGGAACTGCCGGCGAAGGTGCCCCGTGCGTCGACCTCCAAGACAGCACTCGACATGCCGATCGGGTCGAACAGCGCCGTCTTGGGATAGGCAAGCGCCGCCTGCATGTTGCCAATCCTGTTCATCCATATCTTTGAGATCAGCACCGACGAACCGCTTGAATAGCTGAAACGCTGGCCCGGGCTTGCCTCCAATGGCAGACTTGCTGGCAGCGCCGTCATATCCGCATCGAGATAGAGCATCCGTGTGACATCGGCGACCGTGCCGTAGCTCTCGTTGAACACCAGGCCGCTCTCCATGCCGAGCAGGTCACTCAGCTTGATCGCCGAATGGTCGCCCCCCTTCCACTGCGGCAGAAGGCCAGCCTCATCGAACGCGATTTTGTTGTCGAGCATCAGCCGCCCGACGATGGCTGCATTCACGGTCTTCGTCATCGACCAGCCGGTGAGCGGCATCATCGGACCGAATCCATCACCATAGCGCTCCCCGATGATGCGGCCGTTGCGAACCACGACAACCGCGCGCATTGCAGGACCGATCAGCTCGGCATCTGAAAGCAGTGCATCGACACGGCTGTCATTGGCCTTCGCGACGGCATTTCCCTCCGGCCATGGGGCCTCATTTTGCGGCTCCGGAGTCACCGGAACCTCGGGCACGGCGCGCGCCGCGGCCTCGAAGTCACCATCCGGCACGCTGCTGCAGCCGAGTGCGCCGCGATAGATCGCATGGCCCGGCGCGAAGAGCCCGAGGATACGAGCGGTAACCCGCTTGTCCTGCCTGTCGACAGTGACGCGTACCAGTCGTAGCAACGGATTTCCCGGCGCCTGAACGTCCTCGTAAAGCACCTGTTCGGGGTCACGCCCTGCGAGGAATACGTTCGAGCAAACGATCTTGGCTGCGTAACCATCACCGACTCGCAGCAATTCAGGTGGCCGCGCATAAAGCCAAGCCGCGCTCATAGCGACGATCGCGACCAGCAAAAGAGCGAGTGGCCTCACGACACGCAGCACAAATCGCATATGCGATCCTCCTTGCCCACAAGAGAAGCAGGAAAGCCGGCAGCGCGAAAGCCCCCCAATGCCCGGATGTTTTTCCATTTCCACCGACGGAAGCACGCGCCCACAGCTTGCGTCATCAAACTGTAGTGACGGCGCGCTAAACGCCCTGAACGCTAAAAGGGTGAAAGACTCATATGACGGAATTTGCACCGGATGCCGGCTTCCGCAAGAACCGGAAACTCAAGGCAGCTCTTCTCCGCCACAATGCCTTCTCCAAGGCAGGCTTTTCGGAACGGCTCTTTGGGCTGCTGTTTTCCGGCCTGGTCTATCCGCAAATCTGGGAAGATCCCGACCTCGACATGCTGGCGATGGAGCTTCAGCCTCACCACCGCATCGTGACGATCGGCTCCGGCGGCTGCAACATGCTTGCCTATCTTTCCAGGAGCCCGGCGTCGATTGATGTGGTCGATCTCAATCCGCATCATATTGCCCTCAATCGCCTGAAGCTTGCCGCGTTCAGCCACCTTCCCGCACACGCCGATCTCGTTCGCTTCCTCGCCACACCGCGCGAGTTGTCGAACAGCCACGCCTTCGACCAATTCCTCGCTGCAAATCTTGACGACGCGACCCGCAACTACTGGAACGGCCGCAAGTTCGGCCGTCGGCGGGTCACGGTTTTCGACCGCAACATCTACGAAACAGGTCTCCTCGGTCGGTTCATTGGAGCAGCACACCTTCTGGCCCGCCTGCATGGCGTCGACCTGACGGAAATGACCAAGACGCGCTCCCTGCGCGAGCAGCGCCAGTTCTTCGACGAGAAGATCGCACCACTCTTCGACAAGCCGGTCGTACGCTGGATCACCGGCCGCAAGAGCTCGTTGTTCGGCCTCGGTATCCCGCCACAGCAATACGACGAACTGGCAAGCCTCGCCGCCGAGCAGTCAATCGCGCCGGTCCTACGGCACCGACTTGAGAAGCTGGCCTGTCACTTCCCCATGCAGGAAAACTATTTTGCCTGGCAGGCTTTCGCTCGCCGCTACGCGCCGAAGGGCGAAGGCACACTCCCAACCTATCTCGAGCCCGCGAACTACGAGGCGATCCGTGGCAATGTGGATCGCGTCACCGTTCATCATGCAAGCTTCACGGAACTGCTCGCCGGCGAGCCGGCCGGATCGCGCGATCGCTACGTCCTCCTGGATGCACAGGACTGGATGACGGACCAGCAACTCAACGACCTATGGGCAGAGATCAGCCGCACGGCGCGCGAAGGTGCCCGGGCGATCTTCCGTACGGCGGCCGAAAAGAGCATCATCGAAGGCCGTCTGTCGCCTGCAATCCGCGATCAGTGGACGTACATGGAAAATCGCTCCGCCGAACTCACGGCGCTTGATCGCTCGGCAATCTATGGCGGCTTCCATATCTACGGGAAGAATGCGTGAGCGGGGTCGGCACGAATCCCGTCACCAAGGACGACGGCCACGCCGCCCTGATGGACGGCATGTACCGTTATCAGCGCCACATCTATGACCTGACGCGCAAGTACTACCTTCTCGGCCGTGATGAGACGATCCGCAATCTGAATGTGCCGGAAGACGGCACCCTGCTGGAGGTCGGTTGCGGAACCGGCCGCAACCTGGCGCTCGCCCATCAATATTACCCGCGGGCTCGGCTGTTCGGCCTGGACATCTCGCACGAGATGCTGATCTCCGCGCGCAAAACATTCGAGACCAAAGCAACGCTTCCGGATTTCCGCGTCGCGGACGCGACCGCCTTCACGCCGCGCGAGTTCGGCGTCAGCGGCTTCGACCGCATTCTCATTTCCTACGCCCTTTCGATGATCCCCGATTGGGAACGCGCCGTCGACTCGGCCATGGCCGCCCTCGCCCCCGGCGGCGAGCTGCACATCGTCGATTTCGGCCAGCAGGAGCGCCTTCCGGGCTGGTTTGCACGCTTTCTCAAGGCGTGGCTGCGAAAATTTCACGTGTCGCCGCGTGCCGATTTGCGGCAGGTTCTCGCGTCGCAAGCCTCTGAAAATCAAGCGCGACTGACCTTCGAGACCATTAGTGGCGGCTATGCCTGGCGGGCCGTCATTGTGACCAAACCTTGACATTTCGCTTGAAACTAACCGTTTTTTTACGTTGATATGGAAAATAGAGGGGACATTCCTCTGCTGGACGCGTCTTTAACGGGGTCGAGCTGTGGGGCAAAAAATCCATTCGTTTCGCGACGGAACATCTATGCGCCGGCTTCTGTTTTGCGTTTTGCCGTTGGCTGTCATGCTCGCCGGATGCACGTCATCGGGCTATGATTTTCTCGAAACAGCGTCCGTGAAGCCAAAGACGCGCTTCAAGGACACCGATCCCCAGGACTTCGGATCAAAGCATCCTGAGCAGCAGCCGATCCACGGTATCGACGTGTCGAAGTGGCAGGGCAATATCGACTGGCAGACGGTCAAGGGTTCCGGCGTTGCTTTCGCCTTCATCAAGGCGACCGAAGGCAAGGACCGCATCGATCCGCGCTTCAACGAATACTGGCAGCGCGCCCGCGCCGTCGGCATTCCGCACGCTCCCTATCATTTCTACTATTTCTGCTCGACGCCCGATGAGCAGGCTGACTGGTTTATCCGTAACGTGCCCAAGGAATCCATGCGCCTGCCGCCGGTCCTCGACGCCGAATGGAATGCGGAATCGAAGACATGCCGCTATCGCCCCGATCCGGCGACGGTCCGCGCCCAGCTTCAGCGCTTCATGGATCGCCTCGAGGCCCATTACGGCAAGCGGCCGATCATCTATACCTCGGTAGACTTCCACCGCGACAATCTCGTCGGCTACTTCCAGAATTACCACTTCTGGGTCCGCTCCACCGCCAAGCATCCCGAAGTCACCTATGCCGACCGCCGTTGGGCCTTCTGGCAATACACGTCGACGGGCGTCATCCCCGGTATCAAGGGTCCAACGGACATCAATGTCTTTGCCGGATCGACCCAGAATTGGCACAACTGGGTAGCGGCTGTATCAAAGGACACAAATTCTTAGTAACGTCGCCTCGTCTTTCTTGCTTCCGTCACAATCATTTGGGAAATCGACGGAAATTCCATTTTATGACGAGGATCGAAACTATGTACGTCTCGCCCGCAAGCCGCACGGCACTTGCACTCCTTTTCGCTGCCGGTCTGGCGACCGGCGCAGCCGCGCAGACGCCGGCACCGAGTGCCCCGGCTTCGCAGACACCGGCGGTAGCATGTGACGGCGACCTCAGCGAATTCTTGGCCGGCGTAAAGGCCGACGCCATCGCAGCGGGCGCATCGGCCGAAGCTGCTGACAAGGCTCTGGAAGGCGCACAGATCGACCAGAAGGTCTTGAGCCGCGACCGCGCTCAGGGCGTGTTCAAGCAGACTTTCCTGGAATTCTCGCAACGCACTGTCAGCCAGGGCCGGCTCGACATTGGCCGCCAGAAGATGAAGCAATACGCAGATGTCTTCGCCCGTGCTGAGCAGGAATTTGGTGTACCCGCAGGGGTTATCACCGCCTTCTGGGCGATGGAAACCGACTTCGGCGCCGTACAGGGCGACTTCAACACCCGCAACGCCCTCGTGACCCTGGCTCACGACTGCCGCCGTCCGGAGCTTTTCCGTCCGCAGCTGATCGCCCTCATCGAAATGGTTCAGCATGGCGACCTCGACCCGGCAACCAACACCGGTGCCTGGGCCGGCGAGATCGGCCAGGTCCAGATGCTGCCTCGTGACATAGTCGCCTATGGCATGGACGGCGACGGCGATGGTCACGTCCGCCTCAAGCAGAGCGGCCCCGACGCCATTCTGACTGCGGCCAAGTTCATCCAGCATCTCGGCTTCCAGAAGGGCCAGCCGTGGATCCAGGAAGTCACGCTTCCCGAGAACCTCCCTGGGAGAAATCCGGTATCGGTGGCCCACTGACGGCCGGTGAGTGGTTCGCCCTTGGCGTCAAGCCGCGCGATGGCAACACGAGCTTCGGCAACCTGCATGGCGACCTGATACTGCCGCAGGGTCGCCTTGGCCCGACCTTCATTGCCTATCCGAATTTCCAGATCTATCTCGAATGGAACAAGTCGTTCATCTACACGACCTCGGCCGCCTATTTCGCGACACGCCTTGCCGGCGCTGAGACCTATCTCAAGGGCACGCCCGAACAGGGACTTTCCAACGACCAGATGAAGGAACTGCAGACCAAGCTCGGAACGCTCGGTCACGACGTCGGCAAGGTCGACGGCATCCTTGGTTCAGGCACGCGCGTCGCCATCCAGAAGGAGCAGCAGCGTCTCGGTATTCCCGCCGATGGCTGGGCAACGCCGACGCTCCTCAACTCGCTCTGATCACGTTTCCTCAAGCGAGCACTTTAAGGCCGGGTTTCGCACCCGGCCTTTTCATTTTCGGGGATTGTTCCATGGTTTCAGGCGCTTCAGGCAAAGCCTTCATCTTGCCGCAAGTGTGAAGGCTGGATCGCCGACCTTAACGGCCGGTTAAAATCTGTGAATATTTTTCCACGGAGATTTATCTTGCGATTTCAACAAATTAAAGAAAGCATCACGGCCGCAATGTGACATTTTCGCCGCAGCGCAATATAAAATCCGCTTTCCAAGCGACACAATCACGACATATTATCGCAACTGTTAACGCGAGGAGACAGACATGGGACTTACACAATCCTTGAATGTCCTTTTGGTCAGCGCGGCGTTTGCATTTGTATTGACAATGCTTTTCATCTGAACGCCGAGGCAAGCGAACAGTACCGAGACTCCTGAGTAGCGAAACAGTTCAATGAATCAGAAAAGCGCATCCCACGAGGAGATGCGCTTTTCTTTTTGTCGTCACTGACGGAGCAGCCTACGCGGCAGCGCCAGCCTTCCTGGCGCCTTCCCGTGTGAAGCCGAGATTGGTCAGCACGGCCGAAACGAGCGGCGCCCGGTTCATCGTGTAAAGGTGGAAATCGGTGAGCCCGCGGCGAGCCAGATCCTCGATCTGTTCGGCGGCAACCTCAGCGGCAACCTTGGCTCTTTCTTCCGGCTTGTCGTCGTAGCCTGCAAAGCGTTCATCGAGAAATGCAGGGATGACCGTGCCGCAGGCACCGGCGAAGCGCTTCAGCTGCGTCAGGTTCTGGATCGGCATGATGCCCGGCACAACCGGGATCTTGATGCCCGCAACCCGCACCTTTTCCAGGTAGCGCTCGAAATTGTCGTTATCGAAGAAGAACTGCGTCAGCGCGCGGGTCGCGCCGTTATCCGCCTTCTGCTTCAGCATCTCGATGTCGGCGGTGGTATCGCGGCTTTCCGGATGCTTTTCCGGGTAGGCCGACACCGAAATCTCGAAATCGCCGATCTCACGCAGACCGGCAACCAATGCCGCCGCATTCGCATAGCCGCCGGGATGCGGCTGATAGGGCGCGCCAACGCCGCCCGGAGCATCGCCACGCAGCGCCACGAAATGCTTCACGCCAACCTTGCGGAAGCTGTCGATGACGCTATGCGTTTCGTCCTTCGTCGCGCCGACGCAGGTGAGATGCGACGCCGTGGCGAGCGGGGTCTCGGAAAGGAACCGTGAGACAGTCGCCAGTGTAGGCGCCTTGGTGGTGCCACCGGCGCCATAGGTCACCGATACGAAGTCGGGATTCCAGTCCTGCAGATCGGTGACCGTATTCCACAGCTGACCTTCCATCTCTTCCGACTTAGGCGGAAAGAACTCGAAGGAAATGCCGATTTTGCGGCGCGCGTCGCTGTTCAAAGCCATATGATTATCTCCCGGCAAGTATGGGTTCGGCGCCTTCGCTCGCTGCGGAGGCCATAAGGCGCCGGGGGTCGCGCGCAAGCCAGACAGTGACGGTGAGCCCCTGCCCGCTTTCATGACCCGGATGAAGATCGACGACCTGCTCGACATCCAGCCCAGCCTTGCGCAGCCAGTCGGACATCGACTGATGCGAAAAGCCGAGGCGAACATGCGCATGCTCGTCGCGAAGATACTCCAGCCCATGCGGGGCAAGATCGATGATGACCAACCGCCCGCCTGGCCGCAGCATGCGCGCTGCCTCGCCGATCGCGATCTCGGGCTGGTCGAAGAAATGCAGTACCTGGTGGATCGTCACCACGTCGAAATCCTGCGCCTCGAACGGCAGGTTCAGGATATCGGCGTGTCGGACGGATGCCTTGGTAATCCCTGACTTGTCGAGGTTGGCGCGCGCCACGCTCAGCATGTCGCGGCTGGCGTCGACGCCGATCGCCCGGCGATAGAGGCCAGATAGAAGCTCGAGGATGCGACCCGTTCCGGTGCCGAGGTCGAGAAGCGAGTCTATGGGCTGGCTGCCGAGCAGCCGAATGACCGCGGCATCGACCTCTTCGTCAGCGGCATGCAGACGGCGAAGTTCGTCCCACTCGGCGGCATTGCGGCTGAAATAGGCCTGCGCCCGCTCAGCCCGCTGGCGCTTGACCGCCGCCAACCGTTCGCTGTCACGCAGGATCACAGCATCGTTCTCGGAGGCATGAGCCAGCAGGCTACGCACGAACGCGGCCGCCTTGCCATCCTGCCGAAGCCGGAAATAGGCCCAAGCGCCCTCCTGGTAACGGTCGATGAGGTCCGCTTCGCCGAGCAGCTTGAGGTGGCGAGAGATGCGGGGTTGGGATTGGCCAAGGATTTCTGTAAGATCGGTGACCGTCAGGTCCCCTGCTGCAAGGAGCGCCAGCAGGCGAAGACGCGTCGGCTCGCCGGCCGCCCTGAGGACGTCCACCAACGCATCCAATCCAAGTCTGATAGGCTCACCCATACCCGATCCAATCAACATATAAAGATATCTTTATGTGAAACGATTGAGTGTGGCAAGCCGCAATTCCATCCGTTCACGAAATTAGCTGCTCGGATCGCGACATCGATGCGCGCAAAAAAGCCCCGGCGAACCGGGGCTTCCAGGTCTCCAACGCGATCTTGGGTGATCAGCGCGTCAGGCGCTTGTAAGTCACCCGATGCGGGTTGATCGAATCGACACCGAGACGGCGCATCTTGTCCTTTTCGTAGTCTTCGAAGTTGCCTTCGAACCACTCGACATGGCTGTCGCCTTCAAAGGCGAGGATATGCGTCGCCAGACGGTCGAGGAACATGCGATCGTGGCTGATGATGACGGCGCAACCGGCGAAGTTTTCGAGCGCATCCTCAAGTGCTGCCAACGTTTCCGTATCGAGGTCGTTGGTCGGTTCGTCGAGCAGGATGACGTTGCCGCCGGCCTTCAGCATCTTGGCGAGATGAACGCGGTTGCGCTGACCGCCGGAAAGCGTGCCAACCTTCTGCTGCTGGTCGCCGCCCTTGAAGTTGAAAGCGCCGCAATAGGCGCGCGAATTCACTTCATGCTTGCCGAGCTTGATGATGTCGTTGCCGCCGGAGATTTCCTCCCAGACCGTCTTGTTGCCGTCGAGTGCGTCGCGGCTCTGGTCGACATAGCCGAGATCAACGGTCTCGCCGATGCGGATCTCGCCGCTATCGGGCGTTTCCTGGCCCGTGATCATACGGAACAGCGTCGTCTTGCCGGCGCCGTTCGGACCGATGACGCCGACGATACCGCCGGGCGGCAGCTTGAAGGTGAGGTTCTCGATGAGCACGGTATCGCCGTAACCCTTGGTGAGGTTCTCGGCTTCGATGACCACCTGGCCGAGGCGTTCGCCGACCGGGATGACGATCTGCGCATCGCCCGGACGACGGGCGTCCGCTGCTGCGACCAGTTCGTCGTAGGCGCGGATACGCGCCTTGGATTTTGCCTGACGCGCCTTCGGGCTGGAGGCGATCCATTCCTGCTCGCGGCTGATCGCCTTCTGGCGAGAGGCCTCTTCGCGGCCTTCTTGCTGCATCCGTTTGGCCTTCGCCTGCAGGTAGGCCGAGTAGTTGCCTTCGTAGGGGATACCACGGCCGCGGTCGAGCTCGAGGATCCAGCCCGTGACGTTATCGAGGAAGTAACGGTCGTGGGTAATCATCAGTACGGCGCCCGGATATTGGCGCAGGTGCTTTTCGAGCCAGGCGATCGTCTCGGCATCGAGGTGGTTGGTCGGTTCGTCGAGCAGTAGCAGGTCCGGCTGGGCGAGCAGCAGGCGGCAGAGCGCCACGCGGCGCTTTTCACCCCCCGAGAGCTTTTCGACCGAGGAGTCACCCGGCGGGCAGCGCAGCGCGTCCATGGCCATTTCAACCTGGCTTTCGAGGTCCCAGAGATTCTGGCTGTCAATGACGTCCTGGAGCTTGGTGCCCTCTTCCGCGGTCTCGTCGGAATAGTTCATCATCAGCTCGTTATAGCGATCGAGGATCGCCTTCTTCGGCGCAACGCCTTCCATGACGTTCTCAAGGACCGTCTTGGACGCATCGAGCTGCGGCTCCTGCGCGAGGTAGCCAAGGGTAGCGCCTTCGGCGAGCCACGCCTCGCCGGTATATTCCTTGTCGAGGCCTGCCATGATGCGCAGAACGGTCGACTTACCAGCACCGTTCGGGCCGAGGATACCGATCTTAGCATCCGGATAGAAAGAAAGGTGGATATTTTCCAACACCTTCTTGTTGCCGTACGCCTTGTTGAGGCCGGCCATATGGTAGATGAACTGACGTGCCATAGATAATTCGCTCCGCGCGGGAATTTGAGTTTTGCCGCTATTTAGGCGAATTGGGGCCAAGGAGCAACGCGCGGCGGCCAAAAATCAGAGGCTTTTGCAGCATTCATAGCCGAACTCGGCACGCTCCTCTACCGTAGCGTCGCATGATCAAGGCGCAGCTAGCCGCGGCGCGTGGACGGACGAAGGCTCGTTTTCGATGAGAGGCAGTCTCAGAACCCTGCAGCGTCCACGACGCCCTCATTGCAGCCGAACGACGACCGTCCTGCCCCTTGGATAAGGTCACGAAGGCTTGCTGGCTCGTTCGATGTCGCGTCCTCCGACAGCCCGATCGTAAGTTCGCTGATAACGCGGCCTCCGCTGGCCCGTCGGCAGCTCATCTTGACCCGATCTCCGGCACCCGGGCCGAAACTCTTGTCGAAAGCCGCCTTGATCGCGTCCGCCGTCAGTGACTTGCCGATATTGGTCGCGAACAGATCGCGGACTGCCGAGGCGTTCAGCTCGTTGATCAACCGAACCGACGCGCCGAAATAGTCGTCAGCGCTCATCTTCGTGCAGGTGCCGTGCTTGATCCACTCGTGCCGCTCCAGGCCGGATTGCGTACCGGGCATCGCCTTCTCGAGGGCCGCCTTGGTATCCGCCGAAAGCTCTACCTCAGGCAGCTTCCCCCATTCGCCGTCCTTGTCGGCGCTCCGCAGGGTACCAGAGACGTCGCAATAGTCCTTCCGCATCGGCCAGAGCCCGTGCAGCGAAAAATTGGTCGCGTCAAACCTCTCCCCGGTCTGGCTGCGGCATTCCGGCTTGCGCTGGTTGGTTTTACAGAACGCGGGTTGCCAGCTGGCCGCCAGAATGAAGCGCGTCCTTCCGCCGCCGTCCTGGGCTCCCGCAACGCCAGCGGCCGCAATTCCTATCAAGACTACAGCCATCCGCAGAAATGGATTGCTCATTCTCACCCCCACAAAGAACAATTCATGAACAGGAGATCACGCCGCGTTTGTTTTCACAACCCTCAATCCGTAGGGTACGAAAAATCCCTTGGCATAAATATCTGGGCGTGTTGCTTTTCACGGCCGATCTGGTCTTCTCCCGGCAACGGGAGGATATGATGTTCGCAGAAACGCAACGCCTTGAAACGGCGGACGCTTCACTCGCCTTTCATCATGAGCCGGCGCAATCCGAGGCACGCGGAATTCTCCTTGTGTCTCATGGGCTGGCCGAGCATTCCAGACGTTACTCCCGTTTTGCGGCAGCGATGGCAGCCCGCGGCTACCATGTGTTCGCCTTCGATCACCGTGGGCACGGCGAAACGACTGGCCCGGATGCGCCAATCGGACGTTTTTCCCGCCGCAACGGCATGCGACAGGTTATCGACGATGTCGGCTCTGTCCGCGAGCTTGCCGTAAAGCAATATCCCGGCCTCCCCGTCATCCTCTTCGGGCACTCGATGGGCGGGCTCATCGCGCTCAACGCGGCGATCACCTATCCGGAGAAATATGACGCCATTGCCGTCTGGAATTCGAATTTCAACCCGGGTCTATCGGGACGGGCCGCCCAGGCGGTCCTCTTGGCAGAACGAGCCCTTAAGGGCTCCGATGTTCCAAGCGGCATCCTACCGAAGCTCACCTTCGGCACCTGGGGGAAGTCCATTGCCAACCGTCGAACCGAGTTCGACTGGCTAAGCCGCGATCCTGTTGAGGTCGACAAATACATTGCTGACCCTCTGTGTGGCTTCGATGCTTCCGTGTCGCTCTGGCTCGATATTTTCGAGATGACGTTTCGCGCACCACAAGAGGCGCAACTGGACCGGCTGCCGAAGCACACGCCGATCCACCTTGTCGGCGGCGGACAGGATCCGGCAACAGATAACGGAAAAGCGGTGATCTGGCTGTCAAAGCATTTGAAAGCTCACGGCTTCTCCCGTATCAGGACACAGATATATCAGGACATGCGCCACGAAACGCTGAATGAAATTGGAGCGGACGCGGCCATCGCCGCATTCGCCGACTGGTGCGACGAAGCGATCGCAAGATCCTGAACTGAAGGGTTTCGCGATGAGCAATGGCATTTCGTCCCGTTCTGCCTCCGCTTCGGAGGTTTCGACCGGCATTCTCCTGATGTTCCTGTCGGTGCTGGTGTCCCCGATCATCGACATCTTTTCCAAGCTCGCGATCGCTACGATTCCTGCAGCGGAAATCACCGCCGCCCGCTTTGTGGTGCAGGCTCTCTGCATGTTACCGATCGTTGTCTGGCGAGGAAGCTGGAAGACCTTCTCCTGGCGAGCCAATATCTTTCACGCCATCCGAGGCGCCATCATTACCATTTCCATGGTCTCCTTTGTTACGACGCTGAAGTTCATGCCGGTTGCTGACGCCATCGCGATTTTCTTCGTCGAGCCGATCATATTGACGATCCTGAGCAGTATCTTCCTCAAGGAGACGATCGGCTGGCGCCGCTACATTGCCTGCGGCGTCGGCTTCTTCGGCGCGATGCTGATTATCCAGCCGAGCTTTCAAGAGGTCGGCTACGTCGCGCTTCTGCCCGTCGTCAGCGCTTTCTGCATCGCCATCTTCGCCTTGATGACCCGCGTGCTTTCGCACCGAGAAGATCCGTGGGCGATGCAGCTTCAGATGGGCATCTGGGGTCTGCTGTTCTGCGCGATCCTGCTTGCCTTTGGCAGCGGCACAGGTTCCGACATCTTCGACGCGGTGATGCCGGATGGCCGGGGCTACTTCTATCTGGTCGGCGTCGGTGTCACGGCGGCCATTGCCGGCATCTTCGGCGTCTATGCCTATCGTGCAGCACCTGCCTCCATTTTGGCACCACTGCAGTATTTCGAGATCGTGTCGGCGACCTTTTTCGCCTGGCTCGTATTCGATGACTTTCCGGATGCGCTCAAGTGGGTCGGTATCCTGATCATTATCGCATCGGGCTTGTACATCATCTGGCGCGAGCGCCGCTTTGCATCGAAGCCCGTATCCGATACACCTCAATCGGCCCTGGCGCCCTGATCTGATCGTGGGAGGAACATGACAGACAATCAGCTCCAAAAACCGCCGCTATCAGGCATACGCGTCATCGAGCTTGCGCGAGTGCTTGCCGGGCCATGGGCGGGCCAGATGCTGGCCGATCTCGGTGCCGACGTGATTAAGGTCGAAAACCCCGATGGAGGCGACGACACGCGGCATTGGGGGCCCCCCTTTGTCGAAGGTGCCGACGGCGAAAACCTCTCTGCGGCCTATTACCACGCTGCCAACCGCGGCAAGCGTTCGATCACCGCCGACCTGAAGCGCGAAGAGGATCAGGCCCTCGTCCGCCGCCTTATCGCCACGGCCGACGTCGTCATCGAGAACTTCAAGCTCGGCGGCCTTGTGAAATACGGTCTCGATTATGAGAGCCTGAAAAAGATCAATCCGAAGCTTGTCTATTGCTCGATCACCGGCTTCGGCCAGAACGGTCCCTATGCCAGCCTGGCAGGTTACGACTATATCGTTCAGGGCATGTCCGGCTTCATGTCGATCACCGGCGAGCCGGACGGACAGCCGATGAAAGCGGGCGTCGCGATCGCCGACGTCTTTACCGGTATTTATGCCGTCGCAGCCATCGAGGCCGCCCTCATCCACGCGCAGAAGACCGGCGAAGGTCAGCTGGTCGATATGGCGCTACTCGACGTACAATCCGCCGTGCTCGCCAACCAAAACATGAATTATCTCGTTTCTGGCCGAGCCCCGACCCGGCTTGGGAACGCGCATCCGAATATCTCGCCATATGAAGTCGTCCCCGCCGCCGATGGCTATCTGATCCTCGCAGTGGGCAATGACGGCCAGTTCCGCCGCCTCTGCGCGATCCTCGGCCTCCAGGGCATTGCCGACGATGCACGCTATTCCACGAACAAGGCGCGAGTCGCGAACCGCGACGAGGTACGCAAGCTGGTTTCCACCGAAACGCTGAAATGGCAGAAAGCCGACCTGTTGAAAGCCTGTGAGGCGGATGCGGTTCCGGCCGGTGCGATCAATACAATCGAAGAAATGTTTGAGGATCCGCAAATCCAGGCGCGTGGGTTGCGGGTAGATCTCGCGGACGCAAAGGGTACCGTCATTCCCGGTGTGAGGACGCCGGTCGTGCTGTCGCAAACGCCTTTGCGCTACGAGCGGCCGAGCCCGAGGCTGGGAGAGCATCAGGAGGAAGTTCTGGCGGAACTCGCCGAACTGGAGGGGAAAAGAGCATCATGAAGAAGACCGGCGGGGAACTGATCGTCGAGGCCCTGAAAGCAAATGGGGTGAAACGCCTCTCCTGCGTACCCGGCGAGAGTTTCCTTGCCGTCCTCGATGCGCTTTATGACAGCGACATCGACGTGGTGGTCTGCCGACAGGAAGGCGGAGCGGCCATGATGGCGGATGCCTGGGGCAGGCTCACCGGCGAGCCCGGCATCTGCATGGTCACCCGCGGCCCGGGCTCCACCAATGCAACGGCGGGTTTGCACATTGCCAGGCAGGATTCCATCCCGATGATCCTCTTCATCGGGCAGGTCCAGCGCGATGCCCGCGAGCGGGAGGCTTTCCAGGAGGTTGAGTATCGCCGCGCCCTCACCGAATTCAGCAAATGGGTCGGCGAGATCGACGACGCGGCTCGCATTCCGGAGTTCGTCACCCGCGCCTTTGCGATCGCAACATCCGGTCGTCCCGGCCCTGTTGTGTTGTCACTGCCTGAGGACATGCTGCGAGACGAGGTGGAGGCGCCCAGCGCAAAACGCTATTCGCGCGTCGAAGCCCATCCCGGCCGCCGCCAGATTGACGACTTCTATCTTCGCCTGCTGAAGGCGGAGCGACCGATGGTCATCGTCGGCGGCACGCGCTGGGATGCGGATGCGGTCGCCGACCTGAAAGCCTTCTCGGAACGCTTCGCGCTCCCCGTCGGATGCTCCTTCCGCCGGCAGATGCTGTTTGATCACCTACACCCGAACTATGCCGGGGATGTTGGCATCGGCGTCAACCCTGCGCTGGCGAAGGAAATCAAGGAGAGCGACCTGCTGATCCTGCTCGGCGGCCGGATGTCGGAAATGCCCTCCTCCGGCTATACGCTGATCGACATCCCCTACCCACAGCAATCGCTCGTCCACATTCATCCCGATCCTTCAGAACTCGGCCGTGTCTATCGCCCCGACCTGGCAATCTGCGCGAGCCCGAGTGACTTCGTGGCGGATCTTGCTGATCTCGAGGCGCCAAGCGAACTCAGATGGGCGGAGCGCACTGAACGGATGCACCAAGCCTACATCACCTGGTCGACACCGCCGCAGAGCGGCCCGGGACCGGTCCACATGGGACCGATCATGGAGTGGATCGAAGAAAACACACGCCCCGATGCGATCTTCACCAACGGCGCGGGAAACTATTCCACCTGGCTCCATCGTTTCCATCGCTTCCGCCAGTTCAACACCCAGGCAGCCCCGACATCAGGTTCCATGGGCTACGGCCTGCCGGCCGCTGTCGCGGCCAAGCAGCTCTTTCCCGAACGCGAGGTCATCTGCTTCGCCGGAGACGGCTGCTTCCTGATGCACGGCCAGGAGTTTGCGACTGCCGTACGCTATGGCCTGCCGATCATCGCGATCGTCATCAACAACGGCATCTATGGCACCATCCGCATGCATCAGGAGCGGGAATATCCCGGCCGCGTCAGCGGCACCGACCTGACCAACCCGGACTTTGCTTCACTTGCGCGTGCTTATGGCGGCCATGGGGAAACCGTCGAGACGACGGAAAGCTTCGCCGCCGCCTTCGAACGCGCGCGGGCAAGCGGCAAGCCCTCGATCATCGAGGTAAGGCTCGATCCGGAAGCAATTACGCCGACACGTACCCTTTCGGAAATTGCCCAAACAAAAAGCCGGTGAGTAAAACCCACCGGCCTTCGAGATTACAACACCGTCGACTTAGTCGAGGGCGGCGGTAACCGTGAACTCGACCTTGTACTTCGGTGCAGCAAGCTTGGCTTCGCTGGTAGCGCGAGCCGGCGTGTTGGCCGGGTCGACCCAGGCTTCCCAGGCAGCGTTCATTTCGGCAAAGTAGGACATGTCGGAGAGATAGATCAGCGTCTGCAGGATCTTCGACTTGTTCGAACCGGCCGCAGCGAGCAGACGATCGACTTCAGCCAGTGCCGACTTGCACTGTTCGGTGACGCTTTCGCCTTCGCCGACCTGACCTGCGAGGTAGACCGTGTTGCCGTGGACGACCGCGCCGCTCATGCGGGCGCCAACGTCGATGCGCTTAATGCTCATGATTGTCTCCTATTGGTGAAATGAAAGACGCCGCTGGAAAGAAGCGGCGTCGGACTCGGGTCAGTGATTGTGTTATGCGCGGATGTGCTGCGTCTTCTGATAGATCGCGGTCGAACGGGCACCGGAGCGGCAATAGCCGAGCATCGGACGCGGGAACTCACCAAGCGCGTCGACCATCCCGGCAATCGCCTCTTCGTTGACGCCCATCGGGCCGACCGGCACGTGTGCGATATCGAGGCCGAGTTCCTTTGCGCGCGCTTCGACCAGGGCATAAGGCGTCTGATCCGGGCTTTCGCCGTCCGGGCGATTGCAAACGATCGATTTGAAGCCCATGGCCTTGATCTGATCGAGATCCTCGACCGAAATCTGTCCGGAAACCGAATATTCGTCGTCGATTTGGCGAATGTCCATCGCTAATCCTCCTGAAATCATGGGCTGAATGACTACGCCGCCCCATGCCAAGCGTCAACCGCAGATCACTCACACGAAGGCAAAGCTGAGCGCATAATTTCGGCTCTCGCCGGGCTTCAGCATGATGAACTCACCCGCTGCTTCCAGCTCGGAGCGAGATACCCAGCGATGCGACACCGGCTCGATGCCGAGGACGTCGGCAGGTGCCTTCTGATTGCGCCAGACCTGCAGGTGCGGCAACGTCTCGGCAAGGACCCGCACTCGGAGGACCTTGCCGCCGATCGCGGCTATCGGGCCAAGACGCACCTCGGCAAAACCGCTGTGCGTTGCCGGCGCCTTAACGCAGAAGATGCCACCCGGCTCTTCACCAAAATTCCAGGGGAAGCCGCCACCCTCGAGCATCTTGCCTTCGAGACGCGTGCCGGCATCGAACCACTTGCCGCCAATATTCATATGGTACATCAGGAAAGTCGGCACGACCTTGTCGCTGGTGTTGACGACCTTGTCTTTAAGACTGACCTCGCCTGTCTGACCGTTGATGAACCAATGGCGTTCAATTCGAGCCGGCAAGCCTTCGACCGTTACGATATCGATATCCGCCCGGCACTCGGCATTCCCATTCTCGAATTTCGTCCAGAGGATCCTGGCTGCATGACCAGGGCCCGATCCATGCAAAGGATAGACCTTGCCGTCTGCGCGACCCGGAATCGGCTCGCGGTGACGGATATGGTCCGGTCCGCAGGTAAAGAGAAAGCCTTCGACAGAATGCGAGATGCGCGCGTCGCCGTCATCGGGGACCGCCTTCTTGGGAGCGATGTCGACACCATTGACGATACAGCCGCCGATATCCATCTGCGACGTCTCGTCCAGCATCAGCTTCGGCCCTCTTGCCGCGGCAAACTCGATCATTGTCCAACTTCCTCCCGGTTCTGGCGACTGATGCAGCGATATGTCTCGCAGCGGCATTCGTCAATCGCGGCTGCTATGCCGCTTCAGGGAACCGGCAGTTCACCCCAAAGGTTTATGAGCAAAGGAGAAATCACCAAATATTTATCTTTTGTTCAGTACGATTTCATAAATTCCACACTAGCGTCAAAATTCGCAGGTGTGTGTCGGCCAAGTCACTGAAGGATATGAAGACGTGAATCGCTTTGTAAGATCGGGATTGTCTGCCGCAGCTGCCGTGCTCGCCATCGCTGTCGCGCCTTCTGCCGATGCGCAGCAGTTTTACAACGGACGCCAGGGCGACATTGTCTTCGTGGCGCCGAACGGCGATATCCTCGACTACGTACCATCCGGCGCCGCCTACGCGCGCGACCGCAGGGGTAACCGCGTACTGGTCGATCCCTATGGCAATGTGATTGCGACCGAAATGCGCGCCCGCGGTTACTACCCGCGCCCGCCCGTGCGTGATGCCTACAATAACGACGCTTACTACGGCGACGATCCCTACGGCGATTCGCGCTATTCCGAACGCGGCGCCGTCACCGGCTCGATCCCGCGTGACGCTGCTATCGACCGACAGCCCCTGGACGAGCAGCCTTACCCGCAAGGCGGCGAAAACTACGCTTCCATCGAGCCGGACCAGCAAATGCCGGAGATGGCGCAGCCGAAGCCGCCTCAGGAGCCGGTGATCACGCTCAAGAACAAGTCGAAGTCCGAGATCGTCGCCCTTCAGGTGTTCCTCGACCGCGCCGGCGTGTCCCCAGGTGCGATCGATGGCCACATGGGCGCGAACGTGACCAAAGCGATCTATGCCTACCAGCAGATGACGGGTGAGACTCTCGACCCGAACAATACGGACGCCATCCTCGAGCAGCTTCGCATGACCGGCGGTCTGCCGCTGGTGAGCTACACGATCACGCCTGCGGATGCCGCTGGCCCCTATGTCGCGGAGATCCCCGAGGACTACGCACACAAGGCCGCGATGTCGTCGCTCGGCTACACCTCGACAACGGAAATGCTCGCTGAGCGCTTCCATATGGACGAAGGCTTCCTGAAGGAAATCAATCCGGGCATCGACTTCACGGTTCCCGGCACGGTCATCAAGGTTGTCAATCCTGGCGAAGTGAAAGCTGGATCGGTCGCGCGAATCATTGCCGACAAGGGCCGCAAGCAGGTCTTTGCCTATGACAACGCGGGCAATTTGGTTGCTGCCTACCCGGCCTCGATTGGCTCGACCGATACGCCCTCGCCTTCGGGTACGGTCACCGTCGAGCGCGTAGCTTTCAATCCGGGCTACACCTACAATCCGAAGATCAATTTCCAGCAGGGCGCCAACGACAAGATCTTGAACATTCCGCCGGGTCCGAACGGCCCGGTCGGCACGGTCTGGATGGCGCTCTCCAAGCCGACTTACGGTATCCACGGAACGCCGGAACCATCGAAGATCGGTCGGACCCAGAGCCATGGCTGTATCCGTCTGACAAACTGGGACGCCACCGAACTGGCGAAGATGGTCAAGCCGGGCGTAACAGTCGAATTCACCGACTGATCGATCCTGCCATTCCACCAACAAAAAATGCGCCGCAAAGGGCGCATTTTTTTGTTTAGCAGACAGTTTCCGCTAGGCGGCTGAGCGGATCAACGGGCCAGTGCTGCGCGCCGGCTCCGGGAGCTTTGCCGGGACCTTGCCCATGATCTCTTCAGCGAAACAGCGCGCGTTCTCGCGCGCCTTGTCGAGGTTGCTTACCCGGGCAGGATCGAGGGAATGCAGTGTGCCCCCACAGTCAAAGATGTCTCGGAAGGCAGACCGCTCGATGATTGCAGTATCCAACACCGGCACTTGGCGCTCGCTCAGCAGCGACTTGACGATGGAGAGCGCGCGTGTGGTCACCATCGAGTTGACACGGGTCAACACGACCGAGTGCCCAATACGGATGCCGGCCTTCTCGTCCAGATATTGCAGCAATTCGAGAACCTGCGCGCCGCCCCGAGCGTCCATGGCGCATCCCTGGATCGGGACCAGCACGTGATCGGAGAGGCCGATTGCCGTGGCAAGCAGCGGATTACGCGCACCGGGCAGATCGACGATGAAGTAGTCCGTATTGTGTTTGTTTTCCGATATGTGCAGCGGCAACGACGCCGACGTCACGAAATCGATGACCGAGATGTTGGCCACATGCCCGGATACTTCATGCCATCTCGTGATCCAGTGCTGCGGATCTGCGTCAAGGATTGTCACCCGATAGCCCTTCTGGGCAAGCTCGGTGGCGAGAAGAAGCACGGCTGTGGTCTTGCCGGCGCCGCCCTTGGTGTTTGCGAAAGTGATGACTGGCATGGACGGTCCTCGAAGGGAAAAGTGAGCCTCTCTATGGCCCTGTCGCGCACTTTCCGAAACATCGTGCGGTTAACGCATCCTTTACAATGATGGTTAACAACTCCTAAACACGGCGCCTGAAATTGCGGCTGACATTTCTTGCATCCCCTCGAAAACACGACGCCACGAATAAAAAGGCCCGGAAAGCCTAAGCTTTCCGGGCCAGTTGGGTCCGCCGTCTTGTCTAAATTCAGAAGCAGTCCTTGAAGAGCGCCTTCGTGTTTTCGAGCGTCATCTTGACCGGATTGCCGCCGGCGCTCGGATCTTCGATCGCCATCGCCGAAAGTTCATCGATTCGATCCGGCTTGATTCCCATCGCAGACAGGCTGTCGGGAACGCCAAGCTCGGCGCGAAGCTGCAGCACGTAGTTGTAGAATCCGTCGAAACCGCCGGAGATACCGAGATAGGCTGCAGCACGCGCAATCTTGTCTTCGATCGTCGAACGGTTGAAGCGAAGCACGGCCGGCATGACGACGGCATTCGTCATGCCGTGGTGGGTGTTGTAGACCGCGCCGATCGGGTGCGACAGCGCATGAATGGCGCCGAGGCCCTTCTGGAAAGCAACAGCGCCCATGGCGGCCGCCGACATCATGTTCGCGCGGGCTTCGAGGTCGGTGCCTTCCTTGTAGGCGCGTGGCAGGAATTCCTTGACGAGGCGCATGCCCTCCAGCGCGATGCCGGCAGACATCGGGTGGTAGAAGGGCGAGGAATAGGCTTCCAGGCAATGCGCGAAGGCATCCATGCCGGTGCCGGCCGTGATGATCTTCGGCATGCCGACCGTCAGTTCCGGATCTGCGATGACGACGCCCGGCAGGAACTTCGGGTGGAAGATGATCTTCTTCACATGGGTTTCGGAATTGGTGATGACGCTGGCGCGACCAACTTCCGAGCCCGTGCCCGCCGTCGTCGGCACGGCAACGATCGGCGCGATGCCTTCGACGCCGGCGCGTGTCCACCAGTCACCGATGTCCTCGAAGTCCCAGACGGGGCGCGTCTGGCCGGCCATGAAGGCCACGCACTTGCCGAGATCAAGGCCGGAACCGCCACCGAAGGCAACCACGCCGTCGTGGCCGCCATCCTTGAACGCCTTGACGCCGGCGTCGAGGTTCTTGTCGTTCGGGTTCGGATCTACATCGGCAAAGATTGCGCGACCGAGACCGGCGTCTTCCAGAACGTCGAGCGCCGTCTTGGTGATCGCCATGGACGCGAGGCCGCGATCGGTAATCAGCAGCGGCTTCTTCATGCCAAGGCTCTTGCAGGCGTCCGCCAGTTCCTTGATGCGCCCCCGACCTAACTTGAAGGCGGTCGGATAGCTCCAGTTGGCTGTGATGTTGCTGCTCATGCTGTGACTTTCTTCAGATGGTAGGATTTCGGACGCGTCAGATTGTGGAAGCCGATGATCGACAACGAGCCGCCACGGCCGGTTTCCTTGATACCGGTCCAGCAGAGCGCCGGATCGAGATAGTCTGCGCGGTTCATGAACACGGTGCCGGTTTCGATCTCGCGACCAAGCCGCCCTGCCCGCTCCGGATCCTTCGTCCAGAGCGAAGCCGTCAGGCCGTACTGGCTATCGTTCATCAGGGCCACTGCCTCGTCGTCGCTCTTCACCTTCATGATGCCGACAGCCGGACCGAAGGTTTCTTCGCGCATGAAGGCCATGGAGTGGTCGACGTTGACCAGGATCTGCGGAGCGAGATAAGCGCCGCCATCGTCCTGCGGGAACAGCTTGGGATCGACCAACGCCTTGGCACCCTTGGAGACGGCATCGGCGATCTGCTCGCGCACGACCTTGGCGAAACGCTTGTTCGCCATCGGCCCAAGCGACGTTTCCGGATCCAGCGGATTGCCGAGCTTGTAGTTCGATACCCAGGCGACCGACTTCTCGACGAAGCTGTCATAGAGCGACTCGTGCACATAGATGCGCTCGATTCCGCAGCAGCACTGGCCGGAATTGTAGGTCGCGCCGTCCATCAGCGTATCGACCGCCGCATCGAGATCCGCGTCTTCCATGACGTAGCCTGGATCCTTGCCGCCGAGCTCCAGGCCAAGCCCGGTAAACGTACCCGCCGCAGCGCGCTCCATCGAGCGACCGCCTTCGACCGAACCGGTGAAGTTGACGAAATTGAAGCTACCAGCAGCAATCAGGGCCGAGGTAGTCTCGTGATCGAGGAACACGTTCTGGAAGACATCCTCGGGAACGCCGGCCTCGACGAAGGCCTGCACCAGCCGCTCGCCGACCAGGAGCGTCTGCGAGGCATGTTTCAGAACAACCGCATTGCCCGCCATGAGCGCCGGGGCGATCGTGTTAATCGCCGTCATGTAGGGGTAGTTCCAGGGCGCCACGACGAAGACGACGCCATGCGCCTCGCGCTCGATCCGGCGCTCGAACTTGTCACTCTCTTCGACGACAAGCGGCGCCAACGCATCGGCAGCGATCGAGGCGACATAGTTGGAGCGCTCGTTGAAGCCCTTGTATTCGCCGCCATAACGGATCGGGCGGCCCATCTGCCAGGCAAGGTCGGGCACGACGACGTCGGACATTTCATTGAGCCGTGCGACGCCCTTCAGCACCAGCTGAACACGGTCTTCCAGCGGGCGTTTTGCCCAGGCCTTCTGCGCCTTGCGCGCACGCGCAACGGCCTCTTTCGCCGCCTCCAGCGAAAGCGCCGGGCGCTCGGCGTAAACCGATCCGTCGACCGGTGAAATGCATTGGATCATTCCCATGATCTTCATCCTATGTTTTAGCGTGCCGAAACCGGCGGACCTCCCAAACAATCTCCCGAGATATGGAAATCGTGTGACAGGACGCCGTCCGGCTTGGCTACGCTTTATGCTCTTTCGAAACCGCGCGCCACTTCCCAATCGGTGACGCGACGATCGTACTCTTCCTGCTCCCACTCGGCTGCGCGAGTATAGTGGTCGATGACATCATCGCCGAAGGCATTGCGCAGCATCTTCGATTTCGTCATGGCAACGGTTGCCGCACGCAACGTGCGCGGGATCTCGCGGACGCGGCGAGCGCCATAGGCGTCGCCGACAAATGGAGCCTCGAGTTCCACCTTGTTCTCGATGCCATCGATGCCCGCAGCAAGCAGTGCCGCAAAAGCGAGATAGGGATTGAGGTCAGACCCACCAACACGGCACTCGATGCGGATCGCCTTGGTGTCATCACCGCAGAGACGATAACCGGCCGTGCGGTTGTCCTTGCTCCAGATCGCTTTTGTCGGCGCGAACGTGCCGGCCATGAAGCGCTTGTAGGAGTTGATGTAAGGTGCCAGGAAATACGTGATCTCGCTCGCGTGCGAGAGCAGGCCGGCGATGTAGTTTTCCATTAGCGGCGACATGCCGTACTTGCCCTTCTCGTCATGGAAAAGCGGCGTCTTGCCGTCCACGCTCCAGAGCGACTGATGGATATGTGACGAGCTACCGGCGGCATTATAGTGCCACTTGGCGAGGAAAGTGATTGCCTTGCCCTTCGACCAGGCGATCTCCTTGCAGCCGTTCTTGATGATGGCATGGCGGTCCGCCATCGTCAGCGCATCGGCGTACCGGACATTGATTTCCTCCTGCCCGGCGGATGCTTCACCCTTCGAGTTCTCGACCGGAATGCCGGCCCCCTGAAGCCCCGTGCGGATTGCCCGCATAACCTCTTCTTCCTTGGTCGTCTGGAAGATGTGGTAGTCCTCGTTATAGGCGCTGGCGAGCTTCAGGTTGCGATAACCGGCTGCGTGCGCGGAGTCGTAGGTCTGGTCGAACAGGAAAAATTCGAGCTCCGAGGCCATAAAGGCCTTCATGCCCATGTCTTCCAGACGCTTGACCTGCTTCTTCAGGATCGCGCGCGGCGAATGCGGCACCTCTTCGTGGGAATGGTGGTCGAGCAGATCGCACAGCACGAGCGCCGTACCTTCAAGCCATGGAATCCGCCGCAGCGTCGAAAGGTCGGGCTTCATCGTGTAGTCGCCATAACCCTTTTCCCAACTCGTCGCCTTGTAACCGGAGACGGTTTCCATCTCCATGTCGGTGGCGACGAGATAGTTGCAGCTGTGCGTTTCCTTCCATGCGCTCTCGAGGAAGTATTCGGCCTGGAAACGCTTGCCCATCAAGCGGCCCTGCATATCCACCTGGCATGCCAGAACCGTGTCGATGCGCCCGTCGGCAACATCCTGCTTGAGATCGTCGAGAGTATAGATGCTCATATTGAATCCGCCTGAACCTGGAACTGAAAAAATCGGGTCAACGAAAGGGCATGCCGTCAAACGGGCGCGCCGCATCTGATGCGTTTTCGTTGAGCCGTTAAACGGGGCCGCCATCGCGGCCCCGCGGTTTGAGAGGGAAGTCGAAGCCTCAGCGTTCGCCAACTGCCTTTTCGGCAGCAGCAATCTCCGCCTGACGGCGCGCAACTTCCTCACCGATCGGCGGGCCCTTGAAGCGGCGGTTTTCAAAGCCGAACCAGATGATCGCAGTCAGTACGAGGAAGCCGACGGTGATGTAGAGAGCCCAATCATTCGGCGGCTGGATGCCGAGGACGAAGATCAGCACCATCGCCAGGATCGAAAGAATCGCGAACAGCTTGAACATGCCTTCGCCGAGGTTCCACGGACCCATCTTGTCCCACTTCGACGAACCCCAGGCGAGGAGGCCGAGGGTGATCGGGATCGCGAAGGAGAAGAACAGGAAGATAACCGTGCACGACACGACGATCGTGTAAACCGGCGTTTCGCCGATCGAAACGAGCGACGAGCCCCAGACGAACAGGACCGCGAGGATCGAGCCAGTCCAGATGGCCGCGACCGGCGTGCGGAACTTCGGGCTGACCTTGGCGAGTGCCTTGGAGGCCGGCAGACCGCCGTCGCGCGAGAAGGCGAAGATCATGCGCGAAACCGAGGTGACGGTCGCAAGGCCGCACAGCCACTGGCTGACGAAGATGGCAAAGTAGAGCACATCCTTGACGACGACATTGACCTGGCTGTCCATCGCCCAGAAGAACACGTTCCAGCCTTGCTTCGCCGCCTCTTCCATGTTCGGCAGCATCAACACGAAGGCGCAAAGCATGATGTAGCCGAAAAGCGCGGACCACAGAACGGAGGAGACCATGCCGCGCGGAACGGAATGAGCTGCCTTGACCGTCTCCTCCGACGTATGGGCCGAAGCGTCATAGCCGGTGATTGTGTAAATCGGCAGCAGAAGACCGAGCAGGAATACCCAAGCGCCCGAAGTCTCCGGCCACACGTTGCCGCCGGCTTCGCCGGAATAGTTGGCAAAGGTGAAAAGACGGCCGAACTCGTAGGACGGAGCCGCCAACAGGCACACCACTGCGAGCGCGATCGCCGTCGCGAAAATGAGATAACCGGAAAAGTCCGTGAGCTTCGCCGTCAGGCCGATACCCATGTGGTTCACGAGCGCCTGTGCGCCGGTGATGACGACCAGGAAAACGATACGAACGGTCGTCGTGTCCGTCAGGCCGAAGTAGCTCGTCCCAAGGGAGCCCATGAAGAAATAGTAGGTGCCGACGTTGATCGCGCCGAGAACGGTGACGAGGCCGAGCAGGTTGAACCAGGCGGTCAGCCAGCCGGTGAAGCGGTTGCCGAGGATCGAACCCCAGTGGTAGAGGCCACCCGCGGTCGGATAGGCCGAGCTGATCTGCGCCATCGCGACGGCGAACACCAGCGAAACGAAGCAACCAACCGGCCAGCCGATGCCGATGGCCGCGCCGCCGGCGCCGGAAGTCGCTTGCGCCAGCGAGTTGATACCGCCGGAAAGAATGCAGATAATAGAGAACGAGACGGCAAAATTCGAGAACGCGCTCAGCCTCCGCTCCAACTCCTGGGCATAGCCCATGGAGTGCAGGATATGCGTGTCCTGCTTCTTGTCGTGATCCGTGTAGTCGGACATGACTTCCCCCTGTTAGCGATCAGCCGCGGGATTGCGAGTGATCATCCAGTGCCAAAGTGCCCGTGACGTTTTCGCCTACGGGCGGATCGCAGTTAGACTGCTCCCTGGGGTCTTTTTCTTCGTTGTCAGGCGTCCAGGCTTTGCCGGAGAAGCCTCGTCAGATAGCCGGCCATGACCCCTTGGCCGTCTTCATCTGAGATGAGGTCGTTGCGGACCTCGATCATTACATTGCGCAGCCCGTTCGAAAGCCCGTGCAGGATGAGCGTGTGGGTCACGCCATCAACGGGGCCGTAGGGCTCGTTACGTTCGATTTTATAGAGAGGCGAGCCGGTCGATGCGGCGTTCAACACGCTGTCGGCAAAGCGGCTGTCTTCGTCATGCAATATACCAATTTCCACGGCACGTGTCTTGCCGTGGTAAACAGGAGTGAAGCTGTGGACCGTCGCAATCACCGTCTCCTGCCCCCTCGCCCTGCGATCGCGAATCAGTGCGCGAATGGCGTCGTGAAAAGGAATATACAATGCTTCGGTGCGCGCGAGGCGTTCTTCCGCGCTGAGATCGGCATTGCCCGGAATTTCATAGACTTCACTCTTCTCGGGCATGGCGCCGGCTGACTCCGGCGGCCTGTTGCAATCGTAAATCAATCGCGAAAATCGCTGGTAGACGAGCGTGGCGTCGAGCGCCTCGGAAATCCCGCGGGCGACTGCCAATGCGCCAGGGTCCCATGCGATATGGCTTTCCAGAGCCTCACGGGAGAGACCGAGGGTACCGTATCGCTCGGGCATCAAACGCGACGCATGCTCGCAGATCACCAGCAGCGGGCTCTCGCCATTCGGCCGCTCAACGGTAACGCAGTCGCCTTCCGCTTCACTTAGGACCTTGAACTGAGCAGGCACCACAGGCGCATCCCGATCATTAATTAAAGAATGTATAAGAAAAGAATTCTTCAGGTTTTGCCGACTGTCAAGCGCGACTGAAAATTTCTTTTCATGACAGCAGTTGACATGGATTGTGACAGCGTTGTTAACTTTCAGTGGGAAAGTGGCACAAGACCAATCCCGGGGAGCAAGAACGCGTGAGCGCTGCGTCGAAGACAGTTTCGGACGTAATCCATTCGCATTTTGGCATGCTTACGCGGGCCGAAAAGCAATTGGCCGAGAGCCTGCTGGACAACTACCCAGTCTCAGGATTGGGGAGTATCACGACGATTGCGGAGAACGCCGGCGTATCGACGCCAACGGTCGTACGCATGGTGCAGAAGCTCGGCTTCAAGGGCTATCCCGACTTCCAGGCGCACCTCCACCAGGAGGTCGAAGCGACAATCTCGAACCCCATCGCCAAGCATGATCGATGGGCCTCCAACGCGCCGGGCACGCATATTCTCAATCGCTTTGCCGACGCGATCATTGGCAATCTTCGCCAGACGCTGAGCGCGCTCGACACGGCGACGTTCGACAGCGTCGCCTCGCTCCTCTCGGATCGCAAACGCGGCCTCTATTTCGTGGGCGGGCGCATCACCGGCGCGCTGGCCGAATACTTCTTTACACATATGCAAGTCATTCGTCCGAACACTGCTTTGCTCTCATCAAACTCGAGCAGCTGGCCGCAATACGTACTCAATATGAATCCCGGCGACCTCCTGGTCATCTTCGATATCCGTCGCTACGAGCAGGAAATGGTCAGCCTCGCGACCGCTGCCCGAAAAAGCGGCGCGGAGATCGTCGTCTTTACCGATCAGTGGGGATCGCCCGCCGCCAAGCTCGCGCGTCACACGTTCCGTGTGCAGATCGAGGCGCCATCGGCCTGGGACACGTCCGTCGTCACTCTCTTCATCGTAGAAGCCCTGATCGAGGCCGTTCAAAGCTCGACCTGGGATGAGACGAAAGAACGCATGAAAACCCTGGAGGGCCTGTTCGAACAGACCAGGCTATTCCGCAAACTCAGTTAGGAGGGAAAATACGACAGTGAGATGACGTTCGGCGCTTGAGCGAATAATGTGTCGTAAATGAAACATCGCCGCCAACTGCCTGCTATACAAAGAAAAAAGAAGGTCATGAAACTGTCACGAAAGCTTCACGTAACGTAAGTAACAGCATCGTCGGACACTGAAAACCCGAAGGAGAACAACAGTGATCTCTAATATTTCGAAAATGCTTTCGCTTTCTACTGCAATTGTTGTTGCTTCGACTGCAATCGCAGCTGCTGAACCAAGCGCTGAACTTATCGCTGCCGCCAAGAAGGAAGGCACGCTGACGACCATCGCGCTTCCGCACGACTGGTGCGGCTACGGCGACGTCATCGCCGGCTTCAAGGCCAAGTACGGCCTCGAAGTCAACGAACTGAACCCCGACGCGGGCTCGGGCGACGAGATCGAAGCCATCAAGGCCAACAAGGGCAACACCGGACCGCAGGCTCCTGACGTTATCGACGTCGGTCTTTCCTTCGGCCCCTCCGCAAAGGCCGATGGCCTGATCCAGCCCTACAAGGTGTCGACCTGGGATTCCATTCCTGACAGCGCCAAGGATGCCGATGGCTTCTGGTACGGCGACTATTACGGCGTTCTCTCCTTCGTCGTGAACACCGACATCGTCAAGGACGTTCCGAAGGACTGGGCCGACCTGAAGAAGTCCGACTACGCCAACAGCATCGCGCTCGCTGGCGACCCGCGCGCTTCTAACCAGGCTGTCCAGGCCGTCTACGCAGCCGGCATCGCAGCTGGTGAAAAGGACGCGACCAAGGCTGGCGAAGCTGGTCTCGCGTATTTCGCCGAGCTCAACAAGGCTGGAAACCTCGTTCCTGTGATCGGCAAGTCCGCTTCGCTCGCTCAGGGCTCGACCCCCATCGTCGTTGCCTGGGACTACAATGGTCTCTCCTGGCGCGATACCCTCAAGGGCAACCCACCAGCTGAAGTCGTCGTTCCGGCTTCGGGCGTTGTCGCTGGCGTCTACGTTCAGGCGATCTCGGCCTTCGCTCCGCACCCGAACGCTGCAAAGCTCTGGATGGAATACCTCTACTCCGACGAAGGTCAGCTCGGCTGGCTGAAGGGCTATTGCCACCCGATCCGCTTCAACGATCTGGCGAAGAACAAGAAGGTCCCCCAGGAGCTCCTCGACAAGCTGCCGCCGGCCGCTGCTTACGAAAAGGCCGTGTTCCCCACCCTCGACGAACAGGCTGCCGGCAAGGCCGCCATCACGACGAAGTGGGACAGCGTCGTTGGCGCCAACGTCAAGTAATCTCTGACGCAAGACCTCTCCGCCTCTGTGGGCGGAGAGGTCTCATTTTTCATTGCCCCGATAAGGCCGTCGTCTATGAGCACTGTTTCAACATCCGTGGCTACGGCCACGCCCATGATAAACCGCGACAGGATCGTAGACTGGCTCGGCATCGCGCCCTTCATGATCTTCGCTGCGATGTTCCTGATCATACCGACGCTTTATCTGGTCGCCGGCGCATTCCTGACCCCGGAAGGCGAACTCACCCTCAAGAACATTGCCGACCTGTTCACGCCGTCGATCCTCAGTGCCTACTGGATCAGTATCAAGGTGTCGGTGGTTTCAGCCCTCGGTGGCGCGGTGATCGGCTCCCTTCTTGCCTGGGCTGTGGTGCTCGGCGGGCTCCCGACCTGGGTTCGTTCGGGCCTCCTGACCTTTTCCGGCGTTGCCTCGAATTTCGCGGGCGTACCGCTCGCCTTCGCTTTTCTCGCCACGCTCGGACGCACGGGTCTCGTGACCGTCTTGATGCGCGACTGGCTGGGCTTCAATCTCTATTCCACCGGTTTCAACCTCTTGAGCTTCTTCGGGCTCACGCTCACCTACATGTACTTCCAGATCCCACTGATGGTACTGATCCTGACGCCGGCGCTCGACGGCATGAAAAAGGAGTGGAAGGAAGCCGCGCTCATTCTCGGCGCCACCAACGGCCAATACTGGCGCATGGTCGCGTTCCCAATTCTCTGGCCGAGCCTGATGGGCACGACACTCCTGCTCTTTGCCAACGCTTTCGGCGCGATCGCCACAGCCTATGCGCTGACGGGAAGTTCGCTGAATATCGTCCCGATCCTGCTCTACGCACAGATCCGCGGCGACGTGCTTCATAACGCCAACCTCGGCTATGCGCTGGCACTCGGCATGATCGTCATCACCGGCCTGTCCAACCTCCTATACATCATGCTGCGCATGCGCGCTGAACGGTGGCAAAAATGAAGACTTCACGCCTTGGAGCCTGGATATCGATCGGATTCGGCGCGATCTACTTCGTCCTGCCGCTCATCGCCACCGTTGAATTCTCGCTGCGCATGCGCCGCGGCGCCTACAGTTTTGACGCCTACGCTTCGGTTTTTTCCGAGGCGCAGTTCCGCGAAACCTTCGGTTATTCGATGCTGATGGCGCTTCTGACGATCGTCTTTGGCATGCTGCTCGTGGTGCCTACGGCGTATTGGGTGCGCCTGCGCCTGCCGCAGATCCGTCCGATCGTCGAGTTCATCACGCTGCTGCCGCTCGTCATCCCGGCAATCGTGATCGTCTTCGGTTATCTCAGAATGTACAACTCGTCCTCGATCCTGCCGCTGACGGGATCGACCACGGGTACGAACATCCTGCTCGTCCTTTCATACATAACGCTGTCCCTGCCCTACATGTATCGCGCCGTCGACACCGCCATGCGTGCCATCGATGTCCGCACCTTGACGGAAGCTGCGGAAAGCCTTGGCGCCGGCTGGGCGACGATCCTGTTCAAGTGCATTTTTCCGAACGTCATGAGCGGCGTACTCTCGGGCGCCTTCATCACGCTCGCGATCGTCATGGGCGAATTCACCATGGCCGCGCTCCTCAATCGTCCGGCCTTCGGGCCTTACCTGCAGCTGGTTGGCGCCAACCGCGCCTATGAGCCGTCGGCCCTGGCGGTCATCGCCTTCTCGATTACCTGGCTCAGCATGGGCCTGCTGCAACTCGTCTCCCGCTTCCACAAAGCCGCTCCGGCTAAGTCGTAAGGTATCTGGTTTTCATGGCCTTTCTCGAACTCGCAAACCTCAAGAAATCCTTCGGCAACACGCAGGTCGTGCATGACTTCAACATGCAGATCGAGAAGGGTGAATTCATCTCTTTCCTTGGCCCGTCGGGCTGCGGCAAGACGACTGTCCTGCGCATGATCGCGGGCTTCGAAACACCCTCGGCCGGTCGCATCGCCATCGGCGGCAAGGAGCAAAACAATCTCAAGCCGAACAAGCGCAACATCGGCATGGTCTTCCAGGCCTACGCGCTGTTTCCCAACATGACCGTACACGACAATGTCGCCTTCGGCCTCAAGGTCGCCGGCACGCAGGCCACCGAGATTGACGCTCGCGTCAAGGATATGCTTGGGCTGATCAAGCTCGACCACCTCGCGGATCGCTATCCCTATCAGCTCTCCGGCGGCCAGCAGCAGCGCGTGGCGCTTGCCCGTGCGCTGGCGGTCCGCCCCCAGGTCCTGCTGCTCGACGAGCCGCTGTCTGCCCTCGACGCCAAGATCCGCGTGTCGCTGCGCGAGGAAATCCGCGCCATCCAGCAGAAGCTCGGCATCACCACCGTCTTCGTGACGCACGACCAGGAAGAAGCTCTCTCGATCTCCGACCGCATCGTCGTCATGAACGCCGGCCGCGCCGACCAGATCGGCACGCCGTTCGAAATCTACAACACACCGGCTACGCGCTTCGTCGCCTCCTTCGTCGGCACGCTCAACATGATCGAAGCGAAGGTTGTCGACCCCTCGGCCAACCGCATCCAGATCGGTGACCAGGGCGTGACGTTGAAGCAGTCCGTCGCCGCCTTCAAGGCTGGCGATACAGTCTCGCTGGCGCTGCGTCCGGAGGCAGGATCGCTGGCCGAGAGCGCGCCATGCGACACGAAGCTGACCGGTCAGGTCGTATCCGCCCACTTCCTCGGTTCGGTCATCCGCACGCGCATGAATGTCGGCGGCAATGTCATTTCCTTCGACATGTTCAACAGCCCGGGCGTGACCCCACCGGCTGCTGGCGAGACCGTCACGCTTCGCTTCATGGCAGCCGACCTCCTCGTCATCCGCGATTGATCGCGGCAGCGCTGCGCTCACGTTTGCGGCTTTGCCACACTTGCCTCCGCATTTCCGGCGCCCCACTCTGCGGCGCCGGAAATTGCTTGAAAGTGCGACCTCGATGCGTAACGACGGCTGAAGCATTTTTATTCAGCAAAGTCAGCATCATGTCCCCTACCACAACAGCCGTACCGCCCCGCCACCTCACCGCGCAGGATTTCCGCACCCTTGGCCTCTCGGCCCTCGGCGGTGCGCTTGAGTTCTACGACTTCATCATCTTCGTCTTCTTCGCGGCGGTGATCGGCAAGCTGTTCTTTCCGCCCGATATGCCGGAGTGGCTGGTGACCATCCAGACCTTCGGGATCTTTGCCGCCGGCTATCTGGTTCGCCCGCTCGGTGGCATCGTCCTCGCCCATTTCGGCGACCTCTTTGGCCGCAAGCGCGTTTTTGCTTTCTCGATCCTGCTGATGGCGCTCTCAACGCTCGGCATGGCGGCGATGCCGACCTATGCTACCATCGGCGTTGCCGCTCCAATCCTCCTCGTGCTCATGCGCATCCTGCAAGGCGCGGCGATCGGCGGTGAAGTTCCCGGCGCCTGGACCTTCGTGGCCGAACACGTCCCCTTCCGCCGCGTCGGCTTTGCCTGCGGCTTCCTCTGCTCCGGCCTGACCCTCGGCATCCTGCTCGGATCCTTCATCGCGACGATCATCAACTCCGTCTTCACGCAAGATGATGTCGTCGCCTATGCATGGCGCATCCCGTTCTTCCTCGGCGGCATCTTCGGCCTCGTTGCCGTCTACCTCCGCCGCTGGCTGCAGGAGACGCCCGTCTTCGCAGAAATGAAACAGGCCCGCTCGCTTGCGCCGGAACTGCCGCTGAAGGCCGTGCTGCGCGACTACCCGCGTGGCGTCATCATCTCCATGCTGCTGACTTGGATCCTGTCGGCCGGCATCGTCGTGACAACACTGATGACGGCAACCTTCCTGCAGAAGCTCTATGGCTACACCGCGCAGCAGTCGCTTGCCGCCACCAGTTTCGGCACGCTGTTCCTGATCTTCGGAACTGCCGCCGCCGGCGCGATCGTCGATCGCGTTGGCTCAGGCCGCTTCTTCGTTGTCTCAAGTATCTTCTTTGGTGCTGCGACCTTCGCGTTCTACAGTTATGCCGCCGTTTCGCTGACCGTTCTTTTCGTGCTCTATGCGATCATGGGGCTATCGGTCGGTATGGTTGGAGCTGTGCCCTACGTAATGGTCCGCGCCTTCCCGGCCCGCGTTCGCTTTAGCGGCCTCTCCTTCTCCTACAACGTCTCCTACGCGATTTTCGGCGGCCTGACGCCTCTTGCAGTCGCATCGCTGCTGCCAATCAATCCGATGGCTCATGCCTACTACCTGCTCTTCATCGCCGCCCTCGCCTTCGTGCTAGGGCTCTATCTGATCGCCAAGGGAGACAGCGTCGAGGCAGACGTCGGCATCGAGGAACTCGCCGAGCGCCTCGCCGCCTAGCTGTCGGAGGCGTGTGGCCGCCGTCCGGCTTTGCTTCAAAGAAACGCTTCAATGATTACCTGCTATCTGCGTTACACGATCGACCCACACAAGGTGGCCGAATTCGAGGAGTATGCGCGCCTCTGGATTCCGATCGTCAATCGAATGGGAGGCACGCATCACGGCTATTTCCTGCCGTCCGAGGGCGCGAACAACATTGCCATTGCGCTGTTTTCGTTTCCGAGCCTCGCGGCCTACGAAGACTATCGCACGCGCATGGCAAGCGAACCCGAATGCCAGGCCGCGTTCGACAAACGAAATCGCAGCATCATCAGCTACGAGCGCAGCTTCATGCGCCCTGTTCTTGGCTGATCGATAGAAATGGAAAGCCCCGCTCTGGCGGGCCCGCTCTGGCGGGGCTTTCAGTTTGACGTTGGGCTCTAGCGGATCGCCTTGTCATTGGCATCGAACCGATGCATGTGGGCCATGTCCGGCGTCGCATAGACGATCTCGTCGGGCTCGTACTGATGCTCACCGAAAAGGCGCGCGGTGATCAGGCCGCACTGCTCGGATTCGAGATAGATGATCGTGTCCGCGCCGAGATGTTCGACGTGGACGACCTTCGCCCGCCACGTGCCCTGCTCGCGCGAAAGGGTCAAGTGCTCTGGGCGCACGCCAACAGTCTTTGCCGCGGCATCGCTAACCTTGTCACCCGGAATGAAGTTCATCATCGGCGAACCGATGAAGCCCGCAACGAAGGTGTTTGCAGGGCGGTTGTAGAGCTCCATTGGCGAGCCGACCTGCTCGATCGCACCGGCATTCAACACCACGATCTTGTCGGCAAGCGTCATCGCCTCGACCTGGTCGTGGGTGACGTAGATCATCGTCGCCTTGAGGCTGCGGTGCAGGCGCGCGATCTCAAGACGCGTCTGAACGCGCAAGGCTGCGTCGAGGTTCGACAACGGCTCATCGAAGAGGAAGAGCGCCGGCTCGCGCACGATCGCGCGGCCAATAGCGACGCGCTGGCGCTGACCACCGGAAAGCTCCGCCGGGCGCCGCGCCAGATAAGGCTCAAGCGACAGCATCGAGGACGCCTTGGTCACCCGCTTGTCGATCTCATTTTTCGGCGTGCCGGCCTGCTTCAAGCCGAGGCCCATGTTGTCCTTGACCGTCAGGTGCGGGTAGAGCGCATAGGATTGGAACACCATCGCGATGCCACGCTTGGCGGGAGGCGTCAGCGTCTCTTCCTTGCCATTGATGAAAACGGCGCCCGAGGTGACATCCTCCAATCCCGCAATGCTGCGCAGGAGGGTTGACTTGCCGCAGCCCGAAGGTCCGACAAAAATGACGAACTCGCCGTCCTTGACCTCTAGGTCGATGCCCTTCAGCACCTCATGCGTGCCGTAGGTCTTGCGGATGGATTTGAGTTGAAGCGATCCCACTAGTCGTAATCCTTACAGTTTGACCGGCTCTTGGAGCTTGACGGCTTGGCCGGTACGCACGCTTTCGTCGGCGGCGAGGCAGATGCGCAGCGAAGCGACGGCGTCTGCCATGTGGCGGTTAAGGTCGATATCCTCGCGAATGGCCTTCAGCATGAAGGCCTGCTCGCGGTCGCAGAGTTCCTGATGGCCTGGTTCTCCCGCCATCGTCATGTCCTGGTCCGGCCGTATGAACTTGCCGTCGGTTCCTGTCTCCGCCGTGTGCAGGCGAATGACTGAAGTCTTGGTGTGAGCGTCGATATCGTCGGACTTGGCGTTCGGATCCATCACGATCGAGACCGATCCCTTCGGCGACATGATGTCCTTCACGAAAAACGCCGTCTCGGAGATCATCGGGCCCCAGCCGGCCTCGTACCAGCCGACTGAACCATCCTCGAAAAGCACCTGGAGCTGGCCGTAATTATACATATCGGGCGCGATTTCGTCCGATAGACGCAGTCCCATGCCGCGCACTTCCACCGGTTTAGCGTCCGTGATCTGGCACATGACGTCGACATAATGCACACCGCAATCGACGATCGGAGAGGTCGTCTGCATCAACGACTTATGTGTTTCCCAGGTCGGACCGCTGGACTGCTGATTGAGATTCATGCGGAACACATACGGCCCACCGAGCTTGCGCGCCTCTTCGATCAGCCGCATCCAGGATGGATGGTGGCGAAGGATATAGCCGATCACCAATTTCCGGCCGGCCTTCTTCGCCGCCACCACGACGCGCTCCGCATCCGCAACGGTTGTTGCGAGCGGCTTCTCGACGAAAACGTCGCAACCAGCCTCGAAGGCAGCGACCGCATAGTCCGCATGCGTGTCCGAATAGGTGCAGACCGCACAGAGATCCGGTTTCGGCTCGGCAAGAGCGGCCTTGAAATCCGAATAGATCTTGTAGCCCCGTAGTTCCTCCGGCAGATCAGGCGTCGAGCGATTGACCAGCCCGACAATCTCGAAACCGGGATTGTTGTGATAGGCCAGCGCATGGCTGCGTCCCATGTTGCCGAGGCCGGCGACGAGAACGCGGATTGGCTTGGTCGTCGAACTCACTTGACCGCTCCCGAAGTGATGCCGCGGATGAGCTGCCGCGAGAAGATGACGTAGAGAACGAGGATCGGCAGGATCGCCAGCGAAAGCGCGGCAAGCACGGCGTTCCAATTGGTCACGAATTGCCCAATGAAAATCTGCGACCCGAGGGTGACGGTCTTCGTCGCCTCAGCGGGCGCCAGGATCAGCGGGAACCAGAGATCGTTCCAGATCGGGATCATCGTGAAGACTGCAACCGTAGCCATTGCCGGGCGCACCAACGGGATGACGAGCCGGAAGAAGATCGCATATTCCGACAGCCCATCGATGCGGCCGGCATTCTTGAGGTCGTCGGAGACGGTCCGCATGAATTCCGACAGGATGAAGATCGCCAGCGGAATGCCCTGCGCAGTGTAGACGAGGATCAGCGCCGTCAGCGTGTTCACGAGACCGGCGGCCACCATGCCCTGCAGGATTGCGACCGTACCAAGGCGGATCGGGATCATGATGCCGATCGCCATATAGAGGCCGGTCAACGTGTTGCCACGGAAACGGTATTCGGAGAGCGCGAAGGCGGCCATCGCGCCGAAGAGCAGCACCAGCGCGATCGAAACGATGGTGACGATGAAGCTGTTCTGGAAGTAAGTGGCGAAATCACCCTGCCCCAGCACTGTTCGATACCCGACAAGACTGAAGGTCGAGGGCGTCGGCACCTGCAGCGGCGAGCGGAAGATCGCGTTACGGTCTTTGAACGAGTTGATGATCGTCAGGAACACCGGAAAGATGGCAACCAGCGTATAGCCGATGAGCGCCAGGTGGACGAAGCTGGTGCGGATGGGGGATGTGCGTGCTCTGTTGGACATGGCACACTCCTCAGAACTGGTACCGGCGCATGCGCCGCTGGATGGCAAAAAGGTAGAACGACACGCCGGCGAGGATGATCAGGAACATCACCGTCGCGATCGTGGCGCCCATCGAGCGGTCGCCAAGCTGAAGCTGGAAACCGAAGAAGGTGCGGTAGAGGAGCGTACCCAGGATGTCGGTCGACATATCAGGCCCGGCAAGTGCGCCCTGCACGGTGTAGATCAGGTCGAAGGCGTTGAAGTTGCCGACAAAAGTCAGGATCGAGATGATGCCTATGGCGGGCAGGATGAGCGGTAGCTTGATCTTCCAGAACTGAGCCCAGCCGGTGATGCCGTCGCATTCGGCAGCTTCGATCACCTCTTCCGGGATACTGAGCAGCGCAGCGTAAATCAGCATCATCGGAATGCCGATGTACTGCCAATTCGAGATCAGCGACACGGCAATCAGCGCCGACCCGGACTGCCCTAGCCACGGCGCGAACAGGCTCTTCATGCCGACAAGGCTCATCAGCCACGGGGCAACGCCCCAGATCGGCGAAAGGATGAGCTTCCAGATGAAGCCGACGATCACGAAGGAAAGCAGCGTCGGCAGGAAGATTGCGGTGCGGTAGAACGCGACGAACCGCAGCCGTGGCGTCGACAGCAGCGCCGCCAGCGCGATGCCGATCGGGTTCTGCACGCACATGTGAATGACGAAGAATATGAAGTTGTTGACCAGCGCGTTCCAGAAGTCGTGTGCCCAGCGCGCATCGCCAAACAACACCTTGTAGTTCGCGAGCCCGACGAAGACAGGCGCGCCGTCGACAGTGTTGTAGAACGAAAGCCTCAGCGTTTCGATCAGCGGCAGGATCATGATCGCCGAATAAACGACAAATGCCGGGAAGAGAAAGACGCCGACGTGCCAGCGCACAGGGCGCTTAATGGGAACAACATCGACAGCGGATTCGGCTACGCTCATGGCTTTTGCCTGTTCTTCTTAGCTGCACCTATGGCGCAGCGCGTCTGACACAACGGGCAGAACGCCCTTTCCCTCTAGTCATCTCCCCGCCCTTCGGCTTTCGAAGGCGGCGGGGAGAAAAAGAGCGGATACGAAATTGGCTTTGAGCCGGAATGAGGGACGGCTAACGCCGCCCCTCACATCTCAATCACTTGGCAGGCTTGAACCAGCTGTCGAGGCCGTCCTGCAGCTTCTTGGCGGCATCGGCTGGCGTCACGGTGCCGTTGACGACGTTCGCCGAAGCAACCCAGGTTTCGTTTTCGAGGTTCGGCGTACCACGCGACAGAATCTGGTACGTCGAGCGGATCGTCGACTTGAACGGGCCGCGCCAGGAAACGAATTCCTGGGCCAGCGGATCAGCCATCTTCACCGGCGTCGAGTTCAGGCTGAAGAAGCCCGGCAACGAGTTGGCGTAGATTTCGGCGAATTCCGGCGAGGCGACCCAGGTGAGGAACTTCTTGGCTTCCTCGGCATGGGTGCTCTTGGCGTTCAGGCCGACAGCGATATCCGGATGGTCGGAGATGTAGCCCTGGTCGCCAGCTTTCGGAACCGGCGGCGGGAAAGCGCCCATCTTGAACTGGGCCTGGCTGTTGAACAGCGAGATTTCCCAGGAACCGGCCGGGTAGATGGCGGCGCGGCCGAGCGTAAAGAGGTTCTGGCTGTCCGAATAGGTCTGGGCTTCGAAACCGTCACCGAGATAGGGCTTCCACTTGGCGATTTGTTCGAAAGGCTGGACCCATTCCGGATCGGTCAGCTTCTGCTTGCCTGAGATCAGCGCCAGACGACCGTCTTCGCCCTTCCAGTAGTTCGGACCGACGTTCTGGTAGCCCATGGTTGCGGCTTCCCAGAGATCCTTCGTGCCCATGGCGAGCGGAATGTAGGTGCCGTCCGCCTTGATCTTGTCGAGGGCGGCGAAGAATTCCTCTTCGGTCTTCGGAACGGAGATGCCGAGCTTGTCGAAGGCATCCTTGTTGTAAATGAAGCCATGGATGACCGAGGCCATCGGCACACAGAAGGTGGACTTGCCGTCATCGGTTGTCCAGGCGGCCTTGGCGACGGGCGAGAAGTTCTCCATGCCCGGCAGGCTCGTCAGATCGGCGAGCTGCTTCTTATCAAAGATTCCGAGCGAAGGGTCGAACGGCCGGCAGGTGATGATATCACCGGCGGAGCCGGCATCGAGCTTGGCGTTCAGCGAAGCGTTGTACTCGGTCGGCGCGGTCGGCGAGAAGACGATCTTGATGCCGGGGTTCTTGGCTTCGAACGCCGGGATAATCTTTTCCTGCCAGATCTGCAGGTCGTCGTTACGCCAGCTCTCGACCGTCAGCGTAACGTCGGCGGCATGAGCAAAGCCCACTGATGTCAGCAGGCTGGACGCCAGCAGGAAGCCTCTAAGTGCGGTGTTCTTCATTTCCCTCTCCTGTTTTATGCGCCGGTGAGGCGCTGTTCCTGACCTGAAACCAGCGTTCGCGTGCATGAGGTGACACGCAACGCCACTCGAGGGCCGTCAGCAGCTGCCGGCCCGAAAGCTCAAAATCGGCGCGACAGATAACACCTGTCGACCAGACGGCGCACCCGAACAAGAAACCGATCCGGCGCAGCCATGAAAGGGAAAGCTGACGGCAAATGAACGGATCGAGAGCGACGGTGTCGCTACGGCCGGATCTGCATTTCATCGAGTGACCCGGCTTATCTCTATCCTGCCGTTTATCGCTGCTCGATGCGCTGTTCCCTTGAGTTGAATTAAGGCCAAAAAAATACCAATTGTCCAGCCGATTTTAACACTCGAACGACAGAAAAGTCGTCAAAAAAATTTTATTCATAAAAATCAGATAGATAAAAAGATGATTTTTCGCCACGCTTTTGACTTGGTAAATGGTATTTTTTTGGTATTGTAGTGAAAACAAGGGGAATGGGCGGATTTGGTGGTTCAATGACAGAACTTGCGATCGGCATTGACGGCGGAGGCTCCAGCTGCCGCGCCGCAGTCACGGATGCGACAGGGCGCATTCTGGGCCGTGGCACGGCCGGCCCGTCGAACATCCTGTCCGACCTCGAAAACTCGCTGCTCAATATCGTAGCGTCAGCCGAAAACGCGTTGAATGACGCCGGCCTTTCCTCTGAAACCGTTTCCAGCGTCTCTGCCGTCGTCGGCGTCGCCGGCGCGAATGTGGGCGACTATGCCGAACGCATCGAGCGTGCCCTGCCTTTTGCCCGGCGCCGTGTCGTAACAGATGCGACGACGGCACTCCAAGGAGCGCTCGGCGATTCCGACGGTGTGATTGGAGCGTTCGGAACGGGCTCGGTCTACAATGCGCGCCGCAACGGAAAGCTCTACGGCATTGGCGGCTGGGGATTCGTCGTCGGCGACCAGGCCAGTGGCGCTCGCCTCGGCCGGGACCTGCTGGAGCAGTCTTTGCTGGCCCATGACGGGGTGCGCCCCTCCTCCCCGGTCACCCAGACCGTCATGGCTGAATATGGCGACGATCCTGAGCGCGTCGTCAAGTTCGCCCACGTCTCCCGCCCGAATGACTTCGCCCGCTACGCGCCCGTTGTGTTCGAGGCCGCTGCCAAGGGCGACTCGGTCGCGACGGCGATCGTGCAGAACGCAGCAGCCTCGATCGGCGAGAGCCTGGATGCGTTGCTCTGGCCGGAATGCGAGGTGATCTGCCTGTTGGGCGGACTGGCAAAGGCCTATCGTCCATGGCTTGCTGAACGTCACGCTGTCCTGCTGCGTGAGCCGAAGGGCGACGTCCTGCAGGGCGCCATTGATCTCGCAGTGAAGTTTCTCCACGAGGAAGGAAGAGGCGCGGCATGACCGACGATTTTGCAAGCCTCCTTTCCCCCGAACGTCTTCAAGCCGGCGGCACAGGCCCGCTTTATGTAAAGCTGCGCCGCACGCTGGAAGATGCCATTCGCACTGGCACGCTCAGTCATGGCGATGCCCTGCCGCCTGAGCGCGACATCGCGGAACTGGCGACCGTCAGCCGGGTGACCGTGCGCAAAGCGATCGATGAGCTTGTCGCGGACGGGTTGCTCATCCGCCGCCACGGTTCCGGCACCTTCGTGACAAAGCCGGTATCGAAGGTCGAACAGCGCCTCTCGCAGCTCACCTCCTTTACGGAGGATATGGCCCGTCGCGGCATGACCTCCCGCTCCGAATGGCTGCACAAGGGTATCCACACGCCCTCTCCCGACGAAATGATGATTCTCGGTCTCGCGACCGATGTCAGGGTCTCACGCCTCAGCCGATTGCGCATCGCCGACGACCAGCCGCTGGCCATCGAAAATGCCAGTGTTTCCGGCGAGTTCCTGCCCGATCCTTTCGTGGTGACAACGTCGCTCTATGAGGAGCTCGAGCGTCGCCAGGTCCGGCCCGTCCGCGCGGTGCAGAGAATTTCGGCGACCAACATGAAAGAGGTCGATGCCCATCTTCTCGGCGTTCCCGTCGGCGCCGCAGGGCTGTCGATCGAGCGTATTTCATACCTTGGTTCGGGACGCGCGGTCGAATTCACCCGCTCGCTCTACCGCGGGGATGCCTATGATTTTGTCGCCGAACTGACGATCGGTCCGTCGTGATTCCTTGTCGCATTGAATGGACGGCAATGCCCGTCTATTGATGGCACCCATGACAAGTCGCATCACTATCCTCGACACCATCTCCGATCCCGGCAATCCCGCAAAGCCGAACGACGACAGCTTCGGCCATAACGACGCCTGCGCCTTCGTAATCGACGGTGCGACGGGCCTCGGCGATCGCCAATATATGGATGAGGGAGGTAGCGACGCCGCCTGGATCGCCCAGCACTTCGCCCGTGGCTTTCAGGATCGGATTACCCGTGACAGCAGCGTCTCGGAGATTGCTCGCAGCCTGTCTCTGGCAGCCCGCACGGAGTTCTTAGCCCACAACGAGAGCGTCCCGCGCTACGCGTGGCCGCTGACCGCCTTTGCCATGTTGCACCACACGCGCGACGGTTTCCACTTCGTCGGCCTTGGCGACTCCTGCCTCTTTCTGTTGCAGGAAGACGGCTCGGCAGCGATGCACATGGCTATTCCCGGTGCCTATGAGTATGAACAGAACCAGGCGCGAAAGCACATTGCACGCACGGGCGGCATTACCAAGGAAGGTGGCGCGCTCGGCAATTCCGAAACGCTCGCCCTATTGCGCCAGCACCGAGAGCGCCAGAACACGCCGGCAAGCGGCGTCTGGACCCTCGGCCTCGTGCCGGAGGCGGCCGATCATCTGGTTTCAGAGCGGCTGGATATCAGGGGCAAAGCGCACGCCATCGTCTGCAGCGACGGTTTTTCAGACCTCGCGGTCCTTTACGCGACCTATGATTCTACAAGCTTGGTGCGCACTGCACTCGCCAAGGGTCTGCGGCCGATGCTCGACGAACTTCGGCGCTTCGAACGCGAGATTGATCCCGAAGGGCTCCGCTATCCACGCTACAAGCAGAGCGACGACACCACGGCGTTGCTTGTCGAGTTGACACCCAGCGCCTGAGGCGATTTTCGATTCAGATTCAGTGCGTTGCGACCAAGAGCTAAATCAATCCCTCTGGTCCTTGAATCAAATACTGAAGACGCCGCCGATCAGGCAGCGTCCTCGATTTCCTCGTCACGCTTGCGCGGTACGTAGTTGAGGACCGGTCCAAGCCAACGTTCGACCTCGGCTACGTCCATGCCCTTCCGGGCTGCGTAGTCCTCGACCTGGTCCCGCTCCACCTTGGCGACGCCGAAGTAGTAGGATTCGGGATGGCCGATGTAGATGCCGGAGACCGACGAACCCGGCCACATCGCATAACTCTCGGTGAGCTGCACGCCGGCAGCCTTTTCGGCATCGAGCAGAGCAAACAGCGTCTTCTTCTCGGTGTGATCGGGCTGCGCCGGATAGCCCGGCGCCGGACGGATACCGGCATATTCCTCGCTGATCAGCTGCTCGTTGGAGAGATGCTCATCCTTGGCATAACCCCAATATTCGCGACGAACCTGCTCGTGCATGCATTCCGCAAAGGCCTCCGCGAAGCGATCGGCCAGCGCCTTCAGGAGGATCGACGAATAGTCGTCGTTCGCACGTTCGAAGCGTTCCGCGATAGCGATCTCTTCGATACCGGCTGAAACGACGAAGCCGCCGACATAGTCGTGAATGCCGCTGTCGGCTGGCGCCACGAAGTCCGACAATGCGACGTTCGGCCGGCCATCGCGCTTCGAAAGCTGCTGGCGCAGCGTAAAGAAGGTGGCAAGCTCCTCCTTGCGGCTATCGTCCTTGAACAGCCGGATATCGTCGCCGACCGCGTTCGCCGGCCAGAAGCCGATGACGGCGCGCGGGTTGAACCACTTCTCGTCGATGATCTTCTTCAGCATGGCCTGCGCGTCGGCCCACAGCGCGCGAGCCGCCTCGCCCTGCTTTTCGTCTTCGAGAATTGCCGGGAACCGCCCACGCAGCTCCCAGGTCTGGAAGAACGGCGTCCAGTCGATGTACTTGGCGATCTCGGCAAGATCGTAGCCGTCGAATACCTTGGTGCCGAGGAAGCTCGGCTTTGTCGGCTTGTAGGCCGCCCAGTCGACCGCAGCGGCATTTTCACGGGCACGTGCCAGCGGCAGGCGCACCTTCTCCGCCTCGCTGCGGGCGTGCGCTGCAGCGACCTTCGCATATTCGGCGCGGATGTCGGCCACATAACCGTCGCGACCTTCAGGTGACAACAGCGAGGAAACGACGCCGACCGCGCGGCTGGCATCCGTCACATAGACGGTCTGGCCCTTGTTGTAGCCCGGGTGGATCTTGACTGCCGTGTGGACACGGCTGGTCGTCGCGCCACCGATCAAGAGCGGCAGGTCCAGTCCCTGACGTTCCATTTCAGCGGCGACATGCACCATTTCGTCGAGCGACGGGGTAATCAGGCCGGAGAGGCCGATGACATCCACCTGCTCGGCGACGGCAGTCTCGAGGATCTTCGTTGCTGGCACCATGACACCGAGATCGATGATCTCGTAATTGTTGCAGGCGAGAACGACACCGACGATGTTCTTGCCGATATCGTGGACGTCGCCCTTCACGGTCGCCATCAGGATCTTGCCGGCAGCCTTGCGCTCGTCGCCGCCGTTCAGTCGCTTCTCCTCTTCCATGTAGGGAAGGAGTACCGCGACCGCCTGTTTCATCACGCGCGCCGACTTGACGACCTGCGGCAGGAACATCTTGCCGGAGCCGAAGAGATCGCCGACCACGTTCATGCCGGCCATCAGCGGGCCTTCGATGACATGCAACGGCCGCTCCGCTTGCTGACGGGCTTCCTCGGTGTCGGCTTCGATATATTCGGTGATACCGTTGACCAGCGCATGCTCCAGCCGCTTTGCGACCGGCCATTCGCGCCAGGTGAGATCCTGCACCTTCGCTTCCCGGGTGCCGGCACCACGATAACGCTCTGCCACTTCAAGCAGCCGCTCGGTCGCGTCGGCGCGGCGGTTCAGCACGACGTCTTCGCAGGCTTCGCGCAGCTCCGGGTCGATATTGTCATAGACCGCCAGCTGACCGGCATTGACGATGCCCATGTCCATCCCCGCCTGGATGGCGTGGTAAAGGAACACGGCGTGCATCGCCTCGCGCACCGGCTCGTTGCCGCGGAACGAGAAGGACAGGTTCGAGACGCCGCCCGAAATATGCACCAGCGGCATCGTCTTACGGATCGTCCGCGTCGCCTCGATGAAGTCGACGCCATAGTTGTTGTGCTCCTCGATGCCGGTCGCGACAGCAAAGACGTTCGGATCGAAGATGATGTCCTCAGGCGGGAAGCCCGCCTTTTCAGTCAGGATCTTGTAGGCGCGCGTGCAGATCTCGACCTTGCGCTCGTAGCTGTCTGCCTGCCCCGTCTCATCGAAGGCCATGACCACGACGGCCGCGCCATAAGCGTGCAGCAGCTTCGCCTGCGCCAGGAAGTTCTCTTCGCCTTCCTTGAGCGAGATCGAGTTGACGATCGGCTTACCCTGGACACGCTTCAGGCCGGACTCGATGATCGAGAACTTCGAGGAGTCGATCATCACAGGCACGCGAGCGATATCCGGTTCGGCGGCGATCAGGTTCAGAAACTCGATCATCGCCTTTTCGGAATCGATCAAGCCCTCGTCCATGTTGATGTCGATGATCTGCGCGCCGTTTTCAACTTGGTCGCGTGCCACATCGAGCGCTGCCGTGTAGTCGGCATTGGTGATCAGCTTGCGGAACTTGGCGGAGCCCGTGACGTTGGTGCGCTCACCGACGTTGACGAAGGGAATGTCCTTGGTCAGCTCGAACGGTTCGAGACCCGACAGCGACATGAAGGGGCGATGCTCGGGAATCGGGCGTGGCTTGTACTTCGCCACCACCTCAGCGATCGCCTTGATATGTTCAGGCGTCGAGCCGCAGCAGCCGCCAACGATGTTGACGAGGCCTTCGCGTGCAAACTCGTCGATCTGCGCCGCCATCAGTTCCGGCGTCTCGTCATACTGGCCGAACTCGTTCGGCAGGCCAGCATTCGGATAGGCGCAGATGAAGGTATCGGCAACGCCCGACAGCTCCTGCAAGTGCGGACGCATGGCGTTGGCGCCGAGTGCGCAATTCAGGCCGATCGTAAACGGGTTGGCGTGCCGCACCGAGTTCCAGAACGCCGACGGCGTCTGGCCGGACAGGGTACGGCCGGAAAGATCGGTGATCGTGCCGGAGATCATGACCGGCAGGCGGATGCCCTTCGCCTCGAAGCGCTCCTCGCAGGCAAAGATCGCGGCCTTCGCATTCAAGGTGTCGAAGATCGTCTCGATGAGGATGATATCGGCGCCACCATCGATCAGGCCGTCGATCTGCTCGCCATAAGCGATGCGCAGGTCGTCGAAGCTGACGGCGCGGAAGCCCGGATTGTTGACGTCGGGCGAAATCGACGCGGTGCGGTTCGTCGGGCCGATGGCACCGGCGACGAAACGACGACGGCCGTCCTCGCGCTCAGCACGGATCGCGGCGCGGCGCACGATCTCGGCGCCCTCCTTGTTAAGCGCATAGACTTCGCCTTCCATCGCATAGTCGGCCTGTGCGATGCGGGTCGACGAAAAGGTGTTGGTCTCCAGAATATCGGCGCCGGCCTTTGCGTATTTGTAATGGATCTCTTCGATCGCATCCGGCTGCGTCAGGATCAGCAGGTCGTTGTTGCCCTTCTGATGGCAGGCACAACCGATGAAGCGATCACCACGAAAATGGTCTTCGTCGAAGCCAAGCCCCTGGATCTGCGTGCCCATGGCGCCGTCAAGAACGAGGATACGTTCACTGGCAGCTTTCTTGAGCGCCGCAAACACTTCGCTACCGTCGCGCTTTGTCCCTTCGGGACTAAACAGAGTATCAAACACGGGCGGACTCCTTGACGTCGTTACAGGCCAATTGGTCAAATCACATAAAGATATCTTTATGTCAATATATGCCCATCATGTGGCGCCTTTGCGGCGCTGGGCAGATGACAGACTCGGGCGACCCCTATATAGGCGGTTACGAAGGCTTTGTGCACGAAATTGGAGGAGTATCATGGTACTAGCAATCGGCGACGCCGCGCTTGGAAACTGGACCACCCGCGCCTACCACCGCAATTGGCTTCTCGCACAGGCAAACGGCCTTTTCGATTTCTTCCAGCACAACTCCGTCAACCCGAAAGGCGGCTTCTTCGATCTCGACGATGCCGGCAAACCGCTCAATGCCGCCGGTCAGGTCCGTCCGATCCACATAGCCTCACGCGCCGTTCATTGCTTTGCGATCGGCACGCTGCTCGGCCGTCCCGGTGCCTCCGACGTCGTGGATCATGGCATGCAGTACATCTGGAACCATCACCGTGACACCAAGAACGGCGGTTACTTCTGGTCGCTCGATGACAAGGGCCCCGTCGATTCAAACAAGCAGGGTTATGGCCACGCCTTCGTCCTGCTCGCAGCGTCCTCCGCCAAGACGGTCGGCCATCCGCTTGCCGACGGCATGCTTGCCGATATTGCCGAGGTCCTGAATACCAAGTTCTGGGAAGCCAAGCACGGCGCCATTGCCGAAGAGTTCACCGCCGACTGGCAGGCTCTCGACGGCGGCAACTACCGTGGCCAGAACTCCAACATGCATTTGACCGAAGCGCTGATGGCGGCCTTCGAGGCAACCGGCGACCGCGACTATCTCGCCAAGGCTGAAAGCATTGCTGATCTCGTCATTCGTCGAGCCGCCGGCTCCGTCGGTTGGCGCGTTGCCGAGCACTTCACCACCGATTGGGGCCTCGACAAGGATTACTATCATCCGAACGAAATGTTCCGCCCGGCAGGCACTACTCCTGGTCATTGGCTGGAGTGGGCGCGCCTCCTTCTCCAGCTCTGGGTGCTTGGCGGCAAGAAGCAGGAGTGGATGCCAGATGCGGCGAAGAGCCTGTTCTCGCAGTCGATCGCCCTCGGTTGGGACGACGACAAGGGCGGCTTCTTCTATACACTCGACTGGGAAGACAAGCCGGCCAAGCGCAACAAGCTGTGGTGGCCGGCCTGCGAGGGCGCTGCCGCCGCGCACTTCCTCAATGAGCACCTGCCAAGCGACTACCACGAGGAACATTACCGCAGGATCTGGAACGTGATCGAACGCGCCTTCATCGACCACAAGAATGGCGGTTGGCACGAGGAGCTGACGGAAAATCTGGTACCCTCACACAGCCTGTTCCCCGGCAAGGGCGACATCTACCACGCCCTGCAGGCCTGCCTGATCCCCCTCTTCCCCGCAACCGGAAGCCTAACCAAGGTCATTCCCGAGGCGGGCGGCAAGATCTGATATAGAGCGAGCGCCGCTTCAGTGGCGCTCGATCATCAAGTGGCGTCGCGTCGACGCCGTAACTTGAGCTGAGACCCGGCACAGCGTCGCAAAGTACGTCGTTGGAATGGCTGTGCGATAGAGAAGCGCGAGGTTTTGTTATGACGCGGGTTCCAAAGGCTAACTGGGCGGGAAGCTTTCACTATGGCTTTCGAGACTGCCTCTATCCGTCTTCGGTGGAAGCGGTCCGCGAAGTCGTGATGCGAGCGCCAAAGATAAAGACGGTGGGGTCAAGCCACTCATTCAATGCGATTGCCGATGGCGAAGTTGCCCTGGCGCTTGCCGATGTGCCAATCGACCCCGTCATCGAAGGCGATGGGAGACAGGTTTCCGTTGGCGGTCATTGCACCTATGGCGAGCTTGCGCTTTTCCTCCATGGCCATGGTCTTGCCGTACACAATCTAGCCTCCCTACCCCACATCTCCATTGCTGGCGCGATTGCCACGGCAACGCATGGCTCAGGCGACCGGAACGGCAATCTGGCGACAGCGGTCTCGGGATTGGAAATCGTCTCAGGCGACGGCCGCCTCGTGAAGGTGACCCGCGGCGATGCCGATTTCGCGGGCATGGTGGTGCATTTGGGCGCGCTTGGCGTCGTAACGCGCGTGACGCTTGACGTTCAGCCGGAGTTTCAGGTCGCACAGTGCGTCTACGAAGGATTGGCCTGGGACAAGCTTTTGGCCAACCTCGATGAGATCATGGCCTTGGGCTACAGCGTCAGCGTGTTCACGCAATGGGGTCAACAAGCAGGATCGATTTGGGTCAAGAGAACTGCGTCCGCCGAGGACTGGCCGGCCGACATCCACGGCGCAACACGCGCGATGGTCAACAGGCACCCCATAAGCGAATTGGACGCGCAAAACTCCACGGATCAGTTGGGGCAATATGGCCGCTGGTCCGACAGGCTCCCGCACTTCAAGATGGGCTTCACGCCCAGCAATGGCGAAGAGATACAGTCCGAGTTCCACCTTCCACGCAAACACGGCGCGGCAGCGATCGAAGCGCTGCTGTCGATCCGCGATAAATTTGCCCACTTGGTGCAAGCGGGCGAACTCCGGACTGTCGCGGCGGACGAGCTATGGCTCAGTCCTCAGTATCACCGCGATACGCTGTCGTTCCACTTTACCTGGGTTCGGGATCAGGAGGCCGTGAATGCGGCCGTGGGGCATATCGAGCAGGCACTCTCGCCCTTCGCAGCCCTGCCGCATTGGGGCAAGGTCTTTACGGAGCGCAACATCGGCGCCAAATATGAAAAGCTTGCCGAGTTTGTCCGTCTTCGCGACAGGATGGATCCGGAACGGAGGTTCTCTAACCCGTGGTTGGAAGACGTTGTCTTCGGCTCGAACTGAGCGGCTGCCGTTGATGGGGGCTTCGCATACCTCGATTGGGTCCAGCTGAAGCCGTCCTCCCCATCCGATCGCTCGCAGCGTAAACCTGGCGTGCCAAGACACGCCAGGTGAAACAGCAATCACGCCAGGCGAAGGGCGTCGATGTCTTTCGCCAGCATCAATGCCAGCGCCTCGACCGCAAGATTGTGGTCGTCTCGCTGCGGCAAGCCGGATACGGTGACCGCGCCAATGCAGCCGGTGCCCTTCACATTGATCGGAAAGCTGCCGCCATGCGGCGCATAGTCGGCATCCGAAAGACCATTGTCGGCAACCGTCTTGCCCTTCTCCTTAAGATCGAGACCGATCGCGTAGCTGCTCTTGAAGTAGCGCAGCACCAGATTACGCTTGCGCCGCACCCACTGGACGTTGTCGGGCGTGACACCGGGCAGTGCCGCATAGAAGACGGGCATCGAATGCAGCGTAATGTCGATCGCGATCCCGTGGCCGCGCTCGGTTCCAAGTTCCTGCAGGAGCCTGCCGAGCTGCCATGCTGTCGTGAGATCGAAGGTGTCGAAACTCAGCACCTTCTCCTGTTCTGCAATCCGCTTAAGGTCGTCGTCCGGCATGGTCACGTGTGCTTCCTCTCCTGCAATGCTTTTGTTTGAACAAATGCAAGCGGAGGTGAAAAGTAAAGCGGAATCGTGGCGCTGCCCGGAAGCTTACAATTGGGGCGTCAGCATTTCGAAACGGTCACGGATCGTCGAACAGGTATCGCCGTCACAGGTCAGCCTGCTGCCCGCATCGGCGCAAAAACACTCATCGCGCCTGTAAAGGGCTTGGCCAGCGGCGACGCGTAGGAGCCGCGCTTGCTGGTCGACAGCCCAAGTGACACCAGCGCTTCCGCCTGCTTCACCGCCGCGGCTACGCCGTCGACAACGGGCACCCCGTAGATATCCTGCAGCTCGCGAGCCAGATCAGTCATCCCGGCGCAACCAAGCACGATCGCTTCGGCGCCATCCTCAGCAAGAGCACGCTCGATCTCGGCCCGGAGCTTGCCGATAGCACCCGAGGCGGGATCTTCGAGCTGAAGAACCGGAATATCGGAGGCGCGCACCTTCGCGCGGCCTCCCATGCCGTAGCGCCGCACGAGGTTGTCGATCAGGACGCGCGAACGCTCCAGCGTCGTCACGACGGTAAATCGCTGCGCCAGGAAGCCTGCGGTGGCGACCGCAGATTCGCAGAGCCCAAGCACCGGCACGTCGGCAAAGCTGCGCGCCGCATCTAATCCCGTGTCGTCGAAGCAGGCGATGATGGCGGCATCGTATTCGCCAGCCCGCTCCTTGAGTTCGCTGAGAAGTCCCGGGATTGCGAGCGCTCCGTCATAATGTCCTTCGATCGATACCGGCCCCATGCGTGAGGTGGCGGCAATGATGGCGGTGCCGGACGCCGCGACCGCGCGGGCAGCAAAGGCGGCCTTGTCGGTCATGGTTTCAGTCGTATTGGGATTGACCAGAAGAATGCGCATTAGGGGTTAGCTTACCTTTGCCTGGCGCCGACGCAGCATGAGCATGATGCCGAGCGCGACGAGGATGATGGTGAAGGAAAACAACGTCGTGACCGTGCCGAGCGCATAGAGCACCGGCGTGGTGACGTTGGTGGTCATGCCGTAGATTTCGAGCGGCAACGTGTTGTAACTTCCTGACGTCATCAGCGTGCGGGCGAACTCGTCGTAAGAGAGCGTGAACCCGAACAGGCCGACACCGATCAGGCTGGGGGCAATCATCGGCAACACGACATGACGAAAGGTCTGCCACGAATTCGCGCCAAGATCGCGCGCAGCTTCTTCGTAGGCTGGCGAAAACCGGTTGAAGACGGCAAACATGATCAGCACGCCAAAGGGCAGCGTCCATGTCAGGTGCGCGCCGAAGGCGGACGAGTACCAGGCAGGCTTAAGGCCGCCCTGCTGGAAGACCACGCCGATCCCGAGCGAAATGATGATCGACGGAACCACCAGGCTCGCGACCGTTGCGTAGAAAAGCACGGTCGCGCCCCGGAAGCGGCGGCGGAACGCCAGGCCGGCCAACAGCGAGACGACTACGGTGACCACCATCACCATCAGCCCGAGCGTGAACGAGCGGCGGAAGGATGCGCCGAAATCCCCGACTGCCTGCTTCTCGAAGAGATTGTAGAACCAGTGAACGGAAACGCCATTCAGCGGGAATGTTAGGCCCCCGTCGGGCCCCTGGAAGGACAGGATCAGGATCGCCGAGAGTGGTCCGTAGAGGAACAGCACGAAGACAAGGAAGAAGGCAGCGAGCACGTAGAATTCAAAGGTGCGCTTCTCGTGGTTCATCTCAAAGCTCCTTACGAATATCGACGACGCGCAGGATGGCGGCGACCATCATCAGGACAACGATCAGAAGCACGACGGCATTCGCGGCAGCGGCCGGATACTGCAGCAGCGACATCTGGTTCTTCATCATCAGCGCGACCGAAGCGCTCTGGCCACCGGACATGACCTGCACGGTCGAAAAGTCGGCCATGACGAGGGTGACGACGAAGATCGAACCGATCGCGATACCGGGCTTTGCCAGCGGCAACACGACATTCCAGAGGATCTGCCAGCCGGTGGCCCCGGCGTCTCGCGCCGCCTCGAACAGCGACCGGTCGATGCGCATCAGCGTGTTGAAGATCGGCGTCACCATGAAGAGTGTGTAGAGATGCACCATGGCGAGAACCACGGCGAAATCGGAATAGAGCAGCCATTCGATCGGCTGCGGCACGATGCCCATCTGCACCAGCGCGGAGTTGACCAGACCGTTGCGGCCGAGCACCGGGATCCACGAGATCATGCGGATGATGTTGGAGGTCATGAACGGCACTGTGCAGACCAGAAACAGGATCATCTGCGTCGACGTGCGCCGGATATGAAAGGCGAGGAAATAGGCGACCCAGAAGCCGATGAAGAGTGTCAGGCTCCAGACGATCACCGTGAATTTCAACGTGTTGAGATAGGTCTTCCAGGTGACCCATGAACCGAGCGTGTCGGTGTAGTTCATGGTCAGGAAATCAGGGTAGAGACCGGCGAAGTCGTAGTCCCAGAAACTAACGACGGCGATCATGGCGATCGGCAGGATGAAGAAGAAACCGAGAATGAGGATTAGCGGCGTCGCCTGCAGATAAGAGGCTGCCCATGTCGGCCATCCGATCCGTCGGCGGCTTGTCTGTTCCGATTGGTGCTCGGCCTGCGAAGACGCGATCGTCGCCATGTTTCCGGTCTCTCCGTTATAGACGCCCTCCCCCCCAAAGGAACTGGGGAGAGGGCCTGGCAGAAGCGGTTGCCTTAGGCAGCGATGAACTCGTTCCAGCGGCGAACCATGTAGCGGTCTTCGTCCATGACGGAGTTCCAGCACGCCACATGACCCATGCGCTCTTCGAACGAACCACCGTCGCGAACGGCGCCGGCCTTCTCCATGACCTTGCCCTCAGGCGAGAGGATATCGCCCTGGGCGGCCTTGCCTTCGATCCAGTAGCCCCACTCGTCAGCCGTCATGAAGTTCTTGGCGGTGTCCATGCAGGCCGAGTAGTAGCCCTGGCGGTTGAGGTAGCCGCCGACCCAGCCCGACGTGTACCAGTTGATGTATTCATAGGCCGCGTCGAGCTGCGCGCCCTTGAGGTGCGAGGCAAGGCCGAGACCGCCGCCCCACGAGCGGTAGCCTTCCTTGAGCGGCTGATACTTGCAGGCGATGCCCTTGGAGCGGACGGCCGCGACAGCCGGCGACCACATGGACTGGATGACGACTTCGCCGGAGGCCATCAGGTTGACCGACTCGTCGAAGCTCTTCCAGAAGGCGCGGAACTGGCCGTCCTGCTTGGCCTTGATGAGGAACTCGATCGTCTTGTCGATCTCTTCCTTGGTCATGTTGCCCTTGTCGGCGTATTTGATGTTGCCGAGCGCTTCCATGATCATCGCGGCATCCATGATGCCGATCGACGGAATGTTGAGGATCGAGGTCTTGCCCTTGAACTTCGGGTCCATGATATCGGCCCAAGTGGTGATATCGCGACCGACGAGATCCGGACGAATGCCGAGCGTATCGGCATTGTAGATCGTCGGCATCATGGTGAAGAGCTCGGTTTCGCCCTTGGCGAAGGTCTTGGCGTCCGCGCTCTCGACATAGCCGACCGTGTGCGGCGCCGTGCCCTGCGCGATGACGCTGTCCGGCTTCAGCTTGCCGTTCTTGAACAACGGAACGACCTTGTCGTAGTACTTCAGCTTCTTCACATCCATCGGCTGGATGACGCCGGTCGGGTAAACCTTCTTCAGGATCCAGTATTCGATGTCGGCGATGTCATAGCTGTCAGGCTGCGTCACGGCGCGCTGGGCGGCGGCGTCGGAATCGGTCGCCGTCATCTCCAGCGTGATGCCGAGGTCCTTCTTGCACTGCTCGGCAATGGCGTTGATGTTGGAAACACCCGTGCCGAACTGGCGTAGCGTGATGTTGGACTGCGCCCAGATCGTCGGGAAGCCGGTGATGAGGCCCGAGCCTGCAGCAGCGCCGAGCGCGGCGGCGCCAGTTTTCAGCAGGCTGCGGCGGGAAATCCCGACCTCAGTCTTGGTCGTCTTCTTTTCAGTTGTCATGTCAGTTCCCCTTCTTTTTGCTGGTGAGGTTCATGCACGGCCGAGGAGGACCGCGTCCTCCAGAGCCCATCTCAGAGACACCGCATCGCCGACCGATACGGGTTTGGCGAAATAATCGCCGTCACTCGCGATAACAGTGAAGTCGTCACTGCCCGCGCCGGCCACCGTGAGCTTCACCGAGGCGCCGCGATATTCGATATTGGAGACGACACCGTTGAAGCCGAGCGTCTTGTCGGAAGCCTTTTCGAGGCGCACACGATCCGTGCGGACGCCGATATCGACGCTCTCGCCGGCATGCTTGCCGTTGCCGCGCACCGAGAAGGTCTGCCCTTCCGGAACCTCGAGCGTAGTGACACCGCCATTTGAAGACACAACGCGGCCGGAAAGAACATTGTGATCGCCCATGAAGCGAGCGACGAAGGCGGTGGCCGGCTCCTCGAAGACCTTGCGCGGCGTTGCCGCCTGCTCGATCTTGCCGTCGTTCATGATGACGATGATATCGGCGAGCGCCATCGCCTCTTCCTGGCTGTGCGTCACGTGCACAAAGGTGATGCCGAGACTCTTCTGCAGCTTCTTCAGCTCCGCACGCATGCGGATCTTCAGGAAGGGATCGAGGGCTGAGAGCGGTTCATCGAGCAGCAGCGCTTCGGGATCTGTGATCAGCGCGCGCGCCAGCGCCACGCGCTGTTGCTGGCCGCCAGAGAGCTGTGCCGGTCGCCTCGTCGCATAGGCGTCCATCTGCATCAGCTTCAACATGTCAAGCGCCTTGGCGCGCCGGTCCTCCTTCTCGACGCCCTTCATTTTCAGGCTGAAGGCGACGTTGTCGATGAGATCAAGATGCGGGAAGAGCGCATAGGACTGGAACATCATCGCGGTACCGCGCTTGGCCGGCGGAAAATCGGTGACGACGGTATTCCCGAGCCTGATATCGCCTGAGGAAATGCTTTCGTGCCCGGCGATCATGCGCAGCGTCGAGGTCTTGCCGCAGCCGGAAGGCCCGAGAAAGCAGCAGTAGGAGCCGGCCGGAATCTTCAGGCTGATGGAATGGACCGCCGTCGTGGCGCCATACACCTTGGAAACGGATATGATATCGATCTCTGCAGCTTTCGACATTGGTCTTCCCCTGTTTGAGAAAGACAATGCATCTGCCGTGCCAGTTTCTTTTGCGGCGCACAAAACGTCGGGAAATCAAAGACTTCCGATCGATGCAACGTCATATATCAAAATTCAGGCAGCGGCGTCACATGCACACAAAATAGGCCATCGTCTGCAATTCGTGCAAAATATCGTATACAATTTAGCCTTCACTTTGCGCGCAAATTCCGTTTAACTTTTACGGGAAACGCAGATATCATTTCCCGGTCAAAAGGTATTTGTGTTCATGAAGCCCACCGCAACGGCCCTGCAGACTGCAGAGGATCCAGCCGATACAGGCACACAACAAATCCGCGACGCGATCCGCGATGCGATCGTCGAGCGGCGTCTGTCACCGGGAACGAAGCTGTCTGAAAGCGATGTCGGCAACTTGTTCAATGTCAGTCGCACGCTTGCGCGCGCCGCCTTGCAGGCTCTTTCCTATGAAGGTCTGGTCAGCGTCGAAAAGAATCGTGGCGCCTTCGTCGCCTACCCCTCGCCCGATGAGGCGCGCCAGATCTTTGCCGCCCGCCGTCTCGTGGAGCCCGGGATCTTGCGGGAGGCCGCGGCCAGAGTCACGCCTTCGCAAATCCAGCATCTGAAGCAATTGCTGCTCGAGGAAGGCCGCCTGATGGGCGAGCGCGGCCAGACGGCCCGGCGTGCCGAGATCAAGGCATCAGGCGACTTCCATCTGACGCTTGCTGCCATATCCGGCAACGCCATCATGCAGCGTTTCATGGATGAGCTTGTTGCCCGCTCATCGCTAGTGATCGCCCTCTACGGCCAATCGACCATATCGAGTTGCGGCCATTCCGAGCACGGCGACATCCTCGTCGCGATCGAGCGGAGCGATCTCGACGAGGCATGCAGGCTGATGCTGCACCACATTGCGCATATCGAGGCCGATCTCGACCTGCGCGAACGCAAGAGCGTCGGCCTCAAGGAAGCCTTCGAACCATAGCAAGTTTTATACGGGAAGCGGGATTGCGGCCCTACGACCGCAATCCAACCGTTCAGTTGCCGGAGCGGCGCTCGGCTGGCTGTTCTGCAACGGCGACAATGTCAGCCGTGCCATTGGCAAGCAGACGCTTGCGGACGAGGACGCCCATGACGCGGGCAGCCGTCGAAAAACTCATCTGGTCGAGCGGTCCTTCGCCCTCCCAGGGTTTGGTAAGCCGTTCTGTGACGGCTCCGACGATGTTCATCGGAACGATGTCGTCGCAGTGGCGCATCGCCTCGAAGACCTGGCTGATGGGAACAACACGTCCCTCGAAAGTGACAATCGGCTCGGTGAGCTCCGTATCCCACTCTTCGAAGGCGTAGAGTGCTTCGCGGAAGAGTTCCTGAAGGGTGAACGGGGCATGTCCATCGTGAAGCGGCGGCAAGGCATTCGTCATGTCTGTCTCCTCTTTGGGGGCTAGTGCCATTCCTCCTCTTCGGCCGGCAGAGCTCGGGAAACAGAACTCAAGATTCCCCTGCGAGGCCGAAAACACGATCGATGTTATAGTGTAATATACGCGTGATAAAGCCCTTTATCGGCGCATCGGCTCCACCGCGCCCGACAAGAAACAAACAGGCCATTGATATTGCAGAGAATATCAATGGCCACCCGGCGTCAAAATTAGAGATTTCTGAACTGTTGGAGGATCACTGCGTGATCGAGAACGTCATGTTGACGGTGATGTTGTAGCTGGTTTCACCGCCCTGGACCGGGACGGCTGAGTCTGCCGCGGCCTTCATCATGGCGGCCCGAGCGACCGGCACCGGCTGTGGACGCGGCGACGTCTCGCTGATCTCGATCACGCGCCCGAGCTTCACGTCAGCTGCCCCGGCCAGCGTCTTCGCCTTCTCGATGGCATTGGCGACGGCATTCTTGCGAGCCTCCTCCATCACCTTTTCCGGCTTGTCGTTGGTGAATTGAATGTCGCCACCCTGATTGACACCGAGCGTGACGGCTTCGTCGAGGATGGCGCCCAGCTTGGACAGGTCGCGGACGCGCACGCTCAGGGAGTTGGAGACCTGGTAAGCGACCAACTGCGGCTGCTGTGGCTGACCATCGTTGGATTGCGGGTAGGTGAATTGCGGCTGCACTGAAAAGCCCGACGTCTGGAGATCGCGCTCGGCGATGCCTGCCTTTTTCAGCGCCGCCAGGACATCAGTCATCGACTTGTTGTTTTCGTCGAGCGCTTCGCGTGCGGTCTTTGCCTGCTTCACGACGGAAAGGTTGAGCACCGCCATGTCGGGCGCGACGCTCGCCTGTCCCTCGCCACTGACGGAGATCACGGCCTCGCGCGGCTGCGAATCAGCAGCCAGTGTCGGCAACGCCATGGTGGCGATCGGAAGGCCAAGCAAAAGGCTGAAGGCAATGGTTCTGGTGTTCGGCAGCACGGTGTTTAACTCCCTGATTGTGAAGTCTCGATTGCCGTCTTGCCGATTGATTGTGAAGCTATTGCGGCAGTCCCTTGTGAGCGCTCAAGAATTGCGTTAGAGCGAAACCCGTTCCGGGGAACCATTGCGCCGGACACGGCAGCCATGCTGTCGCCGGGCCTGTAGCTCAATGGTTAGAGCCGGCGGCTCATAACCGCTTGGTTGGGGGTTCGAGTCCCTCCGGGCCCACCAGTTCTTTCTTGTCCAGCCCGGAGACATAGGTAACAAAACGTACCTACCACATGGGTGACAACCTCGTGCCGAACGGGTTGCCGATGGTTTGCAAGGTCCTCTGCTCGAGGTCGATATATCCGAGATCATAGTGCATGAAGCTGACGAGCCAAATGCCGTCGTCGACCTCCTTGATTCCCAGTTTCTGTCCGGCCAGCACGGTCGAGATGTTGATCGTCTTGCGGTAGATGCAGATGCGGCCGCAATGGGTCACCAGCGCGTCACGGTCGTGGAACGGATAATTGATCTCCGGCAGCCCGTTATATCGGCGCGCCGATGGCGTGTAGAGATCGAGCGGCACCTTCATCGCCAGGGCTTCATGCGGCCGCTCGGTATTGAATTCGCTGACGAACGCATCGAAGCGGGCCTGTTGCTGCAGGATATTTCTGCCAGGTGGCCTGGTCGCCTCTTTCTTCAGCGTCAGGTGCATGCGCTCATGCCGGCCATTCTCTTGCGGATGGCCCGGCCTGATGCGCTCGAGCGCGATGCCGAGCCGCAGCCACCAGACTGACAGCTTCGACAGATTGTAGAGGCCGTTGGGGTTGGCGAACGGCAGGCCGTTGTCACTGCGGATCGCGCTTGGCAGGCCATGTTCGGCAAACAATCGGCGGAACGCCTCGAACACCCCCACCTCCTTTGTCGATTCGAAGGCTTCACCGGCAAGCAGGTAGCGTGGCGTCTGGTCGGTGACCGTCAGCGGGTAACAGTAGCGGCCATCGCCGAGTTTGAACTCGCCCTTGAAGTCGGCGCACCACAGGTCGTTCGGCGAAAGGGCCTGTGATAAGGCCGTTCCTTCTGCCCGATAACGGTGCCGCTGGCGGGCATGAGCGACCAGCCCGTGCCGGTCAAGCACCGCTCTTCGACGGCACGCGCACATCGTCGGCCAGACGCTTCACCAGCAGTTCTCTGCTCTTCCTGGCACCCCGATGCGGCTTCTCCTTCTTGAGCCGCACGATCATTGCCTCGACCGGCTCGGGCAACTGGTTGGCGTAACGCACCGGCCGTCGAGACCGATCCGTCAGCGCCTCCAGGCCGTCGTCCTCGTAGCGATTGAAGATTTTGTAGCCGGTCTTGCGCGAGATGCCGAACTCCCGGCACACATCGCTCATGCCTTCGCCCTCCAGCAGGCGGGCGACAAATCGTAGACGTTCCTCCATCACCGAAGTCTCTCTCCACGGCATCAACACCTCCCGCCAAAAGCGAAAAGTGTTACCCATGTCTCCGGTACAAAACGTCACCTATCTCTCAGGTCGGGCATCTTCCGATCCCATCCGCCGACATATCTCCCTTCCACAATCGCACACCGTTGGCTTCGATTTCAACGACGTTTCCGAGCCTCGGAGAGCCGAAATTTGATCCTTTTCGGCGCTAGTCCGACGCACCGACTATTGCCATTTTGCAACGCAGCGGCGTTTAGGAGCGCAATATGAGTGGATTCTTATATTAGAGAGGTTGCCACGCCGATGCAGCTGCACATAGGCTCCAGTCTCGAAGGGAGACGGGCCGATGCAATGGATTTCGTGGCACCGACCGATGCTGACATCGAAAATTACCGACCTGATCGATCGCATCCTGGAGTGCTGGTGCGACGAACATGGACATCACACCGGAAGTGTTGAAGCACGCCGAAAGGCAAACAGCCTGCTCCAATGGATCGAACTCGGCGTCACGGATGAACGGGAACTTTCGGACCTGATCCGCGACGACATCGTGATCGGCGCGCAGTAGACTGAACGGCTACCGCAAGGCCAGCATCCGTCGTGCACCAGACCGATGTCTCGTTCTTGCGCGGCTTGGCTATGCACTACCCTACCTATCTCTGTGATGATATGCACAATCGCCGCGCGGCTCACTTCATGGACGCGGCCCTTATGCCCAGCTTTGTGACGTCAAACGGACGATGAGATGAGCAAGCTTCTTTTGGCCCTTGCGCCTACTTTGTTGTTGGCGCTGTCAGTTTCTCCTACTGCTCTCGCTGAGACACGCCCGCTCTCAGAGATAACCAAGAAAACCGAAGCCCGAATTCTACGCGACAATCTGAAACCCAATGTCGCGTGCTACAAGGAAATCTTGGAGGACTTTCAAGAGCGGAAGATCAAGAAGGCGGACATATACGTCACCTTCGACGATCCCCAGGTTGAGGGCATTGGGATCGGGATAGCGGAGACTGACGAAAACTACTCTTGCGAAGGTGGCGAGATGAGAGCTTGGGAAGCCGGGAAGTACGAGGTCGTAAAGAAATTCCGTTAGGCACGTTGTCGGCCGGTCTATCGCCGATACGCTAGCTCCCTTGTTTGTCGGGCTCTTAATCGGGTTGGGCTACAAGCAAACCAGCCAAAACCCTTTAGCTGACGCAATAAATGGCGAGCGCCAAGGTTGGCACGTTAGTTAAGTTCATGAGGGTTTTGATGCTCGACCCGCCGTGTTCTTGGCTTCGGCTAAAGAAGGGCGCGCAAGAGTCATCGCGGTTTTCCGCTCACCGTCTGGTGTCTGGGTTTACCGTTGGGCGGCCTTCTTCGAAGCTTGTCAGTATCAACTGGGGAAGACAATGCCGTCAAAAAGCTTCCTTGACGTCCTGATCGTCCCTGCGCCCTTCACTCTGCCGTCTGGGCCTAGATCGAGGAACACCTCCATGTCGCCGGTTGGGTGCTCAATCACGTAGCGGCCGTCGCTGGGCGCTTCGACAAGGCCGTGTGCGGGAGAACCGACGAGGCGAGTGGGTACCTAAGCACAATCTCGTGCTGCGTGGCGTCATCGGGGTCTTCCCTCCTGCCCACCAGTCTCAAATGCCATCAGGCCGGGTCAAGCAGGAAGCTCTTGCCTCACACGGGAGAGCCGAGAGGTCAGCCTACCCGTTGGTGATCCTCTCGAGCCCTCGGGGAGCCCGAAGGCGCCCTTGCGTGTCCTTTTTGGCGGAAGGACGAGAACAACTTAGACAGAGCATGCCCGCTTGGAAAGTTGGACCAAGGTCCGATCGGAAGGAGGGAGGCTGCAGGAGGGTTGGTCCGCGACATCCTAAAGCCTCCCTCATCCTTCGGGGCAGAAGGACAAGGGTCAGTTAGCGCTGGCCCAATGCTTGGGTAGTTGGACTTAGGTCTGACGAATTCGCCGCCATCTTGCGAATCGAATCGGCAGTGCCGCGCGTCGGTCACACCCGGCGCACCGAAGCCCTTGAAAGTAGAGGGAGATTATAGCCAGATACCAAGTCCTATTGGTAATCCGGGCCAAGCGCGCCACCTTCACTCAATGCCGCGTTCGCCGCCGTTCCGCCGTCTTACCTAGCCGGCAGCGGAACCTAGCGACGACAACGGCGTTTCGTGCTCACTGTGGATCAGAGAACGACTCATAAATCGCAACCCCGCAACGAACCGGCGACGTCGCAACTTAATGGGGCGTCGACTGCCGACGGCTTGGTTTTCACAGCGAGCCTGGAGACCGGCATCAGCAGGCAGGCGGGCAAAAAGGGATTTGTCTATTACGACGCCGGTGGCATCCGTATCACGGAGCCATCGGAGCTCGATCGCATCTCCGCGCTTGCCATTCCCCCGGCCTATACCGAGGTCCTGATTTCTGCCGACCCCCATTCCCACCTGCAGGCCACTGGCCGCGACGCTCGCGGCCGCAAGCAATACCGCTACCATCCCAAATGGACTGCCGAGCGGGAAAAGAGCAAATTCGAGCGGCTTGCCGACTTCGGCTCGGCGCTTCCCGCGATCCGGAAGAAGGTGGATTCAGACCTCCGACGCCGGGCACCCAACATCGACAAGGCGCTCGCAACAATCGTCTGGCTGCTCGACAATCTCTTCATCCGCGTCGGCAATGCGAGCTACGCCGCGGAGAACGCTTCCTATGGCCTGACGACGCTGCGCAACAAGCATGTGAAAATATCAGGGTCGAGCATTCACTTCCGCTTCAAGGGCAAGTCAGGAAAGGAATGGCGCCTCAGTCATAGCGACCGTCGCATCACGCGCGCCGTGCAGATGCTCCAGGAGCTGCCCGGGCAACAGCTTTTCCAGTACATCGATGACGATGGTGTCTGCCACCCCATCCAATCACAGGACGTCAACAGCTACATACGGCAAGCATCCGGAGCCGATTTCACGTCCCGCCAATTCCGCACTTGGGGAGCAACGCAAATGGCTGCGACCGGGCTGGCTTCGCTTGAACCACACGAAAGCCAGCGAGGGCGCGCCCGGCAGGTGAATGAAGTCATCGACGCAATTGCCGCGCGCCTGGTCAACACGCGCGCAGTATGCCGGTCGTCCTATATCCATCCAAAGATATTCGAAAGCTTTGAGACCGGCGACCTTGCCAGTCTCGCCAACACCCGACCGAGCCGAAGCGTGCGACTGCTGCGCTGGATGAATCAGGAGGAGATCGCCGTGCTCCGCTGGCTCAAGGCGCTCAATGGGCACTGACTCTATCTGTCCGCGCGCAATGGAACCAAACGGCTGCTCACACCGTTATGGAGGATTGCCGCGAATGCGGCCACGGGAGATGGCGCCGGGGCGCCAGGGCGCGAATGGCACGTCAGACGTATTGGAAGGGTTATCTCAAACTGTCACTCGTCACGGCCGCAGTGTCCCTGACACCGGCGACGACGGATAGCAACCAGCTTCGATTTCACGTCCTGAACCGAAAGACGAAGAACCGCGTCGAAAGCCGCTACGTCGACAGCGTCACCCGCAAGCCGATCGCCGACAAGGATCAGGCCCGAGGTTATCCGCGTGGCGAGGACGACTATGTGATTCTCGAGGACAAGGAACTCGATGAAGTCGGGCTCGAAAGCACGAAGACGATCGACATCGACACTTTCGTGCCGCGCGGCTCGATCGATTGGATCTGGTACGACAAACCACATTTTCTGACGCCGGAGGACAAGGTCGGCACCGAAGCCTTCTGCGTGATCCGCGAATCGATGAAGGCAAACGATGTCGTCGGCGTTGCGCGACTTGTTCTCTACCGACGTGAGCGCGCCGTCCTCCTGGAGCCGCAGGGCAAGGGCATCATCCTCTGGACACTGCATTTCGGCGACGAAGTTCGCCCGCCGGCCGCGACACTTGATAGCCACGGCAAAGTGGATGACACGGTGCTCTCCATGATGAAGAAGCTGGTCAAGGATCGAACGGAGGATTGGCAGCCCGCCATGGTGCAGGATCCGATCCAGAAGCGCTTGCGAGCCATGATCCGTGCGAAGCAGAAGAGCCTTGTCAAAGCCACACCGCCTTCATCCAAGCGGCCGGCATCCAAGCCGACGGGCAATGTCGTCAACATCATGGACGCCCTGAAAAAGAGCCTCGCCAAGGAAACGGGACGCCCGAAATCTCATTGAGAGACCGCAGCCGCCTCCGCTACTTTCGCTTCTCAAGGGGAACGGCGGCGGCAAAGAAATCCGCCCATGGATCGCTGCGCAAGGCATCGAGACGTGCCGGAGCGTTGTCGACCGTGAAATAGGCCGGACCGATTTCATCGGTCAGTTCGTTCCACTCAAGCGGCATCGAAACAGCAGCGCCGGGCCGCGCACGCGTCGAATAGGCGGCGACGGCCGTGTTGCCGCGACCGTTGCGCAGATAATCGATGAAGATCTTGCCGTTCCGCTTCGCCTTCGTGGCGGTCGCGAGATACTTGTCGGGGTGATCCCTGGACATGCCGTCGGCCAGCGCCTTGGCGAAAGCCTTGACCGGCGCCCAGCCGGCCTTCGGTTTGAGCGGGCTTACGACGTGCAGCCCCTTGCCGCCGGAGGTTTTGACAAAGGCCGCCAGGCCCGCGGCTTCCAAATGCTCCTTCAATTCGTAGGCAGCGGCGATCACCTCGGCCCAACTAACGTCTTCGGCCGGGTCAAGGTCCATCGTGATCATGTCCGGTCGCTCCCAACTCGCCGTCGTCGCCCCCCAGGGATGGATCTCCAGCACGGCCGATTGGACGAGCGCGACCATCCCGTCGAAGTCGGTGATGCGCAGCAACTTCTCGCCGCCCCTGTCCTTCGGATCGGTGATCTGCTCGATATTGGCGTTCATGCCTTTCCAGGCATGCTTCTGGAAAAACCGCTGATGGCCGGCAATGCCGTCGGGGCAACGCAATAATGCCAATGGCCGCTTGGTCACATAGGGCTCAATGAAGCGCCATACCCGTGCGTAATAGCTGACCAGTCCCTGTTTGGTGATCCCCTCCTCCGGCCAATAGATCCGATCGGGATGGGTGAGCGTGACGCTGGATTGAGGCAGTTCCTGCGCAGTCGTCGTTGTTGCTTCGGGCATAACTTCTTCTGGCGCCTTGTCTTCTCTCAACCCGCGAAACGCGGCGTGCCGCAAATTGTTGTCCGCCGACCATGCCTGAAACTCAACCTCGGCAACAAGCTTCGGTTTCACATAGACCAGCCCGCGACGCTCCTCGGGGGTGAGCTCGTCGTCGAAAGAACTCTCCGTCTGCTCCATCGCCGACAGCGTGTCATAGAGTTCGTGCGCGACATTGACGCTGAAGCCCGTTCCGACCCGGCCAACATGCTCCAGCTTTCCCTTGCGGTAAACGCCCATTGCCAGCGAGCCAATCGCGTTGTTCATCGCACTCGAAGGCACATAGCCGCCGATCACCAGCTCCTGCCGTTGCAGGCATTTCGATTTGACCCAGTCGCTGGTACGTCCCGACACGTACTCGCTGTCAGCCAGTTTCGAGATAATGCCTTCGAGCCCGAGCTGGCGCGCGTGTTCCAGCACAACGGCACCCTTCTCGGTAAAATGCTCGCTATAGCGAAGTCGCGCGTCGACGTCGGCGAGCAGGTCCGCGAGCAAGGCCTTGCGATTGGTCAGTGACACTTGCTGCAGGTCGTATCCATCGAGGTAAAGCAGATCGAAGGCATAGAACACGAACCGATCGTGCCGGGCTTTGCTAAGGTCATTCTGCAAGGCCGAAAAGTCCGAGGCGCCGGTTTCACGCTCGACGACGATTTCACCGTCGAGGATCGCCGCCTTCGCCGGCAGTGCCGTGAAGGCCGCGACGATTTCCGGGCCAAATTTGTCGGTCCAGTCGAGCCCGCTGCGGGTCAGCAGAGTGGCTTTGCCCTTCTCAAGCCGAACCTGCAACCGGTACCCATCGAACTTGATCTCGTGAATCCACCCTTCTCCCGACGGAGGCTTGGCCTTGAGCTTGGCAAGTTCAGGCTCGATGAAGGCAGGCAACGCCGCCTTCTCGGCCCCCTTCGGCCACACCTGACGTTTCGGTCTTGCTTGATTCGCTGCGGGCTTTGAAGAGGCGGACTTTAACGCTCCCTTGGGATGGGAGTTCCAGGTGGCGTCAGGGTGCTTCGCCACCTCCTCGATCTTGCGGCCCGTTTTCACCGATTCAGGTCGCTGCTTGAGAATGTCGCCCTTGTGGCTGGCCTCGGCATCCTCAGCCTTGATCAGCAACCAGTTTTCCTGGCGTTCACCCGGCTTGCCATGCATGCGGACCAGATGCCAGCGGCCGCTCAGTTTCTCGCCGTCAAGGTCGAATTCGAGATGGCCCTTCTTATAGCCCCTGTGCGGATCGCCATTTGGCGTCCATGTGCCGCGATCCCAAACCAGCACCGTGCCGCCTCCGTACTGGCCTTTCGGGATGATGCCTTCGAAGTCGCCATAATCAAGCGGGTGGTCCTCGACATGGACGGCAAGGCGCTTTTCATCGGGGTTGAGGCTTGGACCGCGCGTAACGGCCCAGCTTTTCAGCACGCCGTCGAGCTCGAGCCGGAAGTCATAGTGGAGCCTCGACGCGTCGTGCTTCTGAATGACAAAACGGAGCGCGGCCTGCGCTGGAGGCTTGCCGACACGCCTGCTCCCGCGCGGCTCCGGTGTTACCTTGAAATTGCGTTTGGCTTGATAGGCCTGCAGAGCCATCGTCAGCTCGCCTTCGTCTGTCCGCTATCTGCCCGCGCTGCCTTTCGGGCTCGCGGCTTGGCGCTCAGCTTGGCGCTCTGGCGCAGAGCGTCCATGAGATCGATGACCTTGCCCTGCGGCTTCGGCTTGGCCTTCGGTAGCTCCCTGCCCTCGATCTTCGCCTTGACCAGCTCCGAGAGCGCCATCTCGTATCGATCCTCGTATTCCTGTGGAACGAAGGTGCCTTTCTTTGTGCCGATGATGTGCCCGGCCAGTTCGAGCATTTCCTTGTCGAATTTCATCTCCGGAATGTCCTTGAAGACCGTCTCCGGCTTGCGCACCTCGTAATCGAAGCTCAGCGTCGTTGCGATGATATAGTCGTCCTGCGGCCGGATCAGGACGGTACGGTTGCGGCGGAAGAGCACTGCTTCCGCGATCGCGGCGACCTTCTGATCGCGCATGGCGCGGGCGATCAGACCGAGCGCCTCCTCATCATCCTCGCTGACGGGCGCCAGGTAGTAGGGCTTGTCGAAATAGAGCTTGTTGATCTCGCTGTAGGGTACGAAATTCTGGACGTTGAGGACCTTGTCGCTTTCCGGCATGACGCCAGCCATCTCCTCGCCCTCGATGACGATGTATTCGCCATTGTCCAGCTGGTATCCCTTGACCTGGTCATCCCGCTCAACCGCCTTGCCCGTCTCGCTATCGACGAACTGCCGTTCCACCCGATGGCCGGTCTTCCGGTTGATGATATTGAACGAGATGCGGTCCGAGGTCGAAACCGCCGTATATAATCCTACGCTGCAGACAAGGTCTCCGACCTTGAGATGGCCTTTCCAGCTTGCCCGCGCTGCCATGACATTCCCCCTCAGTTGTCGTTTTGCAGTTTGCGTTTGCGTCGCTGGTCAATGGCTATGATCTTCTCGACGGAGGCGATGTCGTCGCTGGTGACGACTGGAACCGGATCGGACGCGATCGCCTCCAGGACTTCGTCCGAGAGTCCCCCATTCCGAATAACCCATTCCAGCGTCTCGCGAGTCTGACGCTCGGCCTTGAGCTGAGCATAAAGCGCGATGATCAGCCTATCCCGGGCATCCACCTGCTTGCTCTTGCGATCAATTTTCCGGATCTGAGGCACCTGATCACCCGCCTGCTTCGGCAACGAAGGGATTCAATGGATTGGAAGCGAAAAAGTTCCGGCGCACCGCCGCGAGCGCCAGATTTTTTCCTCGTTTGCAACCTGATCGGGCCAAAGCGGAACCGCCGACGCCCTTCAGGCGCTGTCCTCAGTGTTTTGCCGATCTGGTCGGAATGCTGGAACCAGTTGCCGAGACTGGGTCGCTGGCTGGAAATGTGCCTTCCAATCCCTCGTCCAGCTGTTCTTCCATTGCGGTCTGATCGCCGGCGGCACGAGCGCTCGGCCGTGCCTTCAATCGGCCGACGCTGGCCTCTTCCGTGTCGGCCGTAGCCATCTCCGCCATGACAGCCTGGGCTCGTTCAACCGCGTTCCTTGAGTTGAGGGTTTGCTTCTCGTCATTGCGCAATTGGACGGAAACGATCTCCCCTCCATCGCCCACGAATTCAATTGTGAAACCGAGTTTGCCACCCTTCTCGGGAATGACCTGCGTGCCGACGACCTGCATGACGCTCTCCTTCAACTCTTCTTCCGGAGGAAACGAGCGGCCGCAACCGAATGTTCCGAGGCACGTCGACGGCGCGATAGGCAAAAAAAAGCCACCGCTATTCACGGTGGCTGGGAGTTCGAAGGTCAAAACCTCCAGAGGGAACAGTTGCCCATCGACCGGGAGGATGGTCGACATGCGTGAGCAACTGCCGTCAATATGCGATTTTGGCGCCGTCCGCTCAATCAACTAGGCACCGAAATTCCGCTGAGGCGGAAATCATCTTTCCATCGTTTTGGAAAAACGCGCGATATTCTACCAGCAACCGTCCCGGGGGAAGCGGCATCCGTAGTTATGACGTCAGGACGTAGACTGCCTGGCCGGCCCCGTCGACTCGCGCAGGATCAGTTCGACGGGCCACAATTCGTGGATCTCCAGCGGAGACCGTCCTGACAGCAATTGCAGGACAAGATCGGCGCATCGCGTTCCTGCCGCGCGCATCGAAGACCGCGTTGCCGAAAGCGACGGCACCATGTTGTCCGCCGTCAGATACGGAAAGACGTCGTCGTGAGCGATGACCGAAACGTCCCGGCCGATCTGCAGCCCGAGCGAGCGGGCCGCCCGATAGACGCCGAGCGCCGTCATCATGGATCCGGCGACGAAGGCAGTTGGCGGGTTGGGTTGTTCGAGGAAAGATCGAGCGAAGCGGAAGCCAAGCTCGTCGGTGAAATTCCCGCTCGCCATCAGCTGCGGATCGGGCTCGATGCCATGGCTTTGAAGAGCCTTGCGGAAGCCGCTGTCCCGGTGAAGGGCATAGGTCGCGCCCGGCCGACCGTTTATCATCGCAATTCGCCGATGGCCGAGATCGATCAGGTGCGAGGTCGCGCGCATGATCGCAGCTTCGTTATCGATATCAAGCCAGGCGTGCGGCACGTCAATGGCCGACCGGCCATGCACGAGGAAGGGCATGCCGAGCTCGTGGAGCAGCGCGATGCGCTCGTCATTCGGTTTCGGCGAATGCACGATGATCGCGTCGACGCGCCGGCTCTCCACAAGTCGGCGGTAAAGCTGCATCTCGTCTTCCTGGTTCGGATCCGCCATCGGGATGACGAGAATGTCGGTTTCTTCCGCCACCAGCCGCTCCGCCATGCCGGCCATGAATTCGGCGAAGTGGAACTCGCCGGCACGCCCCATCACTACGCCGATCGCGCCCGCCCGACCCGTCTTCAGCCGCACCGCGTTGACGTTCGGGCTGTAGCCCAGTCTGACGGCGGCTTCCGCAACGCGTGCACGCGTGGTCTCGCTCACCTCAGGATAACCACTCAGCGCACGACTGACTGTCGTTGGAGACAATCCGACCTGTTTCGCGAACTCTTTAAGCTTCATTCAACATTGCGTCTTTCGTGCTGGTCCATCTGGCTGATCGCCGCCAAGTGCTGGTCTTGCTTATGGCCTAAGCATAGCAGCTTACAAGCAACCAAACCGTTTTCAATTTTGGATATTCCCCGAAGAGGTATTTCGACCTTTACCCACAACCAAATTGAGCAGCATCTCTATGATTTTGCTTTGTTATCAATATGTGATTGCGGTTGTGCGACTTTGGCACGAGTGCCCGCTTGACTCAATATCGACCTTCTGACAACTTTTTCCAGCCAAACCGTTTTCAATTTTTCCAATGTTTGGTTCTTTTGGGAGGAAGATATGAAGTTTCGTTTCACAGCGGTCGCCGTCGCGGCCGCGTTGATTGGCGTCGCACAACCGTCCTTCGCCGCAAATATCAGCATTTCCGCCAGCTCCACAGGCAAGAACCTGGAGCTCCTCCGCAAGCAGCTCGACGCCTTCGAGAAGGAGACCGGCAACAAGGTCAGCATCGTGACCATGCCGTCCTCCTCGACCGAGCAGTTCTCGCAATACCGCCTGTGGCTCGCCGCCGGCAACAAGGACGTCGACATCTATCAGACCGACGTCATCTGGGCGCCGCAGCTGGCGGATCAGTTCGTCGACCTGAAGGATGCCGCCAAGGATGTCGTCGGCGACTTCTTCCCGTCGATCATCGCTTCGCAGACCGTGAACGGTCGCCTCGTGGCGCTACCGCTCTACACCGACGCGCCGGCGCTCTACTACCGCAAGGACCTGCTCGACAAATACGGCAAGCAGCCGCCGAAGACCTGGGACGAAATGGCGGCAACCGCCAAGGAAATCCAGGAAAAGGAACGCGCCGCCGGCCAGAAAGACCTCTGGGGTTATGTTTTCCAGGGCAATGCCTACGAAGGCCTGACCTGCAACGCGCTCGAATGGGTGAAGTCGTCGGGCGGTGGCCAGATCATCGAACCGGACGGCACGATCTCCATTAACAACGAGAATGCCGCGGCAGCGCTTGACCGCGCCAAGGGATGGATCGGGACGATCTCGCCCGGCGGCGTCCTCGCCTATCAGGAAGAAGAGTCCCGCGGCGTCTGGCAGACCGGCAATGCCGTCTTCATGCGCAACTGGCCATATGCCTATTCCCTCGGCAATGGCGCAGACAGTGCCGTCAAGGGCAAGTTCGATGTAATGACGCTTCCGGTTGCCAAGCAAGGCGACTCGCCGTCATCGACGCTCGGCGGCTGGAATCTCGCAGTCTCCAAATACTCTGAGAACCAGGACGCCGCGATCGCGCTCGCCAAGTTCCTGACCTCCAAGGAGAGCCAGAAACAGCGGGCGATCGAGCTCTCCAACCTGCCGACGCTGTCGGCGCTCTATGACGACAAGGACATCGCCACGGCACAGCCGTTCATGCCGAACTGGAAACCAATCTTCCAGAACGCCGTTCCGCGTCCGTCGGCATCCGCCAAGGTCAAGTACAACGAAGTCTCCTCGAAGTTCTGGACCGCCGTTCACAACTCGCTTTCGGGCAACGGCACGTCCGCAGAAAACCTCGAGCTTCTCGAGGCCGACCTGACATCGCTGAAGGGCGAGAACTGGTAATCGAAGGCATCGGCAGCGGCGGACGTCCCGCCGCTGCCCTTCCCTGAGACGCCACCGTCAATCGCCTCAAGAAGCGGGTACCACATGACTGAAGCCGCAGTTTCCCAAAGCGTCGGATCGCGAGCGCGCGCCGTCAATACCTCGTCGGACTTGCGCGCCGAGCGCATCCGTTCCGCCTGGATATTCCTGGCCCCCACCCTGTTCATTCTTGCCGTCGTCGCCGGATGGCCCCTTTTCAGGACGATCTATTTCAGCTTCACGAACGCATCGCTCACCAACCTCAGCGGCGCCGAGTTCGTCGGCTTCAAGAACTACCTCTCCTGGATCACGCTGAAGAGCGGGCGCACGGTCTATAGCGGCCTGCTCGCCGACCCGAATTGGTGGAAGGCGGTCTGGAACACGATGAAATTCGCGTTCCTGTCGGTGACCATCGAAACCATCCTCGGCCTCATCGTCGCCCTGGTACTGAACGCGAATTTCCCTGGCCGTGGCATCGTCCGGGCCGCCATCCTCATTCCCTGGGCAATCCCGACAATCGTTTCCGCCAAGATGTGGGCCTGGATGCTCAACGACCAGTTCGGCATCCTCAACGACATCCTGCTCGGCATGGGCCTGATCAGCCAGAAGATCGCCTGGACCGCCAATCCCGAGACGGCAATGATCGCGGTGCTGATCGTCGACATCTGGAAGACGACGCCTTTCATGGCGCTTCTCATCCTCGCCGGTCTGCAGATGGTACCTGCCGATATTTACGAGGCGGCAAAGATCGACGGCATCAATCCGATCAAGGTATTCTGGCGCCTGACCCTGCCGCTGGTCCGCCCGGCCATCATGGTCGCCGTGATCTTTCGCATGCTCGACGCTCTGCGCATCTTCGACCTGATCTATGTGCTGACGCCGAACAATGCTCAGACCAAGACCATGTCCGTCATGGCGCGCGAAAACCTCTTCGACTTCGACAAGTTCGCCTATGGGGCGACGGCGTCGACCGTGCTCTTCCTTATCATCGCGACGATCACCGTGCTCTACATGTGGCTCGGTCGCGTCAAACTCGGTGGGAGCGACCGCTGATGCTGCTGACCCTGACCAAGAACACGCTCTTCTATCTGCTCGTCACCGTCATCGTCATAATCGCGGTTTTCCCGTTCTACTATGCGATCCTGACGAGCTTCAAAGCCGGCACTGCCCTTTTCGAGGTCAACTACTGGCCGACCTCGATCTCGCTCACCAACTACACGTCGGTGCTGACCACCGGCAGCTTCATCCGCAGCCTCGGAAACTCGCTGCTCGTCGCCATCCTCGTTGTCGCAGCCTCGCTGCTGCTGGCCGTCACAGCATCCTATGCGCTTGCCCGCGTCAATTTCCGCGGCCGCGCGCTGCTGATGCTGACGATCCTGTCGGTCTCGATGTTCCCGCAGATCGCCGTGCTCGCTGGCCTGTTCGAGCTGATCCGTTGGATCGGCATCTTCAACACGCCCTTCGCGCTGATCTTCTCCTATATGATCTTCACCCTGCCCTTCACGGTCTGGGTTCTGACCACCTTCATGCGCGATCTGCCGATCGAAATCGAGGAAGCGGCGATCGTCGACGGCGCCTCGCCGTGGGTCATCATCACCCAGGTTTTCATGCCGCTGATGTGGCCGGCTCTAGTCACGACCGGTCTGCTTGCCTTCATTACAGCCTGGAACGAATTCCTCTTCGCCCTAACATTCACCTCATCGGACGCTCAGCGAACGGTGCCGGTTGCCATTGCCCTGCTTTCGGGCGGCAGCCAGTTCGAAATCCCGTGGGGCAACATCATGGCAGCATCCGTCATTGTTACGGTCCCTGTCGTTGTCCTGGTCCTGATATTCCAGCGGCGCATCATTTCCGGCCTGACCGCCGGCGGCGTCAAAGGTTGAAGAAAGCACGATATGGCACAGATTCGACTCGACAATATCCGCAAGAGCTTCGGTGCGCTTGAAGTCATCAGGGGCGTCTCGCTCGATATCCGCAAGGGCGAGTTCATGGTCTTCGTCGGCCCGTCCGGCTGCGGTAAGTCCACACTGCTGCGGTTGATCTCCGGGCTGGAGGACATCACCTCGGGCACGCTTTCCTTCGATGGCGAGGCGGTCAACCGCTACGCGCCGTCGAAGCGCGGCATCGCCATGGTCTTCCAATCCTATGCGCTCTATCCGCACATGACCGTGTTCGAAAACATGGCCTTCGGAATGAAGCTCTCGGGACGCACGAAGGAAGAGTGCAAGGCTCGTGTCGAACAAGCAGCCGGCATGCTGCAGCTGTCGCCCTACCTGGAGCGTCTGCCACGCCAACTGTCGGGCGGCCAGCGCCAGCGTGTCGCGATCGGTCGCGCCATCGTCCGCGATCCCAAGGTGTTCCTGTTCGACGAGCCGCTGTCGAACCTCGACGCAGCCCTCCGCGTCGCGACGCGTTTGGAGATCGCCAAGCTTCACCGCAGCATGCACGGCACGACGATGATCTACGTCACCCACGACCAGGTCGAGGCGATGACGCTCGCCGACCGCATCTGCGTTCTGCGGGACGGCGTCGTCGAACAAGTCGGCACGCCACTCGAACTCTACGAGACGCCGAATTCTGTTTTCGTCGCCGGCTTCATCGGTTCGCCGAAGATGAACTTCCTGACCGGTGAGTTCTCGGCACCCTACAATGCCCACACCATCGGCGTTCGCGCCGAGCATATGGAAATCGTTCAGCAGGACGCCGCCTGGCGCGGCACCGTCATTCATTCCGAAATTCTCGGCTCCGACAGCTTCGTTTATCTCGACATCGGCACATCAGAGCCGCTTGTCGTGCGGGAAACGGGCGTCTCCGGCCACCAGCCCGGCCAGAAACTCGGGGTTTCCCCGATGGCTGACCGTGTTCATCGCTTCGACCAATCCGGACGCGCGCTCGAGAGGGTGTTCCTTAAAGGCGCGGCCTGACATCTACCCAAAACCACAGGATCCGCCTCGCCTCCCATCGAGGTCGATCCACCATCTGCATGAAGGAGCAAGACCTTGCCTATTCGCACCATTGTCTGGGGTGAAAACATCCACGAGACCACCAATGCCATCGTTCGGGGCATCTATCCCAAAGGCATGCACACCACCATCGCCAACGCGCTGAATACCGATCCGGCGATCCAGGCGACGACCGCCACGCTGCAGGAGCCCGAGCACGGCCTGACGGAAGCCCGCCTTGCCGAAACCGATGTCCTCACCTGGTGGGGCCACAAGGATCACGGCGCGGTCTCCGACGTTGTCGTCGAGCGCGTCGCCAAGCGCGTCTGGGAAGGCATGGGCCTTCTCGTCCTGCACTCCGGCCACTTCTCGAAGATCTTCAAGCGTCTGATGGGCACCCCCTGCGCGCTGAAGTGGCGCGAAGCCGGCGAGCGCGAGCGTCTGTGGACGATCAACCCGCGCCACCCGATCGCAGCCGGCATCGACGAAAACTTCGTTCTCGAGAACGAGGAAATGTACGGCGAGCAGTTCTCCGTGCCGGAGCCGCTGGAAACCGTCTTCATCTCCTGGTTCCAGGGCGGCGAAGTCTTCCGTTCGGGACTTACCTGGCGTCGTGGCGCCGGTAACATTTTCTACTTCCGCCCTGGCCACGAAACCTATCCGACCTATCATGATGCCAACGTTCAGAAGGTACTCATCAACGGCGTGAAATGGGCTTATAACCCACAGGGCGATCTGAAGAACATCACCGATGCCCCGAATGTTCCGGTCGAAAAGGCTCTCGAGCCGATCGTCGAACGCGGCCCGCGACTGCATCAGGCCGGCGAAGCCGGTTACCGCTGAGGAGCACACATATGCGACTACTCGTTCTTGGCACCGGCTCGATGGCCAGAAACCAGGTTGCCAACTTCCTCGCCATCGACGGCGTGGAAGTTGTCGGCGCCGTCGATACCGACCCGGCGCGCCTCACCGAATTTGCCGATCACTTCCACATCGAGAAGCGCTTCCAGACGCTCGAGGAAGCGATCGCATGGGGTGAATTCGACGCGGCCACCAACGTCACGCCTGATCGCATCCACCACGCGACGAGCCTGGCGCTGATATCAGCCGGCAAGCACGTCTTCTGCGAAAAGCCGCTGGCCGAGCATTACGACCACGCCTTGGAGATGACGGAAGCGGCAGAGGCTGCCGGCGTCATCAACATGGTCAACCTCACCTATCGCAACGTCGCTCCGCTGCAGCGGGCCCGCGAAATGGTATTGGCGGGAGAACTCGGCACCATCAGGCACGTCGAGGCCTCCTACCTGCAAAGCTGGCTGGTCTCGCGCGCCTGGGGCGACTGGCGCACGGAATCGCGCTGGCTGTGGCGCCTGTCGACCGGTCACGGCTCGAACGGCGTGCTCGGCGACGTCGGCATCCACATCCTCGACTTCGCCGCCTATGGCGCGGCGACCGATATCGACCACGTCTTTGCCCGCCTTAAGACCTTTAACAAGGCACCGGGCGGCCAGATCGGCGAGTACCTGCTGGATGCCAACGACAGCTTCACCATGTCGGTCGATTTCACCAATGGTGCACTCGGCGTCATCCATGCGACCCGCTGGGCAACCGGCCATCTCAATGAGCTGAAACTTCGCGTCTATGGCGAAAAGGGCAGCCTTGAGGTCATCCATCGCCCTGACGGTTCCGAACTGCGCGGCTGCTTCGGCGAGGATATCGAGACCGCCACCTGGCGCGACATCGAGGTCCCGGCTGTTCTGACCAACTATCAGCGCTTTGCGGAAGCCGTCAGAACCGGAAAGCAGGACGACCCGACCTTCCGCCACGCCGCTAATCTGCAGAAGGTCCTCGACCTTGCGATCGTGTCGGAGAAGGAGCGGCGGGAGCTCAATCTGCTGGAGGCCTCCGAGCAGGATAGCCCGGCAGACAAGCGGATACCGCCGCTGACCGTCGTGGTCTGACAAAGGCACCTGCGAAAAAGCCAGGCACCTTGATGCGGACATTCATACGACTGTCTCCGTCATGCCGGCCTTGAGCCGGCATCCAGCCGCACGGCGTCCGCGGTGCGAAAAGATCTTTCGCGCGCAAGGACTTGCGCGCGCTGGACCCTGGCTCATGGGCCGGGGTGACGACGGATGGGACATCCGCTTCGATACGCCACAGGAGTTGAACAATGCAGGCCCGCTAGCGCGGGCCTTCATCATTTCAAAACTACCGAAGACGATCCGCGAGCAAACTGATCGAAGCCGCATCGGCATTGGCGAAAGCCAGGCGGAGATAGTGCTCCTGCCCCTCCCCGAAATAGCTCCCAGGTAGGCAAACAACACCGGCCTCCTTCGCCAGACGCCCTGCGACAGCGGCTGAGCTGAGCTCCGCGAACGGGTGGCGGATGAACGCGAAATAGGCGCCAAGCGCACCGATCTCCCAGCCAGGCAATCCGGACATGACGGCCCGCAACGCATCCGCGCGGCGCGCAATCTCCAGGCGATTTCCCGCCCGCCAGTCCGCAAGGATCGGCATTGCCTCGGCAACGGCAACCTGCGCAGCGCGCGGCGCGCAGATCTGCATGTTGTCCATGACCTTGGTAATCTCGGCAACGACGTTAACGCCGGCGGTGATCGCTCCGAGACGATGGCCGGGAATGCAGAAGGACTTCGAGAAGCTGTAGAGCAGGATCAGCGTGTCTTCCCAGCCGGGGATGCCAAGCAACGGATGCGGGGCGCCATAGCCTTCGGGAAGGAAGTCGCGATAGGTTTCGTCGACGATCAGCCACGCCCCATGCTTGCGGCAGAGGTTAAACAGTTCCAGCAGCAATTCAGGCGGATAGACAGCGCCCGTCGGATTGTTCGGCGTGACCACCGCCAAGACCTTGGCGCCGGCCGCGAGCGCCTTTTCGGCCGGCTGCACCTCAGGCAGGAAGCCATTTTCCGTATTGCAGTCGACGAGAACGCGCTTGATGCCGAGCATCGACAGCGTCGTCTCCTGATTGAAATAGAACGGGTTGGTCAGCGCCACGGTATCGCCGGAACCGACGAGCGCGATGGCCACCGACATGAAGGCCTGGTTGCAGCCCGCAGTGATATGGATATTGGCGGCAGCAACGGACGCCCCATAGACGTCAGACATATGCCGGGCATAGGCGTCTCTCAGCACGCCCTCGCCCTCGATCGGCCCATAGCCCGTCGTCTTCGGCGAAGATGCCGCTTCGCCGAGCAGCCGCAACATTTCGGGATGGGCTGGATAACCGGGCACCGCCTGCGAGAGATCGACCAGTGGACCTTTGCCGCCCTTGTATTCGCGAGCCCAGGCGAGAACCGAGGGAATGGGTGGCGGAGACAGGCGGGAAACAAGCGGATTGGCCAAGGCAGACATGCAGATCTCTTCTCGAACGAGGTGAACCATCACTCCTGCACGGAATGGGCTTGCTCGGCAACCTGCATTCAAGAATGCCGCACAGGGATCGTCAGGAGCCGCAACAGGCCTTGAGCTTTGACAGCTTCGGCACCTCGATATGCCTGTTGGCGACGATCGAGATCACGCCGTCGGTTCTCAGCTTCGACAGCTGGCGGGAAACCGTTTCGACGGTCAGCCCCAGGAAGTCGGCAATGTCGGCCCGCGACAAAGGCAGCTCGAACCGGCGCTTTTCGCCGACAGTTTCGGGATCGAGATGGGTGGCGATCAGCAACAGGAAACTAGCAACCTTCTCGGCGGCCGTCTTGCGTCCGAGCGTTACCATCCAGTCCCGCGCTTCGTCCAGCTCACGCAGCGCCTGCGCCATCAGCCGCTCGGCCAGTGCGGGATTACTCTTGACCATGCGCTCCAGCGCGGCCTTCGGAATGCGACAGAGGTTGACGTCGGAGGCAGCCTCCACCGACACGGCATTCTCATTCGCATTGAGCCTGCCGAGAAGGTCAGGAGCGAACTGCAGGCCGACGATCTGCTGTCGTCCGTCTTCCAGCCTCTTAGTAAGCTTCACGACGCCGCGGATCACGGTGGCATAGGATTCGGCCGGCATCTTCTCGCCAGCGAGCTCGTCGCCGGATTGATAATTGACCAGGCGTGTATGCGCGGAAAGCATCAGCAGCTCCTCAGCGCTGAGCGCACCGCACACGCCCTTGTGGCGGATCTCACAGCTCATGCAACGCACTGGTATGTTTGAATTATGTATGTCTTTGCGCATCAAAATCAGCTCCGCGCAAAAGCATAGACCACGGCCATGGCGAGAGAACAGCAATTTCTTGATCGTGGTCAAAGTGTCACGATGCAGCGGCGCGCTACGCCGTTCCCCAGCGATCGGCCGGCTTCTGCTTCCTGACCCCTATCGAGGCACCAAATTGCCGCAGGCCTCACTTGCCGATTGCCCAGACAGCCGACCGGATTATAGTGATTTCAGAAATTTCTGAAATTACAGACATTACGGAGACCGATATGAATCTCCCACCACTGGTTCAATCCTTTGTTCTGCATTTCGGTGAAATGGGCTCGCGCTGGGGCATCAACCGCACGGTCGGCCAGATCTACGCCCTGCTCTACGTGTCGCCTTCACCGCTCTGTGCCGAGGAAATTGCCGATGCCCTCAGCATTTCGCGCTCGAACGTCTCGATGAGCCTGCGCGAACTGCAGACTTGGAACCTCGTCCTGCTGAAACACAAACCGGATGACCGGCGCGACTTCTTCACCACCCCGGACGACGTTTGGCAGATCCTGCGAACGCTGGCGGAAGAGCGCAAGAAACGCGAGGTCGATCCGACGCTCTCGGTGCTGCGGGAAATCCTGATGCAGCGCCCGGCAAGCGATGCCGAGCGCCATGCCCAAGAGCGCATGAGCGAGATGCACGCCCTGATCGAGCAGCTAACGCATTGGTACGAAGACGTAAAACAACTTGAAACAGAGCGGCTTGCAACGTTACTCTCCTTAGGTGCGAAAGTGACGAAGCTGCTAGAGGCCAAGGACCGAGTCGTTTCGCTCGGCCGCGGCCGCCGGCCCAATCCTGCGAACAAGAGTTAGCGCTATGGCAAGTGCTTGCTTAGACGCAAACGGAAAGCAGGCTTTCGGCAAGCCGTCGAAACCTGTGCCCAGACATGGTGGGCTACGCAAGGCAGCGGCTGTCCAGACCCTGGCATCGCTCATCTGGATCCCGCAGGCAGCGCTTCTCGCAACGGCAGTCGGCCGCATCGCGAACGGTGGCGGCTTCAACGACGTCTTGTGGCTCGCCATCTATATTGCACTGCTCGGGATAGTAAAAAGCTGCCTCGAGGCCACCGGTGGCCGTATGGCATTTCGCGCAGCGCGCGCCGAATTGTCGATGCGGCGTGAACTGGCCGTCGCAGCCCTCGCCCGACGCTCGCCGATCGACAGCAAAAGACCTAGCTCCGGCGAAGCCGCAAGCATCATCGGCGAGCAAGCCGATATGATCGTTCCCTATCTCTCGCGCTTCCAACCCGCCCGCTTCAAGGCGAGTGCAGTGCCGCTCGTCATCCTTGCCTGCGTGTTCCCCATTTCCTGGATTGCAGCTCTCATTCTCCTTTTTGCCATGCCGCTGATCCCGATCTTCATGGCATTGATCGGCTGGCGTGCGCAGGCGGTGAGTGAGAAGCAGTTGGCGGCGACTGGCGGCCTTAACGGTTTCCTCCTCGATCGCCTGCGTGGCATGGCCACGATCCGTTCGCTTCGTGCCGTCGATGCCACCGCGACGAGGCTCAGAGCCGATGCAGACTCGCTGAAGGCCCGCACCATGGCCGTTCTGAAAATCGCCTTCCTGTCGTCGGCGGTTCTCGAGCTTTTCGCTGCGCTGGGCGTCGCGCTGGTCGCCGTCTATGTCGGCTTCTCCCTGCTCGGCGAGATCCGTTTCGGTGCCTGGGCCAGTGGTTTCGACCTGACGAGCGGTCTCTTCGTGTTGCTGCTTGCACCCGCCTTCTTCGAGCCGCTGCGCGAGCTCTCGGCTGTCTGGCATGACCGTGCCGCCGGCGAAGCGGCGATCAAGGCGATCGAAGCGCTGAGCGCGGATGGACTCCAACTGCCCATCGTAAGCGATACATCCGCACCCCAAACTGCAGCTGGTGCCATCCGCCTGGAGAATATCGGCTTCCGCTACAGCGAGGGCAGCAACGCCGCCATCGATACCTTCAATTTGAGCATTCGCCCCGGCGAGCATGTTGCTTTGCTCGGCGCCAGCGGCTCCGGCAAATCGACCCTGCTCGCACTGATCGCCGGCCACGCCGCCTGTGAGACCGGCGGCGTCACCCTCGACGGACAACCAGCCAGCCCCGCCCTTCAGGCCAAGATCTCCTGGGTCGGCCAGAAGCCGCATATTTTTGCCGGCACGGTCGCCGGTAACATTTCGCTCGGCCGGCCCGGCGTCTCCATGCAGGCCGTGGCAAGAGCCCTTGATCTCGCAAAGCTCGGCCGCTTCGCCCGCAGCCACGCTCGCCGTCCGCTTGGCGATGGAGGCACGGGAGTGTCCGGCGGCGAAGCCCTGCGCATCGCCATCGCCCGCGCCGCCTGTAATGCGGAGGGCTGCATCGTACTTGCGGACGAGCCGACCGCCCATCTCGACGCCGAAACCGCACGCGACATCACCGAGAGCCTGCTCGCTCTGGCCAAGGGCCGCACCCTTGTCGTCGCAACCCATGACCCACAGCTTGCCGCACGCATGGGCCGGACGGTCGTCCTTGATCGCGAAATTGCACGGGAGGCCGCCGAGTGAGCACATCGCTTTCCAGCCTCAAGCCGATCGTTAGGCTTTTCCTGACCGCACGCCGCCGCGGTCTGCTTCTTGGGGCCGCACTTTCCGCGACCACCGTTTCCGCGGGGATTGCCCTGCTCGGCCTCTCCGGCTGGTTCATCACCGCAACCGGCATCGCCGGACTTTCGGCCGCAACGATTGCCACCTTCGACATCTTCATGCCGTCGGCCGGCATTCGCCTGCTTGCACTCGGCCGAACCGCCTCACGCTACGGCGAACGGCTGGCCACTCATGACGCAACGCTGAGCGTCCTCGCAGCTCTGCGCGAACGGCTGTTCCGTGGATGGGCCGCGCCCGGTGCCGCACGCGAGCTCGCACGCCGACCGGCCCGCCTGCTCTTCCGCCTGACGGGCGACATTGATGCACTCGATTCCCTTTACCTACGCGTGCTGGTACCCGCGGGCGTCGCTATTGTCGCAGCGTTTGCAACAAGCGTCGCGCTTGGTCTCATGGATCGGCTTTTTGGACTGGCTGCCGGCAGTGTCTTGCTCGTCGCAGGTCTCGGCATTCCGCTGTTTGCTGGACGCCGGGCAACGAAGCACGCCCGTCGACGCACCCATGGCATCGAAGCCATTCGCGCCCGCACCATCGATCTCGTTGCCGGGCAGACCGACTTGCTGATGGCCGGACGCCTCGACGCGCAGCGTACGGCGATTGCCGATGCCGACCACTACGCCGCGGCCACCGACGACCGCCTAAACCGCATCGAAGCCGGCATCACAATCGGCCTTGGTTTCACCGCCACTGCGTTGCTGACCGGTGCGCTGCTGGCAGTCGCGGCATTGGCCCATGGGGGCGCAGTCAGCCCACCAGTCGCCGTGCTTGGAATCCTGATCGCCTTCGCCGCTGTCGAGCCCTTTGGTGCCTTGCGCCGTGGGGCGATGGAACTTGGCCGTACGCTTATTGCTGCCCGCCGCATCGCGCCCCGCCTGTCGGCAGATGCTGAAGAACTACACCACAGCGCCGCGCCACTTCCCGGCTTTGCGCTTCGCCTGAGCCGCGTCAGCGCGGGACACGACACGGAAACACCCGTGCTTCACAATATCGATCTCGATCTGCAATTGGGGGAGAAGCTCGCCCTAGTTGGCACCAGCGGCGCCGGAAAATCAACACTTCTTTCCCTCCTCGCAGCCGAAATGCGCGCCAGCCAAGGAAGCGTCGAGTGCCTCGACGCCACCCTGCTGACGCAGCGAACGGAGCTTTTCCAAGATAGCCTTCGCGGCAATCTCCTGCTTGCAAGCCCCGATGCACCAGACACCGCCCTGCGCGAGGCGCTCGCCGCGGCGGGCCTCTTGCAGGATGTCGCAGCTTTGCCGCGCGGCCTCGACACGCCGCTTGGCGAAGGCGGCATGGGGCTCTCGGGTGGTCAGTCGCGCCGCCTTGCCCTCGCCCGCCTCTTCCTGCGCGACACGCCGCTCTGGCTGCTGGATGAGCCGACGGAAGGTCTCGATGGCGCCACCGCGCGCGACGTCATCCGCCGTCTGGTGGAGAAGGCGAACGGACGCTCGCTCGTCATCGCCACACATATCCGTCGCGAAGCCGCGATAGCCGATGCCATCGCGGTCATGGAGGATGGTCGCATCACAGAAGTTTCACGCCGTGGAGAGACGGCGTTCGAAAAGGCTTTGAACCGGCTGAGACCGGACTGAGTCACACGACATGGCCGCCAGGCAATCCGGTTTGGCGGAAACTCTTCATACCCCATGGGGCCGTGGGAGAAAAACAATGGAACTAGACGTCGTCGCGCTATCGCGCTTCCAATTCGCGCTGACCGCGCTTTACCACTTTTTATTCGTACCCTTGACGCTCGGACTCTCCGTGCTGCTCGCCATCATGGAGACCGTCTACGTCATGACGGGCCGCCACATCTGGCGACAGATGACGAAGTTCTGGGGCATACTCTTCGGCATCAACTTCGCGATCGGTGTCGCCACCGGCATCGTCATGGAATTCCAGTTTGGGATGAACTGGAGCTATTACAGCTACTATGTCGGCGATATCTTTGGTGCCCCGCTCGCAATCGAGGGGCTGATGGCCTTCTTCCTTGAGGCAACCTTCGTTGGCCTGTTTTTCTTCGGATGGGACAAGCTGTCGAGGGTCGGTCACCTAATGGCGACATGGTGTGTGGCACTCGGTTCCAATTTCTCGGCGCTATGGATTCTCGTCGCCAACGGCTGGATGCAGAACCCGGTCGGCTCGGCGCTCAATCCGCAGACAATGCGCATGGAAATCACCAGCTTCTTCGACGTGGTCTTCAACCCCGTCGCCCAGGCGAAGTTTGTCCATACCGTCTCGGCCGGCTATGTCTGCGCGTCGATCTTCGTTCTCGGTGTTTCGGCCTGGTACCTCCTCAAGGGCCGCCACCTCGAAATGGCGAAGCGCTCTATGACGGTTGCCGCCTCCTTCGGCCTTGCCTCGGCACTGTCGGTCGTCGTCCTCGGCGATGAAAGCGGTTACCTCGCAACCGAAAACCAGAAGATGAAGCTCGCCGCCATCGAGGCAATGTGGAAGACGGAACCGGCGCCTGCCGCCTTCACCGCCTTCGGCTTCCCCGATCAGGACGCGCGCGAGACACATTTCGCCGTTCACATTCCCTGGGTCATGGGTCTGATCGGCACACGCTCGCTGACGACGGAAATACCCGGTATCGACCAGCTGGAACGGGAGTCTGAAGGGCGTATCCGCGACGGCATCAAGGCTTACGACGCGCTGATGCAGATCCGTGCCGCCGCAACGCCGGACGCGGTTGCACCTCAACTCCGCACCTCCTTCGAGGAACTGGGGCATGAGCTTGGCTATGCCCTTCTTCTGAAGCGCTATGTCGACGATCCGCGCCAGGCGACTGATGCCCAGATCACCCAGGCCGCGCGCGACACCGTTCCGCATGTGCCGACGCTCTTCTGGTCGTTCCGCGTCATGGTCGGGCTCGGCATGTTCTTCATCGTCCTGACGGCGACCTTCTTCTGGCTGTCGGCACGGCGCCACCTGGATAAGTATCCACTGCTGCTGATGATCGCTGTCTTCGCCATCCCGCTTCCCTGGCTTGCCATTGAAGCAGGCTGGGTCGTCGCCGAGATCGGCCGCCAGCCATGGGTCATTGAAGGTGTGCTGCCGACCGCAATGGCCGTGTCGAGCCTTGGCGCAAGCACGGTTCTGCTGACGATCTGCGGCTTTGCCGCGCTCTATACAGTGCTGATCGTCGTCGAGATGACGCTGATGATCAGAGCCATCCAAAAGGGACCTGAGCCGGACAATGAGCCGGAAGCCGAGCTGATCTCCGAAACCCTCGTTCCAGCCGCGGAGTAACGATCATGATCCTGCACGAACTCATAGACTACGAAATCCTGCGCTTGATCTGGTGGCTGCTTCTCGGCGTGATCCTGATCGGCTTTGCCGCCACGGATGGCTTCGACCTTGGCGTCGGCACGTTGCTGCCCTTCGTCGCAAAGACGGATACGGAGCGCCGTATCGCCATCAACACGATCGGCCCTGTCTGGGAAGGAAACCAGGTCTGGCTGATCCTCGGCGGCGGCGCGATCTTCGCTGCCTGGCCGCCGCTTTACGCGGTCTCGTTCTCCGGCTTTTACCTCGCGATGTTCGCGATCCTCCTCGCGCTCATCCTGAGGCCGGTCGGCTTCAAATATCGCTCGAAGCGCGAGAGCGCCCGCTGGCGCAACAACTGGGACTGGGCGCTGTTCATCGGCGGTTTCGTTCCGTCGCTGATCTTCGGGGTAGCCGTCGGCAACGTGCTGCAGGGCGTACCCTTCCGCTTCGATCCGGCTGACATGCGCATCTTCTACGAGGGGTCGTTCTTCGGGTTGCTGAACCCATACGCGCTGCTTTGCGGCCTGCTTTCGGTCGCCATGCTCGTCATGCACGGTGCAGCCTGGCTGGTCCTGAAAGCCAGCGATCCGGTCGCGGAGCGTGCAAGAAGCTACGGCAGCCTGGCCGCGCTTGGCGTGATCGCCCTCTTCGCGCTCGGCGGAATCTTTTTGGCGCTTGGTGTAAACGGCTACAACATCACCAGCGAGATCGATCCGGCCGGTCCGTCGAATCCGCTCCTCAAGACGGCAGCGCATGACGGCTCGTGGCTGGCCAACTACGGCACCTATCCGTGGATGATGATTGCGCCGGTCCTGGGCTTCCTTGGAGCCGCGGCAGCCTTTGTCGCCATGCGGGCGAAGTGGGAAGTCGCAACGCTGCTTTTCAGCAAGCTCTCGATCTTCGGAATCATCTCGACCGTCGGTCTCTCGATGTTCCCGTTCATCCTGCCCTCCTCGCTCGAGCCAAACTCGAGCCTGACGGTGTGGGATGCCTCGTCGAGCCACACGACGCTATTCGTCATGCTTGTCGTGTCGCTGATTTTTCTACCGATAATCATCGCCTACACTTCCTGGGTCTACAAAGTTCTCTGGGGCAAGGTCGATGAAGGGACGGTCAACGACAAGAGCGGCCACGCTTATTAAAGGAGAAAGACGATGTGGTACTTCGCATGGATCCTCGGCTTGCCTCTGGCCGCCGCCTTCGCCGTCCTCAACGCCATGTGGTATGAACTGATGGACGACGAGGCAAAAAAGAAGAAGCAATAGCGACTTTTTTTGTCTGCCTGGCAATAGAACAGACGGGGACGCGCTCGACCGGTGCTTCCCCTTTGCTTTTTGCGCGCGCGGCCTCATCGGAATCTCGGCTGTAGTATTCTCTTAGTACCCGTTCGCTCGCCTGCCTTGCTAAGCTCCTCCCGTTGGTTTTGGGAGGAAACAGATGCCAGCTTCGAAGATTCTGATGATTACCGGCGACTTCACCGAGGACTATGAAACGATGGTCCCATTCCAGACGCTGCTCGCCTGCGGCTATACGGTTCACGCTACGTGCCCCGGCAAGAATGCCGGCGAGACAGTCGCGACCGCTATCCATGATTTCGAAGGCGATCAGACCTATTCCGAGAAGCGCGGTCACAACTTCGCGCTCAACGCAACCTTCTCCAGTATTCGCGCTGAAGATTACGACGCGCTCGTGATCCCTGGCGGTCGCGCGCCCGAGTATCTGCGCCTCAACCCTGATGTCATCAAAGCCGTCCGGCACTTCTTCGAGGCCGGCAAGCCTGTAGCGGCGATCTGCCACGGCGCTCAGCTCCTTGCCGCAGCCGGTGTCCTCAAGGGCCGCACCTGCTCGGCCTATCCCGCTTGCCGCCCGGAAGTCGAACTCGCCGGCGGCATTTACGCGGATATCGCCATCAGCGACGCGGTCTCGGACAGCAACCTCGTCACCGCACCGGCATGGCCGGCACATCCCTCCTGGTTACGGCAATTCATGGCTGTGCTGGACGCATCGGCGCTGCTACAAACGGACGCCGCCTGAGGAGACGGAGGGAGAGACGAGATGTGCGAGCTGTTCATCAAGGCGGACGCGAAGCTCTGGGAGAGCACGACTCGATCGTTGCGGATTGATGGCATGGTGACAAGCGTTCGACTGGAAAACTTCTTCTGGTCGAAACTGGAAGAGATCGCCAGGCGAGACCGCATGAACGTTACGCAGCTGATTACCAGGTTGCATCACGAATCCATCGATGCCGGCCACGATCTCGGGAACTTCACGTCTTTCCTGAGGGTGTGCTGCGCGCGTTACCTCGATCTCCAGCTGACAGGAGATATCCCGGCGGATGTCAACCAATCGATTGCCGGGCTGAATGCTCCGGCAATCCTCGTTCGCGAGCGGGAGAAATATCACTGAGCCCGAAAGGGTTCAGTAGCTCGCCTCGACGAAAATCCGCGCTATAGCCTCGACACCGGCCTGATCTTCAGCGTCGAAGCGGGACGCAGTCGGGCTGTCGAGGTCGATGACACCGAGGATCTTGCCGTTGTGATGGAGCGGCACGACGAGTTCCGAACGGGACGCAGCATCGCAGGCGATATGCCCGGGAAATGCATGCACGTCCTCCACGAGGATCGAAGTCCCCTTCTCCACAGCCGACCCGCAAACTCCCCGGCCAACGGCAATGCGGACACATGCCGCCTTACCCTGGAACGGCCCGAGGACCAGCTCGCTGTCCGACTTCAGGAAGTAAAAGCCAGCCCAATTCAGATCCGGCATCATTTCGAACATGAGAGCCGAGGTGTTCGCGGCGTTGGCGATCGTATCGCTTTCTCCGTGCAGCAAGCCCTTCAGTTGCTGGCTGAGCTCCCCGTAAAAATCGGCCTTGCTGGCGGAATTAATGGTCGCAGGTTGAAACATGTCCGTGTCGCTTCTGTTTTTGTGGTGAGCGTCGATATAGTGACACGCATGCCGATTGCCAAACGCAATCGTGATGGCCGGGACGGAGCACTGTGTCACTAGATGGTGATAGTTATCGCCAGCCACCTTGTCGGTCGATGATCCGACTCTATCTAGTTCCCTATCACGACCTATTGCGGTCGTGACCCAAGTCGGCCGGCAGCTGCGGTTTGCGCACACGGCGATATCGGGCGATGGTCAGGTAACGCGCCTGCCGCCCCTCATTGTTAGGGCATTCCGACGAGCGGAGCAGCTATGTCGACCAGAGCTGCGCACGAAGTCATGAAACCGCTTCGGCTGGGCAGATAGATCCATTGATTTCAAGCAGAGGTAAGAACGATGACACCGGAAGACAGACGGGCGGTCTTTAGCCACCGCCAGATAGCGGCAATCATTGAAGGTATCATGCAGGAAGATGGCACCGAACTCCCGATCACGGGAAAATCACTTGGCGAGGCGATCCTTTTCGTATCGGAGGAAGCGGCAACCAGCGCGTCCAGCGCCCATGTCATTTACGGCGAGAACGGCTCGCTTAGCTATACCGATTGCCTGAGCGTTTACCGCGACTATGGCGTGGCCCTTCGCCAGACCCCAAATTAAAAGCAGGACGCTGGGCCTTCACGCCCAGCGTTCCTCCCAGAGCAAAAGGATGCAGTCGAGATGGCCAAGCGGAGTGCAGGCCTGCTGATCTACCGCCTCCGCGATGGTAGCTACGAGGTCCTCCTGGTTCATCCCGGAGGCCCCTACTGGGCTAAGAAGGACATCGGCGCGTGGTCGATCCCCAAGGGCCTCGTGGAAGAGGACGAAGATGAGCTTGATGCCGCAAGACGTGAAACCCGCGAGGAGTTGGGCGTAGACGTCGAAGGCAGTTTTCACCATCTCGGGGAATACAAACAACCCGGTGGCAAGATTGTCGTCGCCTGGGCCATCGAGGCCGACACCGATCTCAAAGCCATTGCCAGCAATCACTTTCAGATGGAGTGGCCGCCGCGCTCCGGCGTGATGGCGGAATTTCCCGAAGTCGACCGAGCCGAATGGTTCACACTACCGGATGCGGAGCAAAAGATCCTGAAAGGGCAGCAACCGCTGCTCGCGGATTTCCTTCGACGGCGGTTGCAGAGCCCGCTGGAGGTATATGCGACCTGAAGGCCGGTGAGAGCCTGGGCTTGCGATTGCGCATGGCAGCTATTCGCAATCGGCAATCGCTTTGCCGCCAGCTGTCCGTAAAAGTTGGAAGACTCTCCTCCCGGACGAATCTGATTCATGACAGCCCTCTCTTCAGCAACGCGCGGTGTTCTCATCGCGTTTGGCGCCTATGCCGTGTTCGCGTTCAGTGACGCATCGATCAAGATCCTGCATGGCGGCGTACCCGCCTATCAGATCGCCTTCATCGGCGCGCTGTTCGGTTGCGCCGCGCTCCCCTTCATCAAAGGCAGGGACGATTCCTGGCTCGATATCGTCCGGAGCACGAACCGTACTCTGTGGCTGATGAGATTCTTTTGCGGCGCGATAGGAGCAATAGCTTCGATCATTACATTCACAAAGCTCCCGATGGCCGAGGCTTTCTGTCTGCTGTTTCTTCTGCCGTCCTTCGTAACTATTCTGTCAGTCATCTTTCTCGGCGAAGATGTGCGCTGGCAGCGCTGGGCGGCCGTGGTCGTCGGTTTCATCGGCGTTCTGATCGTGCTGCGTCCGGGTTTTCGCGAGTTGTCCGCTGGTCACCTTGCGGCGGCAATCGGCGGCCTGGTTGCGGCAATCTCGATCGTCATCATGCGAAAGATGGGGCCCGCCGAAAAGCGCCTGTCGCTGTACGGTGCAGCGCTGCTTGGCACACTTGCCGTCAGCGGCATATTGATGCTCTCGGAGATGGTCGTTCCAACTCCGCGCCAATGGCTGTTCATTGCAAGCTACGGCCTGCTCGGTGGGGCGGGCAACGTCATGCTGATGACCGCGGCCCGGCTAGCGCCGGCCAATCTCGTTGCCCCTCCGCAGTATAGCCAGATGCTTTGGGCCATCGCGTTCGGATATTTGATCTTCGACGACGCCATCGACCTTGCTATGGCTGCCGGCATCGTTCTCATCATCTGCTCGGGCTTGCTGACGCTGGCTCGTGAAAAGAAACGCGGCACGCCGCTGCCGCGGGCGGTCGTTTCCGCTGACAATCAGGCGTCGCTTGCGACCTCAACCGACGAGACCGGCGACATTGAGCAACCGGCTCAAACGGCTTCGCACGCGATTCCTCAAGCCTAAAAAGAAACCGCCCTTGCCGAAGTCGAAAGACGTTTGCGAAGGCGGTTTTCTATTTTCTCAGGGTCTGGCGATCGTCGCCGTCAGCGGCGCAGGACCGGGCAGCCGCGGGCGTTGGCGAAGCTGATTTCGTCCGCGCCGCGGCGCGTCCAGCCCTCGACGATCACACGGCGAGGCGTGACGTCGACCACACGTGCACGACGGAAGCCGTAGTCACGTGCGATGTCTTCTGCCAGCCGCGGGTCACAGCCGCGGCCACGCGGCGGCGGGCGGTTATAGTCGGGCGGTGGCGGGCGGTAGTAACCCGGAGGCGGTGGCGGGCGGCCACTACCAATATAGACGTCTACCTGGGCGGAAGCCGGCGCAGTCACCCCGGCAACCGTGCCGACAACGAGCAACGTCGCAAGGCCGGCCTTGGCCAGAAATTGCATCATCGAAATTCTCCCTCGGGTACGGCAAAGGCCTTCCCCATTCGCTACACTCTTGCCGGCAAGGTCAGGTCCAACCCTTCCGGATTTGCGCATTCATATGCGATTCGCACAGAGCAGGCCGAAAATGGCGCGGGCAAGGCAAGCCGAGGGCGCCATTGTGGACGAAGTCATTTAGCGGCGGATCACGGGGCAACCGCGAACGTTGGCGAAGACCATCTGGTCCCAGCCGCGATGGTCGCGGCCCGAAACGACGACACGGCGCGGCGTAACGTTGGTGACGCGCGCTGAGCGCAGACCCGACCAACGTGCCTTCTGAACCGCCTGCACGGGCGAGCAGGCATGCATTGGACGGTGCTGAACATGGACTGGTGGACGTCCCCATTCCGAAGCCGAGGCATTCGGCGTAGCGAACGGAATCGAGGCCAATGCGATAAGAGCGGCAAAGGAAGCCTTGGTGATGAAATGGGTCATGATACGACTCTCTAAATGGTTGCTTACATCTCCCGTACGGGATTGTGCAGACCATAACCCTATGAAAATGAATGATCTTCGAACTGGCCGTTCAGTTCAGGTTCAGCCGCCGAGATGCAGCACGATCTCGCGCCGATGCGGCCTGTCGCGGTGTTCGAACAGGTAGATTCCTTGCCATGTGCCGAGTGCGAGCCGACCGCCGATAACCGGAACGCCGATGGAAACCTGCGTCAACGCGGCTTTGATATGCGCGGGCATATCGTCGGGACCCTCCGTCGTATGGACAATCCAACGCATCGAAGGATCGGAACTGGGTGGCACCAATCGACGGAAGAATCCGTCGAGGTCGGTGCGAACATCCGGGTCGGCGTTTTCCTGGATGAGCAGCGAGCATGAGGTGTGGCGCACGAAAACCGTCAGCAGCCCTTCGGCCGCGCCAGTGGCGCGAACGAAAGATGCTGCTTCTGCTGTAAACTCGTAAAATCCTTGCCCCCTGGTGGAAATGCTGATGATCTTCTGGGGCATGAACGATGTTCCACTTGCATATCTCTTGCGAGACGAGACGTTCGGCTGACCTTATGTCAGTACCGCATTTCCTCCGAACTCTCAAAGCTGCAGGAAGGGAACGAATCCACCGAAAATCATCCGTTTGCCATCGAAGATGGACTTCCACGCGTCGCCTTGAAGGCGCGGGTCTGCCATCACCTTCTTCATGATGTCGTCCCGGTCCTGGCGTGAGCTATAGACGATCCAGGAAAAGATCACGACTTCATCATCTGCCGCCTGGACCGCACGGGGAAACGAGGTCAGTTCCCCATATGGCACATCATCGGCGATGCATTCGACATATTCCTTGGCCCCATAGGACTTCCAGACTGCGCCGGTGGTGGCGGAAAAGGCCTTGTACGCCTCGATGTTCTTCTGCGGCACAGCCACGACGAACCCATCGACATAGGACATGTTTTTCTCCCTTAGCGTTGTTGCGCGTCCAAGGACGAACGGAGGCGGCTTGGACCGACATCCCTCTTCAACTTAAGATTAGGCAGGATCGGCGATAGGCAAGAGAATTGCCGCCGGGAATAATTTCGAGCCGACTGTCGACAGCTTCTCTAGGGCGCGGCGAATGGCGAAGATCGGCGTCGCTGCGCTCGGGCGCGGGCTAAGCGCCGGACAACTCGATAAGCCGCTGCGCCTGCATGTCGGCCTCCTGGCACTGCGTGGTGACGCGCAGCGTTCGGAACTGTTCCACGAGAAAGTCGACGAGCGCCCGAACCGCAGTCGGCAGTCCTCGAGAGGCCGTAAAGACGAGATAGATCGTGGCCTGCGACATCCGGTAATCCGGCAGAAGGCGGACCAACCGGCCGTCGCGTATCCCCTCGGCGCAGATGTGGTCGGGCAAAAGCCCTACCCCGACCCCGGCATAGATAGCCTCTAGAATCGCCGACACGCTGCGGCAACTCATGCGTGGCTTGTGCTGGTGCCGGTATCGAGTGCCATCCGGTCCGGTGAATTCCCAGACATCCAAATCCTGCCACTCCGTCATCGGCCCGGCAAACGATACCGTTGGTGCATCGGCAAGACATTCGACGCCTTCGATCGACGGCAGCGAGCTCGCAACCTTCTGGTTGGCCACAAGGATCAAATCCACCTTGCTGAGCACTCGCATCGTCAGTTCAGAATCGGTCTCCTCGGTCAATTGCGCCCGAACTGCAAGATCAAGGCGCTCATCGATGATGTCGACTCGCCGATCCGTGGTGAGTATCTGCAGCTGCACCTTGGGGTATCTATTGAGAAACTCCGGGATCATGGTGCCAAGAGAGCCGTCCAGCAATCCGTGCGGCACGCTTATGCGGATTTGCCCCTGTGGCTCGCCGGTTGCATCGTTGATCGCCTTGGCGGCGCGATCGGCTTCGCGCAGCATGTTTTCGCAGTGATTGTAGAAGGCGCGTCCGATTTCCGTCACCCGGAACCGGTTGACCGTTCGCTCGAGCAGCCTGACACCAAGCCGCGTCTCCAGCGCAGTGATGTGCCGGCTGAGCTTTGATTTCGGCATGTTCAGCACCCGCCCGGCGGCGGAAAAGCCGTTGTGACGAACAACTGCGGCAAAATAGACGAAATCGTTCAGATCCTGGAAAACACCCTCTGCATTGAGCATGGGGCACCCCTTTCAGTAAGCACGACAGGCCGGCGGCCCGTTATCGCTTACCTGTCCCGGCAGATGATGCCAACCGCCACGAACAAGATTTCGTTCCAAATTTGGAACACTGCGTTCCAATCAGCGCCCTTCAGTTCGACCGGCGGCGGGACTATCTGCGGGGAGATTTCCTTTGGCGCCATTGCAATGATGGCGCCAGACGCGCTCCCACGAGCCTCCGAAAACAGCACCGGCCACCGCGATGCCCCGCAGAGTTGCGGCGCAAGGTGTCTTTGCGCCTAAGTGATTGATATTGTTACATAAAAACCACACAAAGAGCCAAACGGCTGTCTCAACGAGGGATTTTCATACCGGGAGAATTGATAGATTTAATCAAGGATGAAATTAAGGCTTCGGCGGTTCGCTGATCCGCCAGCCGAAAGGCAGACTATCGGAACCGCCCCGTCTCCCACGGTGGCAGTTCACTCGAAAAGGAAATGGATTTTCAAATGAACATACGGATGGCTTTGCTGACCTCCGCCGCAGCATTTGCTGCTGCGTCCACGCCGGTCTTTGCTGCTGACGCAATCGTCGCAGCTGAACCCGAGCCAGTTGAATACGTCCGCGTCTGCGACGCGTACGGCACGGGCTACTTCTACATCCCGGGCACCGAAACCTGCCTCAAGGTCAGCGGTTACCTGCGTTTTGAAGTCTATGGCGGCCCGGATCAGAAGGGCACCTCGGACTGGAACGCCCGTACGCGCGCTCAGGTTCAGTTCACCGCCAAGAGCGACACCGAGTATGGTCCGCTCACCGGCGTTATCGTTCTCCGTAACAACGGCGACAACGCTTCGACCAACTCGACCCTGGACTCGGCATATATCGACATCGCCGGCTTCCGCGCTGGTCTGTTCTACAGCTGGTGGGATGACGACCTTTCCGGCGAGCCGGACGTTCTCTCCAGCTTTGAAACCCTGCACAACTCCATTCGCTACCAGTATGAAAACGGCGATTTCTACGCCGGCATCAGCGTAGACGAACTGGAAGACGGCTACTTCAAGGACGGTGAAAACCCGAACAACGTTGGCGTCGCCCTCGGCGTTGGCGGCAAGGCTGGCGTAGTCAGCTACCAGCTCATCGGCGGCTACGACACCGACAACGAAGAAGGCGCTGTTCGAGGCATGATCTTCGCTGATATCGGCCCTGGCACCCTCGGCCTGGCAGGTGTCTATGCATCTGGTCCGAACTCCTACTACTCTCAGTCGGAATGGACTGTTGCGGCAGAATACGCGATCAAGGCGACCGACAAGTGGACCATCACCCCGATGGCCCAGTACTTCGGCAACTACGTTCCCGATCTCGACACCTTCCACGGCAACTCGTTCGACGGCCTCGGCGATGCCTGGAAGGTCGGCATCACGGTCGACTACCAGATCGTCGACAATCTCTATGCCAAGGCAACCGTCGACTACACCGATCCGGACGACGCTGACGAAGTAACGAAGGGCTTCTTCCGCCTGCAGCGCGCGTTCTAATCAAACTCCCCGGCGCCCTGGATCAACCTAGGGCGCCGCCTGGTACTGCGTTTTCTGATCCGATTGACCTCCGATCAGTTACGGGGACTGGTCCGGTTTCCCTGCCGGACCGTCCTTGTTTCCTCCCAAGAATCCGCGGCTCCGCGGCGAACACTACCTTATTCGGCGTTTCGCCCATGAGCTGCACTAGCCCGGAAACTCCTCAACCGAGTCGACCCGATCGGGATAGAAAGCGAGGTGCTCCTTGATCTCGCTGACAGCGGCATACGGACTTTCATAGGTCCAGATCGCATTCACGACCTCCGCACCGCCCAAAACAATGTTGAAATACGACGCCTCGCCCTTATACGGGCAGTAGGTATGGTGATCACTCCGGGTGAGAAGCGCCATATCGACATCAGCGCGCGGTATGTACTGAACGGCAGGATAGGACGCTTCCTTCAGCGACAACGCATTGCGACTATCGGCAATAGCCTGCCCGCGCAGCTTTATGACGACGCGCGCAGGATTGGGCGTGACGGTAATCGGGTGATCGGGACCGGGTATCTTCATCGATTGTGCAGACATCGGCAGCTCCTTCGGCCAGAACTCAGATATAGGAGCCGCGCCATCAAATTGCAGGAGCGGCCGTGGCGGGTCCTCGCTTCCGCCGCCCGTGAACGGCACCGGCAAACAACGCTACTTTGCCGCCATCGCCCGTCGCTGAAACAAGCCGAGTCCTAGGACAGCCGCCAGCACGCAGCCGACGCCGGCAACTTGGTTGGAATGCAGCGGCTCACCGAGTATCACGAAGGCCATCAATAACGCGGAAACCGGTGCGACTGCGGTGAAAAGCGACGCCTCGACGCCGCTCACACGCTCCGCCCCGGCATACCAAAGGATGAAACCGACAACGGTCGGCACCAGCGCGTAGTAGATCGCTGCCGACATCGCACCTGCCGAGAATTCCCGTGGCACACCTTCTGCCAAGACGGCCGCCACCATGGCGACGCCGAAGCCAATCCCCGTCATCAATGCAGACTGCGTCAGCGCCGAGATCGGTGTGCTGAGGTTCTTGTTCAGGAGTATGAACAGGCTTTCGCAGATCACGGCTCCGAAAACCAGTGCGTTGCCAGGCAGGGATCCACTTCCGGCATCGGGTGAAAGCGCGATGAACAAAACGCCGGTTGTCGCCAGCACGATTGCCAGCACCATCGACGAACGAGGCTTTTCGCGCAGAACAACGACGGAAAGCGCCCCGGCGACAACCGGCAACGTCCCGATGATGACGCCCGCGTCGGCCGCGGTGGTCAGCTTCAGGCCTGAGATCAGCAAGGTCGTGTAGCCAACACTGCCCGCACCGGCCTGAACGAAGACGATGATCCAGTCGCGAAGCGGCAAGCTTGGCAGGCGGGTCCCGGTCATACCCATCAAAAGTAGGAAGAACGGGAAGGCAGCGGCGAAGCGCAGAGCTGTCGCCGTGAACGGCGGCATGCCTGACGCAATGACCCGGCTTGCGATAACGGTGCTGCCAACCGTGATCATCGCCAGAGTCAGATAGAGGTAACCTTGCAAATGTCGCTGCATCGCCTTCTCCTGTTTGCGCAGAAGAAAGACCATAATTATCTAGCGATCTTGTATGAAATTGCAGCGCAGTTAGGCGACCGCATTGGCATAGGCGCGCGGAGAGACCCCATACTTCCGCACAAACACGCGCGTCATGTGGCTTTGGTCGACGAAGCCGCTGGCAATGGCGGCCTCCGCCAAGGGTGCGCCGCCCGCGATCAGACGCCGCGCAAGATGGATGCGGCGCTGGACCAGATAGGCATGTGGCGTCATGCCGGTTGCTTTCGCGAAACCCCGCAATACCTGAAACCGGCTGAGCCGGCTCGCACGGGCCAGGTCGGACAGAGAGATTGCCGCTGTAGGATCGCAGTCGATCATTTCCTGCGCGGTCCGAATGGCCTGGGGTGCACCCGGCCGATCGTTCGGGACGGCCTCCGCAAAGACGCGGGCGACGAGTTCAAGCAGGGCTTGCTCCAGCTGCAGTTGCCGCCCTCCCTCGTTGGTCAAGAGCGCAAAAACTGCCTCGAAGTGCGCCGCGATCGCCTTGTCATGCAGCACCGGATGCGCAATCTCGACCGCCGATCGTCGTCCCCCTGTAACTTCGGAGAGGTTGGCAGTGATCACCGCAGGGTCGAAGTAGAGGATTCGCCACGACCTGCCCTCACCGATCGGCGTGCCATCATGCACTTCGTTCGGATTGACCGTGATGATGTCGCCGGCACCAGCCTCGACCATCCCACGCCCGCTCAGCGATTTCTGCGCACCTGACGAAACCAGCCCGATGCCGAACTGCTCATGAGTATGGCGCGCGAAGCTCCGGCCGCTACTGGCAGCCACGGCCTCAATGCCGGCAACCGCCGACCTGAACATGCGAAATTGACTGCGGGCCATGAGTGGGCTTTCAGAGATGAAGCCGCATAGTGCCAGCCGAAGCCACCGAAAACAACGGCAAGCGACACCCCTCGCTGCCCATCGCCTCAAGCGATCATGCTGGCCAAAGTGCTCAATGGAGCGTTTCGCCCAGATCCTTGTCTGCCAGAATCGCCCAGACATCATCGAGCGCGGCAACCAGGATATCGGTGAGCTCGTCTCCGCGATTCTCGAAAAAGGCAGCCTTGGTCGCTTCATCCTGCAGTTCGAAGAAGCGCTCGATTTCGTTCGACATCTCATTGTCCTTTCACGCGCCACCGACATGTGGCGATGGGAAAGGGTTAAAGGGACTGTCTTGCGCCGAACTGGTGAACGCTAGTCCATCGGGAAACGGCGGCTCGCCCATTCGCTCCTTGGAACCGGATTGCCGACGGCAAAGCTGAACGATTGGATTTTCGTGGCCCCATCGTCCACCTCGCAACGGAAACTGACATCATACCAGCGGCCCGCAGCCCGAAATGCGCCTTTCCGGACCTGGAGAACGGTGCCCTTTGACAAGCGGTAGGATGGCAGGAGTTCCGGCCGATATGACGGGGAACCATGCATCAGCTGCTGCCGAAGCTCCGTGCCGCAGAGTTGGTCGACACGAACACTCCGCGGCAGATCGCCCATTGCGGTTCTCGCCACTGGATCATTCGTCATATTCTGCGAGAACAATGTCTTCGCCTCCGTCAGCTCGACGGGCTTGTCCGCCTGTGCGGTTGCCGTCGCATCGGGCTTCGTTGCATTGGGCGGTTTGCCCTGCTCAAAGCTGGTCTTGGCCTCGCTTTCGGCGCCGGCGGCTGGACCGTTCTTCTCGGCATGGCTTTCCGCCAGGTCGACCCGCGGCAGGTCGACATCATCAGGGACCGGATTGGCCGGCGGTTCCTTGCTTTCAGGTGTCTTGGCTGCCTCTGTTGTTTGCTCCGGTTTCACCTGATCTTCCTGGGTTTCAGGCTTAGGTTCAGGTGAAGGCTTCGGCGTATCAGACTTTACACCCGCGACGGAAGCATCCCCCTCGGTCGATTTCTCCGGGCCGGTATCCTTGTCGCCAAATTCCGTCACCGGGCGCAGCACCGGCAGCGGCTGCCCCTTGCCAGACTGCTCCTTGGACTTGGCATCCTCTGCAGCTGCTGCTTCCGGTGGCTTTTCCGGCGGTTTCTCTTCCGGCGCCTTTGCCTGCTCCGGCGGCGGAGGCGGTGGTGGCGGAGGCGGCGGCTGCTCGGCCTTCTCTTGCTTCGGCGGTTCCGGCGGCTTCTCGGCCGGCTTTTCCTCCGCCTTCTTCTCCTCGGGTTTCGGCTCCTCTGGCTTGGGCTCTTCCGGCATCTTCAATTCCGGCGGCTTCTCCTCGGGTTTCTTTTCCTCTGGTTTCTTTTCTTCTGGCGGTGGCACGAGGTCGACGCTGACGGTTTCCTCCTCCGGCTGAGGCGCAGGTACGGGCAGCTTCACGAGAAAGAAGCCGACGACGGCAAGGTGCAGCAGAACGGAGGCAAAGATGCCCCAGCCGAATGCTCCCCATTTCTTTCCCGAAGTCTGTTGCATGCCTACGAACGATGCCCTGCGCCACGCTACCGATGTGGCCTTTTAAGAAGGCATCATCAAGCCGTAAAACAAAAAAGCCTCGTGTCACGCAACCGCAACCGTTTTCGCGCGGCACGTCCTCCACATGTTTGCGCGTATTCGCCTCTGCGAGAAGGTCAAGGGCTATCCGAGCGAGCCTATGATCTCGCGATAGGCAGCCTCCGGAAACGCCTTTAAAGTCTTGGTGCGCACATTACCCGCCATCCCAAGCGACAGCCCGAAGCGCGCCATGACAGCATCGTCAGGCGCCTCGCAGACAGCAACCATGTCGTGATCGCCCAAGGTAAGGAAGAAATTCTGGAAGGAGCCGCCCATGTCGCCAAGCAGCTTCTTTGCCGCGTCCAGGCGCTTTGCCGAGTCGCGAACGTTGCGAATTCCCTGATCCGTCCAATTAATAAGCACGATGTAAGTGGTCATTGCACACCTCCCACCGGAGGGTCTTGGCCCTACGCAACAGGCTATGGCGACCTTCGCTCACGCGCTGTGGTCGGTCCTGTCCCCCGTAGTGTCTACCTTACTCCTGTCCCCATGCGACAACAAGAAATGCCACGGCCCGCAAGGGTGCCAGAAAAGCAAAAGCCGGGCACAGGGCCCGGCTCTTGGATGTTTCCAGTCGAAGGTGGAAGCTTAGCTGTCCAGGAAGCTGCGAAGCTTTCTCGAACGGCTCGGGTGCTTCAGCTTGCGCAGCGCCTTCGCTTCGATCTGACGGATACGTTCGCGGGTAACCGAGAACTGCTGACCGACTTCCTCGAGCGTATGGTCGGTGTTCATGCCGATGCCGAAACGCATGCGCAGCACGCGCTCTTCGCGCGGCGTCAGTGATGCCAGAACGCGAGTCGTCGTTTCGCGCAGATTCGCCTGGATGGCGGCGTCGATCGGCAGCAGCGCGTTCTTGTCCTCGATGAAATCGCCGAGGTGTGAATCCTCTTCGTCACCGACAGGGGTTTCGAGCGAGATCGGCTCCTTGGCGATCTTCAGGACCTTGCGGACCTTTTCGAGCGGCATGGCAAGCTTTTCGGCCAGTTCTTCCGGTGTCGGCTCGCGACCGATTTCGTGCAGCATCTGGCGCGACGTGCGGACGATCTTGTTGATCGTTTCGATCATATGCACCGGAATACGGATCGTGCGGGCCTGGTCGGCGATGGAACGGGTGATCGCCTGACGGATCCACCACGTCGCGTAAGTCGAGAACTTGTAGCCGCGGCGGTATTCGAACTTGTCGACCGCCTTCATCAGGCCGATGTTGCCCTCCTGAATGAGGTCGAGGAACTGCAGACCACGGTTCGTGTACTTCTTGGCGATGGAGATGACGAGGCGAAGGTTCGCTTCGACCATTTCCTTCTTGGCGATGCGGGCTTCGCGCTCGCCCTTCTGCACCATGTGCACGATGCGGCGGAATTCCGAGATCGAGATGCCGGTTTCCGTTGCGAGATTCTGGATCTCCTGGCGGATGTCGCGGATCGTCGTGTTTTCGCCCTTGGCGAATTCCTTCCAGCCGCGTGCCGCCAGATTGCCGATCGACTTCATCCAGTTCGGATCGAGTTCGGCGCCCTGATACTGCTCGAGGAACGAGTCGCGCTTGACGCCGTAGGATTCAGCGAGACGCAGCAGGCGGCCTTCGTTCTGAACGAGGCGCTTGTTAATGTCGTAAAGCTGCTCGACGAGGGCGTCGATGCGGTTCTGGTTCAGCGACAGAGACTTGACGGCCTTGATGAGCTCATCCTTGAGCTCCTTGTACCGGCGCTCCTGGGCAGACGACAGCGTGCCGGTGGCAGCGAGCCGCTGCTCGACCTGCTGGTCCTGAAGCTTGCGCAGCTTCTTGTAGGTCTCGGCGATGATGTCGAGCGTTTCCATGACCTGCGGGCGCAGTTCCGCTTCCATAGCGGCGAGCGACAGGTTGGACTCGTCTTCGTCTTCTTCTTCCTCTTCCGGAGGAAGGCCTTCGCCGCCGACATTGGTGATGTCGTCGTCGCCAGAACGGACGCGGCGCGTCTTTTCCTTCTCTTCGGCGGCCTTGCGGTCAGCCTCGATCTTCTCGGGGCTTTGGAACTGCGGTGCAGCCTTGGCTTCCGGGCCGGAATAGGTGGTTTCGAGGTCGATGATCTCGCGAAGCAGCGTCGTGCCTTCGTTGAGCTCATCGCGCCAGATGATCAGCGCCTGGAACGTCAGCGGGCTTTCGCAGAGGCCGCCGATCATGGTTTCGCGGCCGGCCTCGATGCGCTTTGCGATCGCAATTTCGCCTTCGCGCGACAGCAGCTCCACCGAGCCCATTTCGCGCAGATACATGCGAACCGGATCGTCGGTGCGGTCGGTCGGTTCCTTCTTCTTGGCGGTCGCAAGGGCAGTGCCGCCGGAAGGTGCGAGCTCGCCGCCTTCGCTCTCGTCGTCGGAGCCGGAATCATCATCGTCGCCGCCGGCCGTGGCTTCCTCGGCTTCTTCGTCTTCGATGACGTTGATGCCCATGTCCGACAACATCGACATCGTGTCTTCGATCTGCTCGGACGTCACTTCTTCTGACGGCAGGACGGCGTTCAACTCGTCCATCGTTACATAGCCGCGCTTCTTCGCGGCCTTGATCATCTTCTTGACCGCGTCATCGGAAAGATCGAGAAGAGGGCCGTCGGTGCCGCCGTCGCGTTCGACTTCCGCTTCTTCGTTTTCTTTGACCTTGGTTGCCATTTATGTCGTCGCCTTCCTGACGCTATTCAAACTCGTCGCAGTGAACGGCCGCACGCAGCCGATACGCCGCAAACGACCGTCTCGAATCACCTAGTCTCACCTAACGGGATGAGATTTAATGCCTGATTAACCACGATTGCCGGCGCCGGACGACAGAGCTTCATTGTCATCAAATGTCCGGCCATGGTTGTGCGATCCGCCCTTGACCCAGTTCACCGCTTTCCAAGTCGAACGGTGATTCCCACATTTTTTGTTCTCGTCAAGCTTTTCTAGCAAAAAAGCCTCACAAAACCCGGAAAAAGCCTTATCCACAGGCCCGGAACCGCCCAAGCGATTGCCAACCATAAATAGGATGTCACCACGAGAAGACAAGGGCAGCAGGCATTCTTCCTGAACAGCCAAGTCGCCGCCAAGATTCGACGTGCCCGCCGTTTGTTTTGTTCGACCTCCGTCGAAGCTTAATGCGACTGCCCATCCCAGGGCTGGATCTCCAGACTTGCAAGATCAACAGCGGGAATGCAGCGAACGTTGATGCAGGCCATCTCAGCACCGTCAGGCATCTTAGCTTCCGCGAAGGGAGCGATGCCGCAAGTGCCGCAAAAGCGGTGCTGGATCGTGTGGGTATTGAACGTATAGGTGGACAGCTTCTCACGCGGCGTTCTCAGGGTGAACTTGTCGCGGGGAACGAAGGCGAGCAGCCCTCCGCGCCGTCGGCATAGCGAACAATTGCAATCAAGGGCGGAGGTGAACTCCCCTCCACCTCAAATGCGATGTTGCCGCAATGGCAGCTTCCTTCGTACTGCATCGATCCTCCTCAGTTCCAGTCCATAACCACCTTGCCTGAATTGCCCGAGCGCATCGCCTCGAATCCCTCCCGGAACTCATCGATCCCGATCCGGTGCGTGATAACGGGCGACAAATCCAGCCCGCCCTGCACGAAAGCAATCATCTTGTACCAAGTCTCGAACATCTCGCGACCGTAGATGCCCTTCAGGTTAAGCATCTTGAAGATGACTTTGTTCCAGTCGATCTCGAAGCCGGCAGGCGCAATGCCGAGGATCGCGATCTTGCCGCCATTGTTCATCTTGTCGATCATGTCGCGAAAGGCCGGCGCAGCGCCGGACATTTCAAGCCCGACGTCGAAGCCCTCGGTCATTCCGATCGACTTCATCACGTCGGTGAGGTTCTCCTTCGAGGCATCGACGACATAATCGATGCCGAGCTTGCGGGCGAGATCAAGCCGATGCGGGTTGATGTCTGTTATGACCACCTTGCGGGCGCCCGATCGCTTGGCGACCAGCGCCCCCATGATGCCGATCGGGCCCGCGCCGGTGACAAGCACATCCTCGCCGACGAGATCGAAGGAAAGAGCTGTATGCACCGCGTTGCCAAACGGGTCGAAGATCGCGGCGATCTCATCGGAAATATCGTCCGGAATCGGCACCACATTCGCCTCGGGAATGCAGACGAACTCTCCGAACGAGCCGGGGCGGTTGACGCCGACGCCGAGCGTGTTGCGGCAGAGGTGGCCCCTGCCCGCACGACAGTTGCGGCACTTGCCGCAGACGATATGCCCCTCGCCGGAAACACGTTCACCGACATGGTATTTCGTAACCGCCGAGCCGATCTCAGCGATCTCGCCGCAGAATTCATGGCCGACGACCATCGGCACAGGAATGGTCTTCTGCGCCCACTGGTCCCAGTTCCAGATATGGACATCGGTACCGCAGATCGCGGATTTCTTCACCTTGATCAACACGTCGTTCGGTCCGACCTCGGGAACCGGGACATGTTCCATCCAAAGCCCCACCTCCGGCTTCGCCTTGACCAGCGCCTTCATCATGTTCGACATGATCTAACTCTCCCAAACCCTTTAAATGACACCGAGTTCGCGGCCGGCTTCGGCAAAGGCCGCAATCGTCCGCTCGACATCTGCACGTGAATGCGCCGCCGACATCTGCGTGCGGATGCGCGCCTGTCCCTTTGGCACGACAGGGAAGGAGAAGCCGATCACATAGACGCCCTTCTTCAACATGAGCGCCGCCATGTCCTGCGCCAGCTTGGCGTCGCCAAGCATGACAGGAATGATCGGATGCCCCTCGCCCGCCAAGGTGAAGCCGAGCTTCGTCATTTCGGAGCGGAACAGCGCCGCATTGGCTGCCAACCGCTCGCGCAGCGCATCACCGTTCTCGATGAGATCGAAGACCTTGAGCGACGCAGCCGCAATTACCGGTGCCAGCGTGTTCGAGAACAGATAGGGGCGCGACCGCTGCCGCAGCCAGTCGACGATTTCCGCCTTTGCCGAAGTATAGCCGCCGGAGGCACCGCCGAGCGCCTTCCCGAGCGTGCCGGTGATGATGTCGACCCGGCCCTCAACCCCGCAATGCTCGGCTGACCCGCGCCCATGCTTCCCGACGAAGCCGACGGCGTGGCTGTCGTCGACCATGACCATCGCACCATATTTCTCGGCGAGGTCGCAGACGCCCTGCAGGTTGGCAATAATGCCGTCCATCGAGAAGACACCATCAGTAGCGATCAGCTTGAAGCGGCTGCCTTCCGCCTTCTTCAGCTCTTCCTCCAGCGCCGTCATGTCGTTGTTGGCATAGCGGAAGCGCTTCGCCTTGGAGAGACGCACGCCATCGATGATCGAGGCGTGGTTCAGCGCGTCGGAGATGATTGCATCCTCCTCGCCGAGCAGCGTCTCGAAGAGACCGCCATTGGCGTCGAAACAAGAGGAATAGAGGATCGTGTCTTCCATGCCGAGGAAGGAGGAAATGCGGGCCTCGAGCTGTTTGTGCTCTTCCTGTGTACCGCAGATAAAGCGCACCGACGCCATGCCGTAGCCATAGCGGTCGAGCGCCTTCTTCCCCGCTTCGACAAGCTCCTCATTATCAGCGAGCCCGAGATAGTTGTTGGCGCAGAAGTTCAGCACGCGCTCGCCGGAGGCAACGGCAATCTCGCCTGCCTGCTTGGAGGTGATGACGCGCTCGGACTTGTAAAGTCCGGCATCCTTCAGTGCGGCAAGTTCGGTGCGGAGGTAGGAGAGGAATTCCGAGGTCATTGAATGCCCTTCTTGTGATGTTTCCCGATGCCCTGCACTAGCACATAGCCAAGAGCCTGTCTTGCCGTCGTCAACGCCGGATTTCGCCGCCATAGTTCGCCAAAGCATATCCGCGGTACGATTTTGACAGAGATCAATGCAGGTCGGCGCGAAAGGAGTAGAATCAACTTCATCCAACAGAAAGGCGGGTCAAAATGACGATCAAAACCGTTCTAGCTGTTCTCGGCGTCGACCATTGGGCCGACGACCTCAGCAACGCCGTGAAGTTCTGCGAGGGTCACGACGCACATCTGACAGCGCTTGTGATGAGCATGGGTGCCGTGCCCGCGATCGCAACATACCAGGCGATCTCCACAGCGTGGCTCGACGAGCAGCAGCGCGAAATCGAACACCTCGGCGAAGAAGCTGCGGCAGTCAAAGCGGAACTGCGGAACGCCGATCTTTCAAGCGATGTGCAGGAAATCTACACAGAGTTCGCCTGGGTCGATGACGACATCGCCGAACGTTCCCTTTATGCGGACCTGGTTCTTGTCGAGGCTCAGACGGCGCGCAACGAGCCCCTGCGAAAACGCGTTATCGACGGAGCACTCTTTCAATCGCCGACCCCGATTTTGATCAATCCCGCCAAGAGATCGATGACGACGTCTCCGAAGTCGGTATTGCTTGCTTGGGACTCCAGCAACGAAGCCGCCCGTGCGGCGCGGCAATCCCTGGATTTCCTGAAAGCCAGCGACACGGTTCACGTGACACTTATTGATCCGGTCTCTTCAGCAACAGCAAACGGTGAGGAACCTGGAGCCGACATCGCGGCCTATCTTGCGCGGCATGGGATCAATGTCGAAGTTGACCGCGTGCCCAGCGGCGGACGGCGGGTGGACGAGGCATTGAGGCAGCACGCCCTCGATGTCGCGGCAGATCTCATCGTGATGGGTGCCTATAACCACCCACGCCTGCAGCAACGCCTCTTCGGTGGCGTAACACAGTCCATGCTGAAAGACAGCACCGTTCCGATGTTTCTATCTCGGTAAAGTTTGGTAAAACGCGTGGCTCGAGACGGGGGGCTTTGGATCCTAAAGACCTTGAAAGCGTCAGCATGTCATGCCCGATCCAACCGTCACCCTCGGCGCAGCCTAGTCATCGTGACCGAGGATCACATCCAGAAACGCATCACCGTAGCGCTCGAGCTTCGACTGGCCTACCCCCGAGATGTTGAGCATCTCCTTGTGCGTCCGCGGCCGCTCGGTCGCGAAGGCGATGAGTGTCGTATCGGGGAAGACAACATAGGGCGGCACGCCGAGCGAGCGCGCGATCGCCGTCCGCTCCGCGCGCAAGGCTTCGAAGAGCACGCCGTCTCCGCCTGAAAGAACGGAGCGCCGCTCGACCTGCGCCGTTCGTTTCGAACGTCGTTCCGCAACCGGACGATCCTTGCGGAAGAAAACCGGGCGTTCGCGCTTGAAGACGGCGCGGGCCTCCGCCTCGAGCTTCAGGGCGCCGAACGCTTCATTGTCGACGCGGACCAATCCCATCGCAAGCAATTGCCGGAATACCGATTGCCACGTGCGGGCCGGCAGATCATTTCCGGCGCCAAAGACCGGCATTGTCGTGTGGCCGAAGCGTTCAGTCTTCTCGTTGACGTTGCCGAGCAGCACATCCACGACATGCCCGGTGCCGAACCGCTCGCCGGTCCGGTAGATCGCGGCAAGCGCCTTGATGGCTGCCTCCGTCCCGTCCCAGGTCTCGACCGGCTTCAGGCAGGTATCGCAGCCACCGCACTTGCCGGCATGCGCCTCGCCGAAATGCGCAAGGATTGCCTGACGGCGGCACGAGGCGGTTTCGCAGATCGCCAGCAGCGCGTTCAGCTTGGAGCGCTCAACGCGTTTGATCTCGTCGGCCGCACCACCGTCGTCGATCATCCGGCGGCGCTGGATGACGTCGGCCATGCCGTAGGCCATCCAGACTTCGGAAGGCAGGCCGTCGCGCCCGGCGCGGCCCGTCTCCTGGTAGTACGCCTCGACCGAGCCCGGCAGATCGAGATGCGCGACGTAGCGCACATTCGGCTTGTCGATCCCCATGCCGAAGGCGACGGTGGCGACAAGGCAAAGCTCATCCTCTTTCAGAAAGGCATCCTGATTTGCATCGCGAAGCACCCTGTCCATGCCGGCGTGATAGGGAAGCGCCCGAATGCCCTGCCCGTTCAGCCACTCGGCCGTATCCTCGACCTTGGCGCGGGACAGACAGTAGACGATACCGCTGTTGCCTTTGTGTCCGGAAAGAAACCGCAGCAACTGCTGGCGCGGCTGATCGCGCTCGACGATTTCGTAGGAAATGTTCGGGCGATCGAAGCTGGTCGTAAAGACCTGGGCATTGTTCAGCGCCAACCGTTCGACGATATCGTCGCGGGTGTGCGAGTCGGCCGTCGCCGTCAGCGCAATGCGCGGCACACCCGGGTAGTGCTCCGCCAGCTTGCCAAGCTCGCGATACTCGGGGCGGAAGTCATGGCCCCATTGGGAAACACAATGCGCCTCGTCGATCGCGAAGAGCGAGATCCGCGCGTTACCGATCGTGTCGCGGAAGCCATCCATGAGAATGCGCTCCGGCGTCACGTAAAGGAGATCGAGCTTGCCTGCGGCAATCGCGCGACGAACCTCGATGAACTCCTCGCGTGACAGCGCCGAGTTCAGTGCCGCGGCCCTGATGCCGAGCTGCTTCATCGCCTCCACCTGATCGCGCATCAGCGCAATCAGCGGCGAAACGACAATGCCGACACCTTCGCGGCAGAGCGCCGGAATCTGGAAGCAGAGCGATTTGCCGGCCCCCGTCGGAAAGAGAACGACGGCATCGCCGCCGGCGACGACATGCTCCACCACCTGCTGCTGCTTGCCGCGGAAGGCCGGATAGCCATAGACACGGTTAAGAATGCCAAGAGGCGAGCGCTCCGCGCCGAACAGCGCATCGCCGGCAGAAAGTTGCTCTGTAGAATCCCTCAATGGCTAGCCGCTCCCTTGACGCGGCCGGAGAGCACGCCGAATCCATCGATGATCGCTTCCTGGTTCTCTAAGCGAAGCCCCTCGAAATGAACCTCCTGCAATGCGCGCATCAACTGATCGATCACCTCGCCGTTGCCGGCCTCGGTTGCCTCGGCGATCTCGCGTTCGAGCTCGATCTTCTGGAAACGCAGCGCTTTGGCGCGTTTGTGGAAGGCGAGCGCCTGCCGGTAGCCTTCGCGCGCATCCTCCATCGCAGCCTCCGATGTAGCGATCCAAAGGCGGGCATTGCGGATCTGCTGCTCGAGCCCCTGCAGCAATGAGCCGAAGCCTTGCTCTTCCATGCGCTCCAGCAGGTGCTCTCGCGTGAGGTGCGGGCCGGCCACGGCCGCGGCGGCGCCGAGCATGACAGACCAGAGCCGCTGAAGCTCGCGATTGTCGTAGTCGATCGAGGCGATTTCGTCATACTCGTCCTGCATCAAGGCCGGATGATTGATAACTGTCAGCGCCAGAACGCTCTCGCGCAAGGCAGGCGTCTCCTGGTGGCCTCGAACCAGACCGGAGCGGGCGAGCCGATCGGAAATGCCTCCGCCGGAAAGGCGCGGGCCGCGTGGCCCCTCGTTGCCACGGCCACGGGATTGTCCGCCGCCACGATCAAAGCTTCGCCGCTCATTGCCGCGATTCTGGAATTGCGGCTGGAAGAAGCCGTTCAGGCGGTCGCGCATATCCTGCTGGTAGTGACGGCGCACATTCTCATCGGCAATGACACCAACCAGCTGCTTCAACCGCGCTTCGAGCTCGGCCTTCGCTTCAGGCGTCTCGAACTGCCCGGTATTGATCTCACGGCCCCAGATCATCTCTGCCAGCGGCTTGGCCTGGCTCATCACCTTGTCGAAGGGCGCACGGCCTTCGTTGCGCACCAAATCGTCCGGGTCCTTGCCGTCGGGCAACAGGGCAAAGCGCACGGTGCGCCCCGGCTTGATATGCGGAAGCGCCAGATCGGCAGCGCGATTGGCGGCGCGAATGCCGGCGCCGTCGCCATCGAAGCAAAGCACGGGCTGCGGCGTTATCTTCCAGAGGAGTTCAAGCTGGTTCTCGGTCAATGCCGTGCCGAGCGGCGCCACGGCATTCTCGACGCCGGCCTGATGCAGCGCGATCACGTCCATATAGCCTTCGACGGCGATGATCGTGCCCTCGCCGTTCGCACCCTGCGTCGCCCGGCGGGCGCGTGCGAAATTGTAGAGCACATTGCCTTTGTGGAACAGCTCTGTCTCGTTGGAATTGAGATACTTCGCGGGCGCATCCGGCGACATGGCACGCCCCCCGAACGCAATTACCTTCTCGCGAGATGACAGGATCGGGAACATGATGCGGTCGCGGAAGCGATCGTAGGAGACCGGCACCTCGGGACCATGGACCACCAGCCCACATGCTTCGATCTGTTCCTTGGCAATGCCCTTGCCCGCCAGAAACTCCTTGAGTGCGTTTCGGCTATCGGGGGCAAAGCCGAGCCGGAAGGTCTCGATCGTGCGTCCCGTCAGCCCGCGGTCGCGAAGATAAGCCCGCGCCCGCGCGCCGTTTGCCGTCTGCAACTGATCCTGAAAGTACTTGGTCGCAAGCTCCATCACGTCGAGAAGCGAAGTGCGCTCCTTCTCGCGCTTCTCCATAACCGGATCGGCAACCGGCATGGCAACGCCCGCCATGTCGGCGATCTGCTGCACCGCCTCCGGAAAATTCAACCCTTCCAGATCTGTGAGAAAGCGGAAGTGATCGCCGGTGACGCCGCAGCCGAAGCAGTGGTAGCGCCCCTTTCGGTCCTCGCAGTGGAAGCTCGGCGACTTCTCGCCGTGAAACGGGCAGCAGGCCCAATAGTCGCCGCGCGACACGTTGGTCTTGCGCTTGTCCCAGCTCACACGACGGCCAATCACGTCCGAAATCGGCACGCGATCGCGTATCTCGTCGAGAAAGGAATTGGAAAAGCGCATGTGAACCTCTTGATTGGGTCCATATAAGCAGGTTCATACGCAGATGCCACGGCATTTGGGCGAAAGCCGCGCTATTCACAGGACCATTGCCTGCTCAAAATTCTCCCGAAATGAGTGTTCAAAATTGCGTTACCGCCCCTGCGACAGGGGGTGCGACACTGACGGCAATAACCCCACGTTTTGCGTGTATGCAAGCAGGCGTCCCGACCGTCTCAGTTCTTGACTATCGTCAAAAACCGATTTCGGAACAACGGCTTCCGAATTGCTCCGACCGACGAATTTCATGTCGGCGCGCAGTAGCCTCCATCGCGGTTGCCACACCTAAGGCAGCCCCGTCGCCAATCATTATTTTTTTGTAATTTGAATCAGTTGCCGCGTCGCAATAACTTCAATGGGAAAGAAGCGATCCCCAAGCGAGGCACCATCCCTACCCCCGGCGCCGCCTCGCAAGGGTGTCTTTGCGAGTAACCGGTGGCTTGGATCTCGGTCCTGCGTCGCCACCGGAAGCAAAGAGCAAGAAGGCAGGAGCACCCCCAGCTCCTGCCTTCTATAATTTCACCTAAAAGTTTTATCTTCGATGTCTCCATGTCCGCTGTGGGCAGTGGATGGCATTGACAGTTCTCCTTCGATGCCCAATGAAAGTATCCTACCGGGATCATCGAATGCCACATAGAGTTGAGGATTTTTTAGAAAGCGACGCCTTTTTCGTGGCCGTGCTGAACTGCGCCCGCGAAATGCTGACGATCTACCGCGAGAGCCCGCGCATCGCATCGATCTTTGCCGCGCAGCAACGCTGGTTGATGGCCCATGCCGGCTTTGCACTCCACTTCGGCTATCCCGGCGAACCGAAGCTCGGCCTTTATTCGCGCCGTTTCATCGCCTTTGCCGTTGCGAACAAGATTGCGAGCCGCAATACCGCCGCAGCCTTTATCCAGGAAATGCTAGCCTACCGGTTCCTTAGTCCGGTCTTGAGTACCAGCGACAAGCGCACGCGCCTGTTGGAGCCGACGGAAACCGCTCACGAACACTTTTACAGGTGGCTCGCCACCCACCTTTTTATTCTCGACAGTCTTGACGGCGGCAATCGGCTGGACCGGATGAATGCCGACCCCTCGGCCTTCTCGAGGATGCAGCCGCTGATCTCCAAGGGGATTATCGATAGCGATGCCGTGCGCGACCCAGGCGCTACATACAATCTGTTCAACTGGGCAAACTCCGGCGGCCTGATCATGGACTACCTTATGATCAGTATCGACAACTTCGATCGCAACTCGGAACGGGCCCACATCGGCCCCGTGTCGCTCAAGGAAATCCGTGACCAGTTCATGATCTCCAACACGCATTTGAAGCGCCTGCTGACGACGGCATCCGAAATGGGAAGCGTGGGTTGGACACAACCGCCCTATAAGGGCGATACCTGGATTTCGCGCGCGTTTATCATGGAGTATTGGGGTTATCAGGCCGCGAAATTCGCCATTGTCGATGCTGCCGCAGAAGCGGTTCTGGGGCTCGCCGCCAGAAAGACGGCGAGCCTGCGCTGATTAGTTCAGCTGTTCCTTGACGGCGCCGGAGGCCTTGGAGAAATCCATCTGGCCGGCATAGCGCTCCTTCAGGACGGCCATCACCTTGCCCATGTCCTTCGGGCCGGCGGCGCCGATTTCCGCGATGATCGCGGTAATGTTGCTGCGAACCTCCGCATCCGAAAGCTGTTTCGGCAGGAAATCATGGAGCACCGCAATTTCGGCACGCTCTTTAGCGGCCAGTTCGGGGCGCGCGTTTTCTTCGTAGATCTTCGCCGATTCGTCGCGCTGCTTCACCATCTTGGCGAGGATCTGCAGGATTTCGTCGTCGCTCGCTTCTTCCTTGCCGGCGCCACGATTGGCAATATCCCGGTCCTTGATGGCGGCCTGAATCAGGCGAACGGTCGAGAGCCGCTCGGCATTCTTGGACTTCATGGCATCCTTGAGGGCGGCGGCGAGTTGATCGCGCAACATCATAATCACTCCTGTTTGAATGCCGCTTCATAAACCACGCGAATGCATGGGATCAAATAAATTGCGGAAAATGACGGCAGAAAGCGCGAGAAAACCCGCAGAATGTGCGCTACAAAGATTGACCTCGCGCAACAGCGTGGCTATTTACCGCCACCTGCACCAAAATTCGTGATCAGGCCTGAGAGCGCGCGCCTTGCCGCGCGCATATGCTTGCGAACCAAATGGCCGGCCAACGTTGCCCAAGGACGTGTGGCTGCCGGAAACGGGATGAAGATGACCGCGACAGCACCCTGGACAACCGAAAAGCCGACTGCCCTGCTCGTTCTTGCAGACGGTACCGTCATCGAAGGCAAGGGCATCGGCGCGACCGGCAAGGTCCAGGCTGAGGTGGTCTTCAACACGGCGCTGACTGGCTACGAAGAGATTCTGACGGACCCCTCCTATCTCGGCCAGATCGTCACCTTTACCTTCCCGCATATCGGCAACATCGGCACCAACGACGAAGACATCGAGGACCTGACGCCAGCAGCACGCCACGGCGCCGTCGGCGTCATCTTCAAGGCCGATATAACCGATCCGTCCAACTACCGCGCCGTCAAGCACCTCGATGCCTGGCTGAAGGCTCGCGGCATCATCGGCCTCTGCGGTGTCGACACACGCGCGCTGACGGCTTGGATCCGCGAAAACGGCTCGCCGAACGCCGTTATCGCCCATGACCCCAACGGTGTGTTCGACGTTGAGACGCTGAAGGCGGAAGCCAAGGCGTGGAGCGGCCTCGAAGGCCTCGACCTCGCCAAGATCGCTTCGTCAGGCCAAACGTCGCAGTGGGCGCAGACCCCGTGGATCTGGAACGAAGGTTACGGCGAGCTTACCCCAGAAAATGCGACGTATCACGTCGTCTGCCTCGACTACGGCGTCAAGCGCAACATCCTGCGCCTCTTTGCCGGCCTCGACTGCAAGGTCACCGTCATGCCGGCAACGACGAGTGCCGAGGATGTGCTTGCCATGCAGCCCGACGGCATCTTCCTGTCGAACGGCCCGGGCGACCCGGCCGCAACAGGCGAATACGCCGTTCCTGTTATCCAGAAGCTGATCAAGACCGACATCCCGGTCTTCGGCATCTGCCTCGGTCACCAGATGCTCGGCCTCGCGCTCGGCGCCAAGACCGAAAAGATGCACCAGGGCCATCATGGCGCCAACCACCCCGTCAAGGATCACACCACAGGCAAGGTCGAGATCGTCTCGATGAACCACGGCTTCGCGGTCGACACGAAGTCTCTGCCCCATGGCGTTGAAGAGACTCACGTTTCCCTCTTCGACGGCACCAACTGCGGCCTGCGTGTCGCTGGTAAGCCGATCTTCTCGGTGCAGCATCACCCGGAAGCCTCCCCCGGCCCGCAGGACAGCCACTACCTCTTCCGTCGCTTCATCAATCTGGTGCGCGCGAAGAAGGGCGAGGAAGCTCTCGCCGAGCGCTGAGACGGATCCCTTCACGCAATTCGAAAGCCCGCTTCCCAGCGGGCTCAGATTGCTGACAAACCCCTGGCACCGTCTGGGGGTTTGTGATTCATTGGGACATGTTGAAGAAACCTGCCCCCACCCAGACGGCTCTTGAGATGGTGACGCTCGACAGTCTGGTGCCGAAGGATCACCTGCTGCGCAAGATCGACGCGGTGATCGACTTTTCCTTCATCCATGATCGTGTTGCGGGGCTTTATTGCGCCGACAACGGCCGCCCGCCGCTCGATCCGACCTTGATGTTCAAGGCGCTGTTCATTGGCTACCTGTTCGGCATCCG
>NZ_JDWI01000010.1:0-175824 GCF_012932765.1 Rhizobium sp. 57MFTsu3.2
TCCCCCTCCTCACCTAAGATCTTCGATGGCGACAAGGTCGACGTCGGTATAGTCGACATTGTCACCGGCCATGGCCCAGATGAATGTGTAGCTTGATGTGCCGACACCGGAATGGATGGACCAACCCGGCGACAGGATCGCCTCCTCGTTCTTGACGATCAGGTGGCGCGTTTCGTTCGGCTCTCCCATCAGATGCACGACGCGGGCCTTTTCCGGCAGATCGAAATAGAGATAGGCCTCCATCCGCCGGTCATGGACGTGGCAGGGCATGGTGTTCCAGACAGAGCCTTCAGCAAGCGTCGTCATGCCGACGACGAGCTGGCAGGTCCTGGCGCCGTCCGGGTGGATGAACTGAAAGATCGAACGCTCGTTGCTCGTTGCCTGAGAGCCGAGATCGACGCGCTTGGCATCTGAAATGCCGATATGCTTTGCGGGGTGACGAACATGCGCGGGGGCGCTGAGCAGGTAGAATTTTGCAGGTTGTTCGGCCGATACGGACCGGAATGTCACCGAAGCCCCCATGCCGGCATAGACCATGTCGCGGGTACCGGCCTGAAACTCTTCGCCATCGACGACGACGATGCCGGCACCACCAATATTGACAGCGATCAGCTCGCGCCGGGCCAGAAGCGTGTCGGTCCCGGCAGGCTTGATCGTCTCCAGGTCAAGCGCTTCCGAAGTCGGCATGGCACCACCGACGATCATGCGGTCGTAATTGGTGTAGTGAAGCTGGATGCGGCCGGCCAGAAACAGCGGTGGCAGCAGAAAATTCTCGCGCAGCTCTTCCGTACTGAACCGTGAGGCCGTCTTCGGATCGATCGCATAGCGGTTGGTAAAATCAGTGTGGCTCATCAAAAGCCGTCCTTCCGTCTGTGTTTCTCAGTTCGTCAGCGACATACTGACGGTGCCGCTTGTCATCTGCGGTGCGGAGCTACCAGCTTCTCAAGCATCGAGACCTCGTCTGCTGTAAGGTCTGTCAGGGGCGCGCGTACTGGACCGCTATCAAAGCCCTGCAGGCGCACGCCTGCCTTGACGGCGGATACCGCGTAGCCCTTGCGGCGGTTGCGTATCTCCATGAACGGGAAGAAGAAGTCACGCAGGATGCGATTGGTAGTTTCGGTCTTCCCGGCCCTTAGAGCCGTGTAGAATTCCTGTGCCAGAGCCGGTACAAAGTTGAAAACCGCCGACGAATAGGTCGTCACACCCGCGCCGAGATATGCATCCGCAAAGAGCTCGGCAGTCGGCATGCCGCCGAGATAAGTGAGCCGGTCGCCGATGGTTGCTGTGATCTGTCGTACCAGCCCGATTTCGCCCGAGCCATCCTTGAAGCCGACCAGATTGGGGCAAACCTCGCAGAGCCGTGCAAGGGTATCGGCCGACAGGATGGCGTTGTCGCGATTATAGACCATAACGCCGATGTCGACCGCGTCACAGACCGCCTTCACATGTGCAAACAGGCCGTCCTGGCTGGCATCGATAAGATATTGCGGCAGCAGCAGAATGCCGTCGGCCCCCGCCTCTTCGGCCAATCTGGCGATCCGGACGGCCATCTTTGTGCCGTATCCGCATCCCGACACGATCGGCGTTGCGCCCGCTGATGCCTTGGCAGCACGCACCACCTCCGGCACCTCGTCGGGGGTTAGCGAGAAGAATTCGCCGGTACCACCGGCGGCAAACAAAACACTCGCGCCGAAACCGGAAAGCCAGCCGACATGGTCTTCGTAGACAGACCGATTAAACCGATCGTCGTCGTTAAAAGGGGTGACGGGGAAAGAAAGAAGGCCAGCTCCAAGAGCAGCCTTCAAAGAAATGGGGTCCAGTGCCATGGATATCCTCCGGACAGAACGAGAGTCGATGGCAGTGAAACTAGCAGAGATATGATGACTGTCAATAACTCATCATACGATAATTGAGATCACTCAGCCGCGCTTGATGAAATTCCGGTAGCGCTGTTGGCTTCCCTTCAGGTGGAGACGCATCGCCTCTCGCGCCGCGGCCTCATCCTGGTCCGATATCGCCCGGGCAATTCGCAAATGCTCGGATTGAATCTGCTGCAGGTACTCCTGCGAGGATCTCTCGGTATCACCCTCAGCCAAGACGCCCCTTGGAATGATCTGCTTGCCGACCAGCTGTAAAAACTCACGAAAACGGGGATTGCTGGTGGAATCAGCTATCGCCAGGTGAAACGCCCTATCTGCCTCGACCGTCGGCTTTTGATCCTGCTTCAGTCGCTCGATCTCGTCATAGGCCTCAAGAATGGCCTCTTCCTGGGCCGGCGAACGCCGTATGGCCGCAAGCCCGGCGGCCTCGATTTCGATCGCGGCCCGCAGCTCAAGCATTTCAAGCAACGAGGAGATCTTATTGGGATCGGCGCTTTTGAACCCGTCATAGGCGCCGGCCGGAGGCGTCAGGACGAAGACGCCGACCCCGTGGCGCGCTTCGACCAGTCCGTCGGCGCGAAGTGAAGCGATCGCCTCCCGGACTACCGTTCGGCTGACCTCGTATTCCTGCGTCAAACCACCTTCCGTTGGCAACCGATCGCCGGGCTTCATGGCCCCTGACGCAATCGCGTCGCGCAGGCGGCGCGCCACCATTTCCACTAACGTTTCACCGCTTTTGCGTTGCTCTGGCCCCGTCTGCTGAACCACATTGCGCCCCATATTTGTCCCCGCCCTCTGTCGATCTAGACATCCCGAACGACGCCCGTCTGTCAAGAGATTGCAAAAATCCGATTGACCAGAACGCGTCAGACATATTATGACATTAGTGACGCCGTATTACAAGTAAGCATCCGGAGGCCTTCGGCAAAGGCATCGCCGCGCACGTCAGCACCAAAACAGTCCAGGCGATGACGCGACAGGACTGTGGATCGAACCTTCGACATTTGCCGTATTCCGCCACCGGCCGGACACAGAAAGAACCTGGAGGAGAAGACTTGAAGATCGTCGATATTAACGTGCGCGTCTTTGCGCACACGACCTATCGCCACGCCGACACGGCTGGGCATGCGCATCCTGGGCCGGCTCACAAGGTCAACCTTGCGCTGCTGACGATCGTCGCAGACGATGGCACCGAGGGCTACTGCTTCTCCCCGCCCGAAATCGTTCGTCCGCATGTCCTCGACAAGTTCATCAAAAAGGTACTGATCGGCCAGGATCCATTTGATCGCGAGAGACTCTGGCAGGAACTCGCCCATTGGCAGCGTGGCAGTGCTGCGCAACTGACCGACCGGACCCTTGCTATCGTGGACTGCGCGCTGTGGGATCTCGCCGGACGTAAGCTCGCTATCCCCGTCCACAAGCTTATCGGCGGCTATCGCGACAAGGTGCGGGCCTATGGATCGATCATGTGTGGCGATGAGCTAGAGGGCGGCCTTGCGACGCCGGAAGACTACGGGCGCTTCGCCGAAAAGCTGGTAAAGCGCGGCTACAAGGGTATCAAGCTGCATACCTGGATGCCTCCGGTCTCGTGGGCACCTGATGTGAAGATGGATCTGAAGGCCTGCGCGGCCGTGCGGGAGGCCGTTGGTCCCGATATCCACCTGATGATCGATGCGTTTCATTGGTATAGCCGGACCGAGGCGCTCGAACTTGGCAAAGGCCTGGAAAAGCTGAGCTTCGACTGGATCGAAGAGCCGATGGACGAGCAAAGCTCGGCCTCCTACGCCTGGCTTGCCGCCAATCTCGATATTCCCGTTCTTGGTCCGGAGAGCGCTGGTGGAAAGCACTTCAGTCGCGCCGAGTGGATCACCTCGAATGCCTGCGACATCCTGCGGACAGGCGTGCACGATGTCGGCGGCATCAGCCCCGCGATGAAGTCGATGCACCTTGCGGAGTCCTTCGGCATGTATTGCGAAATTCATGGCAACGGCGCCCCGAACCTGATCGTCGCCGCCTGCAGCAAGAATGCCAAGTGGTACGAGCGGGGCCTCTTGCATCCCTTCCTCGAGTATGATGACGGCTTCGAGTATCTGAACGCGCTTGTCGATCCCATGGACGAACACGGCTATGTCCACCTTTCCGATAAGCCGGGTCTTGGAGAAGACATCAACTTCGCCTTCATCGAGGCGAACTTGGTGGCATGAACAAGAGGGGCTGGCGAAGCGTCGTTTGTCAGCCCCTTAGAGCCGCATCGAGCCAGTTGAGTGCCGCGTCCTGCTCTGGGATGGGAAACTCGTGGCCGCCTTGCCACATGGTTGTTTTCAGATTTTGCATCCCGTGCCCGGCCGACCAGAGCTCACGCAGACGGCCAAACGCAGCCTCAACGACGGCTGGAGGGAAATGTCGGTCCTCGCGCCCACTCAGAAAGTAGCCCGGCTTCGGCGCTGCAAGGCCGGCAAAGTCGGGATAGTCCAGCTTGCCCGCGATCTGTGGATGCAGCATGTAGAATGCAGATTGGCCGCGCAACTGGTTGCCGCCGGTCTGCATGAGCCCCTCCAAGGTGCCCATCCAGCCGATTGCACAGAAGGCCGCAATGTCGGCAGAAAGAGCTGCGACCTGCCAGGCGCGGTACCCGCCAAAGGAAAATCCGAAACTTGCCACGCGCTTCCGATCAACCTCTGGCAGCTCGCCAAGAAATTTGGCGGCTGCGATATCCTCCATGGCAACGACTGAGGCGAGCGAGACGCCGAACTGCATCAGGTTGGCGGCAAGCGCCTGCTGCGCTTCGTACCCGTTACCGCAACGGCTTGACCAGCCGAGCGCATCGACGCTGAGAACGACATAGCCACGCCGCGCCGCCTCCTCTCCAGGGAAACGTCCCCCATAGAAACGATCTGCCCACGCCTGCGCTGCTTCCCGCGTCGGGCTATCTGACGGCGCAGGGGCTACCTTTTCCTTGCCGATATCAAAGGTCGCACCGTGATCATGCAACATCAGCAAGGCTGGTGCAGGTGTCTGTTGGTGTGGCAGAAGGAGAAGGGCCTCAGCCACCTCGCCATTGGAAAATCGAAGGCTCAGCCGTCTGCCGGCAAAAGACGAGCAATCCCATTGCGCAATCGTTTCCACCCGGTCGACATGGCATGCGTCAGGATCGATCGACTGCACGACATAGGCCAATGTCGAGGAACGCCACGTCGCGAAGTCGACTGAAGAGCCGCCAAACCTCAACGGAAATGCTGACGTGTCGCGATGCCGTCGAGCGATGGAAGCAAGATTGTCTCGATCGATCATTGGCCTTCATCCGTATTGCCCGGCGCTGCCAACCTCACGATTGCGCCGCTTGGCGCCAGCTCAAACGGCCTGGTCGTACTCGACACTGGCTCGGATCAATTCCCTTGCGTAGGGATCGGTCGCCCGCCCCGTCGAAAGGACCGCACGGTCCAGGATCTCGACGATGCGTCCATGCTGCATGACCGCCAGCCGATCGCACATATGGTCGATCACCGCGAGATCATGCGAGACGAGGAGATAGGTCAGCCCCTTGCGTGCTCTAAGCTCGGAGAGGAGGTTCAGCACTTCTGCCTGAACGGACACGTCGAGGGCCGAAGTTGGCTCGTCGAGCAGCAGGACGGAAGGATCGAGGATGAGTGCGCGTGCGATGGCGACGCGCTGGCGCTGCCCGCCGGAGAGCTCGTGCGGATAGCGCTGGAGAAAGGCGGGAGTGAGCCCGACCTCGATCAGCGCCTGTTCCATGCGTTCTTGATGGCGATCCATACGCTGAATACGCAAGGGCTCCTGAAGCGCGGTTTGGATCGACTGGCGCGGGTGAAGCGATCCGTAGGGGTCCTGGAAAACCATCTGGACGGTACGGCAGTATTCGTCCTGAGGCGTATCGCGGACGGCTTTGTTGTTGATGGCAATCCTACCATCCCACGCGTTCAGCAGGCGGGCGACACACCGCAGGACTGTCGACTTGCCCGAACCGGATTCTCCGACAAGCCCGAAGGACTCGCCCTTGTCGACGCTGAAGTTCACGCCCCCGAGAATGCGCTTTGCGTGAACGCCAAGGCCGAGCGAAATGGATAGATTCTCAATCTCGATCGCGCTCATGGTGTACCCTCAACTGTTGCGACTTTGATGGTCTGGCTGCGGCTCAAGACAGGCAGTGGGCGGCGGTCACCGCCGATGTGAGGCTGCGCTGCCAGCAATCCGCGTGTGTAGGGATGTTCCGCGTTCTTCAGGTCGCGCGCCTGCCGTTCCTCGACGAACTCGCCCGACCGCATCACCAGAACGCGGTCACAGAAATTTCGGACCAGGTTGAGGTCATGGCTGATCATGATCAGCCCAATGCCCTTACTGATCACCAGGTCATTGAGGATCTTCAGCACCTGCATGCGCACCGTGACATCGAGCGCTGAGGTCGGCTCATCGGCGATGATCAGCTCAGGCTCGGGGATCAACATCATCGCGATCATGATGCGCTGCCCCATTCCGCCCGAGACCTCGTGCGGATAAAGACCGAACACCCGCTCAGGATCACGAATCTGCACCGCCTCCAGCATTTCAAGCGTGCGTTGCTTGGCCGCGCCGCGTGAGGCGCCACTGTGTATGCGATAGGCTTCCGCAACCTGATCGCCGACCCGGTGGACTGGATTGAGAGAGAATTTCGGGTCCTGCAAGATCATCGACATACGGCGTCCGCGGACCTGCAACATCTCTTTCTCGCGGCAGGTCAGCAGATCGGTTTCACCGAATTGCATCCGCTCAGCTGTAATTTTGGCCGTCGGCAGAAGCTTCAGTAGCGCCCGACCGATGGTGGATTTTCCCGATCCGGATTCACCAACGATACCCAGCCTCTCTTGCCCGAGCGAGAACGAGATTCCCTTGACAACCGGGTTGTCACCTTTGCGGCCGCGATAGCTGACATGTAGATCGCGGACATCGAGGAGATTGGCCATGTGACGTTCCTCACTTCTGCTTCGGGTCGAGCACGTCGCGAAGACCGTCGCCCAACAGGTTGAAAGCAAGACTGACAAGCAGGATCGCGCCGCCTGGAAACGCAACGAGCCACCAGTTGTCCAGCATGTAGCGCCGGCCCGTCGCCATCATCGCACCCCATTCGGGCAAGGGCGGCTGCGCGCCAAGTCCGAGGAAGCCGAGGCCAGCAGCAGTGAGGATCACCGTCGCCATGCTCAAGGTAATGCGGACGAGGACCGAGGGCAGACACATGGGCATGATCGACTTTACGATAATTCGCAGTGGCGAGGCTCCTTGCATGCGCGAGGCAGCGATATAGTCCGCCCCGCGAAAGGTCAGCGTCTCGGCTCGTGCCAGACGGGCAATCGGTGGCCAGGCAGTAAGCGCTATGGCGATGATCGCATTCTCCAGGCCCGCGCCCAATGCCGCGACAAAGGCAAGCGCCAGGATCAGGCTCGGAAACGACAGGAAGATATCGGTAATGCGCATCATCACCGTATCGCACCACCCGCCGAAGTATCCGGCTGTCGTTCCAACCAGAAGTCCGACCGGGCCAACGATGATAGACACGATGAAAATGAATGTCAGGCTGATCCGGCTTCCATAGACGAGACGGCTGTAGACGTCCCTTCCCAGTTCGTCCGTTCCGAACCAATGAAGGCTGCTCGGTCGGCCGAGAGCGTTGCCGAGGTCGACGACATTGGGGTCATGGCTGGCGAGAACGGGAGCAAGCAGCGCAGTCAACAGCAGTATCGCGACGACGATGACGCCGAAGGCAGCTGTTGGGTTCGCCAGCAACTCGCCGATGACCGCGGCGAACCGTCTGGCCGCCATGACAACAGGTCCGTTGCGACGCTCAGTCAAAACAAGATTGCTCATTTCAAGATGTCCTGGTGCCATGTCACCGCGTCCTTGGATCAAAGATCTTGTAGAGTGCGTCTGAAAGCAGGTTCAGCGCGATGAAGATAACGCCCACAAGCAGCACGCAGGTCATGACCGCGTTCATATCGCCGATGAGCATGTTGTTGGTGATGTATTGTCCAAAGCCCGGCCAGGAGAAGACCGTCTCAATCAGCACCGCCCCTTCGAGCAGGCTGCCATATGCCAAGGCAACGATGGTGACGAGCTGAACCCGGATATTGGCAAAGGCGTGATGCCAGATCGTCCGGCCCTTCGACAATCCCTTCACCCGCGCCGTCGTAACATACTCCTGCCCAAGCTGGTCGAGCATGAAACTTCGCGTCATCCTGGTGATGTAAGCCATCGACGAGTAACCGAGAATGCTGGCGGGCAGGATGAGATGGTTGAGCGCATCGCCGAAGACCTCCCAGTCGCCAGCGATCGCCGCGTCAATGAGCATGAAGCCGGTCGTCTCCGGCACAAGGCCGATATAGTAGTCGGAAATCCGCCCGCCGCCGCCCACGAGCCCAAGCACCGCGTAGAAAATAATGAGGCCGATCATGCCCGTCCAGAAGATCGGCATTGAATGCCCGATCAGCGTCAGGAAGCGGATGATGTGATCGGCTGGCCGATTACGATTGATCGCCGCGAAAATACCGAGAGGTATCCCGAAACCAGCCCCACAAAGAATGGCGAAGGTGGCAAGTTCAATCGTAGCCGGCATGACATGAGCAATGTCGCTGATGACCGGTTGCCCCGTGCGGATAGAAACTCCGAAGTCGCCGCGCACCACGTCCCCGACGTAGCGGATGAACTGTGTATGAAGCGGCAGATTGACCCCCAACCGCTCTGCGACCAACTCGTAGGTGGCGCGATCCGCCTCCTCCCCGACGATCGCTCTCACCGGATCCACCGGCATCAGACGACCGATGCAAAACGTCAGGATGAGGAGGCCGAGCAAGGTCACCATAATGGTGCCGGCCTGCCGCGCGGTGGCAAAGATGCGATCATGGCTCATTGCTGGATCTTTCATAGTCACAAAATGGCATGTGCGACGGGACACACCCGTCGCACGTGTTGGCGGCCTAGCGTTCCTTGGTGACCGTACGCAATTGCGTCGACCACGACGGATTAAGCGCCAGCCCTTTGATATCGGCGCGCACGCCCACGGTATCCACCACCTCGGAGAACGGCTGGATCGCCGGTACGAGGTTGGCATAATACGCCTGGATATCGCCGTAGAGTTTAGTCTGAGCAGTCTTGTCGCCTTCAACCTGTGCAGCATCGATCATGCTGTTCAGCTTCTCGTCGAAGAACGACGTGCGCCAACCCTGGAAGTTTGTCAGCTTTGCCTCGTCCGAATTGTTCGGGTTGTAGGCGATAGCGCGCAGATTGGAGTCGGGATGCGGCAACTGTCCGCCGCCGCCGCGACCGACAAGCAACTCGAATTTGCGTTCGCGCATCGCGCCATAAATCTGATCGCCGGACCCGGTGATGACTTCGGCCTTGATGCCCGCCTGCGCAAGTGTTGCCTGGAGAGCCGTTGCGAGGTTCAAGAACGGCGCGTCCGAAATACCGCGGAGCGTCGTCGAAAAACCGTTCGGATAGCCTGCTTCGGCCAGCAGCGCCTTCGCCTTCTCGACATCGAGCTTGTAGCCGGCATCAGGCAATGCACCGAAGATGCCGCTCGGGATCGGCCGATCGCGTAGCTTGCCGAAATAAGGCAGGACAGTCTTGTCGAGACCCTGATAGTCGATCAGATAGCGAAGCGCCTCTCGAACCTTCGAGTTCTTGAACTTCTCATCCTTCATCGACACCGCAAGGTAATAGAAGCCACTGCCACCGATTGTTTCTATCTTTACGTCCTTGTTGGCTTCCAGCGACTTGAGATCGGCCGCCGACATCGAGAAGGCAATGTCGATATCGCCCTTCTCCAGCATCAGGCGCTGGCTCTGCGATTCAGCCAGATGACGCATGATGATGCGGCGCATCGCCGGCTTGTCGCCCCAGTATTTGTCGTTGCGATCAAGAACGACGCGCTCGTTCGAGCGCCATTCACCAAGCACGAATGGTCCCGATCCCGCTGATTGCGTCGTCAGCCAGGCGGCACCCTTGTCACCGTCCTTTTCATTTTCCGTGACAGTCTTGCTGTCATAGATCGATCCCGGGCCAACGATGCCCAGCGTCATGATGACAAGTTCCGGGTCAACCTTCTTGGGAAGCGTGATGACCACGGTCTTGACGTCCGGAGCGGTGAAGCTTGCCTCGGCGTTGGCGGCAGTGAACCCATGGGTCTTCAAAAACGACGCCTGGGCCAGGTTCAGTGACATCAGCCGCTTCAACGACCAGACGACGTCCTCGGACGTGACGGGGTTGCCGGAAGCAAAGGTCGCCCCGTCTCGCAAGGTGAACGTAATCTTCGATTTGTCATCGCTGACGACCCAGCTCTCCGCGAGTTGAGGTGTGACCTCGGACCTGTTGACAGGATCGAGTGAAACCAGGTTGTCGTATATGTTGGCGAGAACCTGGACCGTCTCCTTGCCGGTAATGGCCGCCGGATCCAATGTCAGGATATTGTTCATCGAGAAGCCGACAACAAGCATGTTTGGCGGCGTTTCGGCACGGAGCGGTGCGCTCCAGCATGCTGCGCCGATAACCGCTGCAGCAATCATTGCCTTCATGTGATACATCGAAAATCCTCCTTTGCCGACTCCCGATCGACTGGTGATACTATCTGTCATCATATCTCATTAGTCAAGTTGTATGATATGCCCACACGGCAGCGATCCGTATTTTCGCAAGCGGGCGGCAATTGCCCTGACGGTCAGAAACACCTCCCGATAGCAAGAGCGCATGGAGAGCAACTCGCGGGCAAGTTCCGTGCCGCGTGCAGTCGACCTGCTCAAGAACGGGTCGCTGAAGACCTATCCGGGCTACCCCCATGGCATGCTGACCACACATGCAGATGTCCTCAACCCCGACCTGCTCTCGTTCATCAGGTCTTGACCACATCGACCGGACCGCGGCCTTCACCCCACGTCGGCCGCGCGATCTGTCACCCGGCAGTGCCGGGTGACACCTGTCGCCATCGACATGCCAGCATGGCTGGCGTTGCTGTCGTCTTTGAGTTTTATGGCGCTCAACTCAATGGCAGCTTTTGGGACACTGACCATAGACCTGCTCGGTGCCGCCGTTGTTGATGACTGCATCGTTGGTCGCGTCTGCCCAGATCCGGTGAATGTTGCATCCGAGGCTAATTTCCTGGCGATGGCGGCCGCGATGGCGCGCCGAACGAGAAGAGTGATATGTCCCTCGATCGTAGCCTTCGAAGGAGGATTGATTAGGCCGTCGCTTCTGAACCTGCCGTTACATCTGATGGCGGTGCAGTCGAAGTTTCGTTACGAACCTTTGGTTTCTCAAAACGACCAGCAAATGCGAACAAAGACAGGATGAGCCGCTTGATCGAGAGGTGCCGGGAAATGCACCGCGACTCCGAGAGCCCGGCTGTAATGTGGCCAAGATCAAAGCTCAGTTAGCCTTGGAAACGTCGCCGGCTTCAAGGCATCAGCTATCATATCTCCTAAAAGCCGATGCAAGCTGTGCGGTGCTCATGTTCATATGCAAGCGGCTGGCGATGTCGCAGATGCCACTGTTGTTTCCGTCCACAATGGCGGAGCCAAACGCGAGGCAAAGACTCCGTTGTTGTGGCGCGCTTCAGTGATGATATCGACAAAACTCACGGGACCTCCGTTGTCGCGAATATCTAGCCATTTGTCCCCGACAGCGATCCTTTGGCCGCCACGGACGACCAATTCATTCCTCTTGAAGTCTTCGTCGCTCATGCTCGACTTCCTAGAGTGTGAGGGCGATATTCCACTTGAAGTAGATTGCTTGCCCGGGCGCCAGACGAAATCCCATTTCCTGCGGGATCACCGATCGGACGACTTTTCTCCTTCATTGCGCATAGTCGCCTAGCCGCCTACTGGCGAGCCACCCGAAGGAGGCCCCGAATTACTCGGCCTCAATGGATGCGTTTGACGGCTGGATGAGCCCACGACCCTTTTCACCGCTGGGCCAGGTCCCACATGGAGCGACAGCCGCCTTTGGACGCGTTTACCAGTGGCGCGTTGACGCGAAAATTCGAGAAATAATGTCGAGTTGTCAATTGGCCAGCGGCTTGCGCGATGAACGGAGAAGCGGCCGTGAACCTTAGCTCGACAGATCCCATGCAGACCGCAGTGTGCATCACCCCTTCAAGCTTGGCCGCAAACGCAGGGTGCATCGGAAGCAGTGAAACTTCTGGTTTGGGGCCGCCGAGTGACGGCGACCCTAATGGAGAGGTCGCAGGAGTTACGCTGCCTGTGCAACATCATCCCGGTGGTGAATCTCTGTTCCGAGCACTTTCAGGCATTCCCGGATAAATGCGGCGAGCGCCGTCCATCCCTTTGCGGATACCATCGTGCCGTCAACGTAGGCCTCGGTCGGCGAAAGGTCGATATAGGTACCGCCTGCGAGTGTGACTTCCGGCTCGCAAGCGCCGAGCGCACCGACTTTCCTCCCGCGCACGACGCCGTCGACCGCAATAAGAATCTGCACGCCATGGCAGATCGTGAAGATCGGCTTCTGCTTCTCGTGGAAATGACGGACGATGGCCTGCACACGTTTGTCGGTGCGGATGTATTCCGGACCGCGGCCACCGGCAGCATAAACGGCGTGATATTGGTCTAGCTGCACCTCCGCCTCTGAGAATGTCTTGTTGATGGTGAAGAAGTGCCCGAGCTTCTCGGTATAGGTTTGATCGCCTTCGAAGTCATGAAGCGAGGTCTTGATGAGATCTCCGGCTTTCTTGTCGGGGCAGATGACGTGGACCGTATGGCCAACTGCTTCCATCGCCTGCTGGAAAACGTAGATCTCGTACTCTTCGGTGAATTCACCGGTCAGCATCAGTATCTTCTTGCCTGGCATGATTTACTCCTCTTTGTTCATGCGGCGGGGTGGCTCCTTGCCACCCCTGTTTCTATGATTAGAACGGCGAGTCCGGGAAGTAATACTCCTTCGCATTCGCCTGAGTGATGAGAGGCGCGTCGAGCTTGACGTTTCCTCTGGTGGGAGCCTGTCCGACCAAGTTGGCGACCGTCATGTAGATCGCGGTCTTGATCATCGCTGGCGGGTATGGCGTTTCGACCGGGGTCATGGCGTCTCCGTCGATGACCTTCTTGACGATGTCCTTCATGCCATTGCCGCCGAGTGCCAGCTTGATATCCTTGCGCCCGGATTCCTTGACCGCTTCGAGCACCCCAAGCAGCATGTCGTCGTCGTTTGCCCATACGGCGTCGATCTGAGGGTATTTGGCCAGATAGTCCTGCATCAGCTTGAAGGCTTCATCACTGTTCCAGTTCGCATACTGGATGTCGAGTACCTTGAGGTCAGTGCCCTTGATGGCGTCCTGGAATCCTTGAATGCGCTCGTCATCGATCACTGTCGGAATTCCCCGCAACACGACGAGGTTCCCCTTGCCGCCCAGCTTGTCGATCATGAATTTTGCAGTGTTGCGTCCGACGGCGATGTTATCGCCAGCCAGGTATAGGTCCTGGATCGTTGGATCGTTCAGGCCCCGGTCGACGACCGTGATGAAGGTTCCCGCATCCTTTACCGCCTTGACGGGGGTCGTCAGTTCCTCGGACGTGTAAGGCAAGATCACCAGAGCATCGAGTTTGCGTCCGGCCGACAGATCCTCAAGCGCGCTCACCTGCGCCGTTGCCGAAGGCGAGGTCTTTACCACCACCTCCACGTCCGGAAACGCGGCATTGATTTCCTTTGCTGCGGCCTGCGCGTGATAGACGATGCCTGCCGTCCAACCGTGGTCGGCAGCCGGGATCGACACTGCCACCACTTTCTTGTCGGCGCCGAATGCGTGACCCACGAGCAGCACCGTGCTTGCGGCGAGTGCCACAACCCATTTCCTCTTCAACATTCATTCCTCCCAGAATAGGACCGACAAAATTCATTCGCCGCGCGGTCCGGACGCGGATTATTTCGAGAACCTCTGAATGAGCATCGCGATGATGATGATCACGCCCTGGACGCCCGCCACCAGGTATTCGGAAACGAAGTCGGACAGCACCATCAGGTTGGCGATGAGTTCAAGGATGACCGCTCCGGCGACCGTGCCCCAGACGTGACCCTTGCCGCCGCGGAGTGCGGTTCCGCCGATGACAACTGCCGTGATGACTTGGAGCTCCCAGAGAACGCCAGTCGTCGGGGTGGCCGCGCCAAGACGCGGCACGTAGCAGATCGCGGCGATCGCAACGCAGGCACCCTGGATGGCGTAGGCGATCGTGCGGGTCTTGATTATCGATATGCCGGAATAGCGGGCAACGTCCTCGTTGGCCCCGACCGCGGCGCATTTGCGCCCGTACTTCATCTTGTAGAGAATGAACGAGGCGACGACAGCGACGGCAATCGAGATCAGGATCGGCAACGGGATGCCCGCGACGGTGCCAAAGTACACGGGGCGGTACGCGTCGCGGAGGGTGCGATCGATCGGGATCGTGCCGCCGTCGGACATGTACGTGATCAGTGCCCTGAAGATGCCCATTGTTCCGAGCGTCGCGATGAACGGCTCGATCTTGCCGACAGTCACAATAATACCGTTCATCAATCCGCAGAGGAGACCCACGGCAATCGCCACCACCATCCCGGCCGGGATTGCCGAAACACCCCAGTCGGGTGCCATCCGGTTCATGAACATGATCGTGATCCCGGTGATGAATGCGGCCATGGAGCCCACGGAGAGATCAAGGCCCCCCGACGAGATGACGAAGGTTGCGCCGACCGCGATGATCGCAATGAAGGCGCTGCGGGTGATGACGTTGCCGAGATTGGTCGCGGAGAGGAAATCCGGATTGACCGCAAAACCGATTGCCAGCAATGCGATCAGAGCCATAAATGGTCCCACATCCGCCCATCCGATATTCCATTCCCGCTCCGGTTTGACCGGGGTCGAACCCGTAATAACAGTCATCTGTTTCCTCCCTCGCCTTTTCCCGGAGCAGCGTCGCTTGTCGCCAGAAGCGCGACGTTGTGCTCCGTCATTTCGTCTCCTGAGACCTCCCCCGCGATGCGCCCTTCCCGCATCACAAGAATTCGATCGCAGATCCCGATCAGTTCCTGCATTTCGGAGGAGATCACGACGCACGCCTTCCCCTGAGCCACGAGCCGCTGGATGAATGCGTAGATCTGCGCCTTGTTGGCGATATCGATGCCACGCGTCGGCTCGTCGATGACGACGACCGAGGGCGCGGTCAACAATACCTTCGCAAGCAGGAGCTTTTGTTGATTGCCACCGGATAGCTGTCCTGCTTTCACCCCCAGACTCTTCAATCGGATGTCGTATTGATCGATGGCCTGTGTCAGAGCGGTCTGTTCGCGGCGTCGCCGCATCAACAAACCGGGATGAAACCGTTGAAGCGCGGACAGGGTGAGGTTGGGTGCAAGCCGCTCCTGGAGGAGAAGTCCTTTTCCCTTCCGGTCTTCGGTCAAGTAACCGATCCCGGCGTCGATCGCCGCCCGCGGCGAATGAATGTTGATCGACTTGCCTTCGAGTTCGACTTCGCCAGTTGCCGGTCTCAACCCCATGATCCCTTCGAATAGCTCCGTCCGGCCTGCCCCGATCATTCCGGCGAAGCCGAGAATCTCGGATTTGCGAACGTCGAAGGTGATTTCCTTTGCAAAACCCGGAACTGACAGGTTGCGGACTGAAAGCATCTTTTCACCAGCGGCCGCGGGTGACTTTTCCGGATAGAGCGCCGCGAGGTCGCGTCCGACCATCAGACGCGCCATGTCCAACTGACTGAGACTGTGGCCCGGGTGCGTGCCGACCAGCTTGCCGTCGCGCAGCACCGTTACCTTGTCTGCAATTCGCTGCACCTCGTCGAGACGGTGGCTGATATAGAGGACAGCAATCTCCTGCGCCTTGAGTTGCAAGATGATCGAGAGCAATCGCTCGACCTCGTCCCCCGTAAGGACGGCTGTCGGTTCGTCGAAGATCACCAGCCTATGATCATCCAGCAGCGCCCGAGCGATCTGGACAAGCTGGCGGTCGGCAAGCGAGATGTTTCGCACCAGCGCATTGGGGGAAACCATGCTTCCGAGTTCGGCCAGCTTCTCAGCGGCGAGACGGCGCATCGTCCGGTCGTCAACGACTCCGTTGCGCATCAATTCGCGGCCGAGGAACAGGTTTTCCGCGACAGTCAGGGCATCGGCAAGCAGAATTTCCTGATGGACCAGAACAATACCAGCCTGCTGGGCCTGCTCAGGCCCGACAAAACGGACCACGCCCTTGTCCATGCTCAGCGAACCTGCGGTAGGTTCGGCGTAGCCGGACAGAAGCCGCATGAAAGTCGATTTGCCGGCACCGTTCTCGCCGATGATCGCGTGAATCTCGCCGGGAAGGATGTCCAGTGTCACATCCGAAAGAACCGTGACCTGGCCATACTCCTTGGAAAGGTTTTCGGCACGCAACACCGGCTGACGTGCGAGGTCATCGGCCTGAACCACGGGCGCTCTTCCATCTCTCTGAATGCTGACAACGCTCGACATCGCAGATTCCTCAATCGAAAGCTGGGAGCAGCCTGTCCCGCGAATGCTCAAGGTGGACGCGCATCGCCTTCTCGGCGGCGGAAGCGTCGCCTGCAGCGAATGCCGTCAGTAACGCTTCGTGTTCGTCGAGAGCCTCCTCGGTCACCCGTGAGTGGAACATCAGACGGAAGATATGGAAATGCGTGTGCTGGTGATTGAGCGTCTCGCGGATGAGCTCGTTGCCCGCATATTCGAGGATACGGTCGTGGAACATTGCGTCCTGGCGCGCGAAGGTCGAATAGCGAAGGCGCTCATCGGTGCCATCACGTCGCCCCATCACTCCGGCTGCTTCGCGAAGCGTTGCAAGCTTTTCATCGTCCATCGCGAGGGCCGCTCTGGCTGCGCTGTCCGGCTCAAGCAGAAGACGCAGCTGATAAAGCTCGTCGAAGCGGCGTCGGGCGATCTGGGGAGCCGCGCTGTAACCGATTAGGTGGGTCTTGACTACCAGTCCCTCCCCTTCCAGCCGCCCAAGCGCTTCGCGGATGGGCGTCTGCGAGACATTCAGTTCGCGCACCAGATTATCGACATTGATCCTTGCGCCTGGGGGAATCTTCAAAGCCATCAATTGGGCGAAGATTGCCTCATAGACGCTTCCCGCAAGACTATTGGCCCTCGGGATGAACGCGCCCGTGTCCGGCGCATCGTTAAGGATCGTGGGTGTTCTATTCTGCATCATCTATTGCCTCTTGACAGAACCAATCGCTAACACGATGCTCGCCGATATTCAATACTATATCCTATAGGATTTTATTTGGAGCTGTCGTGAGAGTAAAGAGGGAGATAGCGGCGGACCTGGTGAGGAACCTTCTCGAGGAAAAAGGGACCCCTCGTTCATACGCTTTGCAGCAAACCGACGTTCTCGTCGAAGCAGAGTTGAGAGGTCATCCATCGCATGGCCTTCAAAGGCTGCCGAGGATTCTTCAGAGAATTGGCAATGGTCTCATCGATCCAAGCACCCAAGGGAAATCACACTGGCGAACGCCGTCATTCCTGAAGATCGACGGGCTGCGCGGACTGGGGCCAGTGGTCGCTCTCCAGGCATGCACCATGCTCTCTGAACGAGCTTCTTCGACAGGCGTCGCCGTTGCTGGCATCAGGAACTCAAACCACCTGGGGATGCTCGCCTATTACGTAGAGCACCTCGCGAAAGAAGGCATCATCGGGATCGCGCTATCTTCGAGCGAGGCACTTGTCCACCCATATGGCGGGACAACGCCCCTCCTCGGCACCAATCCCCTTGCGATTGCCGTGCCGACTGCGGACCGACCGCTTGTCGTCGATCTCGCGACCTCTGTGGTTTCAATGGGGAAGATCCATCACCATGCGGCAAACGGATGCGCGATCCCGGAGGGTTGGGCACGCGACAGCGACGGAGAAATGACGACCGACGCCGCCGCTGCAATGAACGGGTCGATCGCTCCGTTCGGCGACGCCAAGGGATACGCTCTTGGTATGGCACTTGAATTGCTGGTGGCCTCGATTGCGGACTCATCGACTGCGCCTGACGTCCGGGGAACGCTGGATGCCGATGCCATCTGCAACAAGGGGGACGTGTTGATTGCCATCGACGCCGGCAAGCAGCCCGACCTCCTCGCTTGCTTCAGTACCTACCTCGATCGCATCCGGAAATCGCGTCCAGCCGAGCCCACACGACCAGTAACGGTCCCTGGCGACGGCACCTGGTCGCGCCGCCAGCAGGCGCTCTGCGACGGAATCGAGATTCCTGGAAGGCTTTGGGACGAACTTAACGCCCTTTCCCGCTCAAACGAAGCACTTGTCAAAGGACATGCACAATGACCCTTTTCGCCGCCATTCGGCTTCCCCAGGAAATTCTCTTCGGCAAGGGACAACGTCATGCCCTCCCGCACATTGCCGCGAAGCTGGGCAGGCGTGCGTTGCTATGCACTGACGAGCGGTTCGCTGCTACGCCCGTCTTCGCGGATATCGTGAAGGCGCTCGAGGCCGCCTCGATCACAGTACTGATCCACGATGGTGTCCAGCCGGACGTTCCCATCGAGACAGTTTCCGTCTGTGTGGAGGAAGCACGAACCTTTCACCCGGACATGGTGATTGGCATTGGTGGAGGAAGCTGTCTGGACATGGCAAAGTGTGCCGCCTTGCTCCTTAGCCATGGCGGGCAGTTGAAGGACTACTACGGCGAGTACAAGGTGCCCGGCCCGACGCTTCCGATCATCGCTGTGCCGACGACGGCAGGGACGGGGTCCGAAGTCACGCCCGTCGCTGTCATTTCCGATTCCGAACGCACGCTCAAGGTTGGGATATCCAGTCCCTATCTGATCGCCACGACCGCCATCTGCGATCCCGAACTTACGATGACCTGCCCGCCCGGACTGACGGCGGTTGCGGGGGCCGACGCCCTCACCCACGCAATCGAGGCCTTCACCGCGGCGCGACGCGGTACCGATCCGCTGCTTGCTCAGAACCATGTATTCATCGGAAAGAGCGCTCTTACCGATCATTTCGCGTTGCTGGCGATCAAGCTTCTCGGCCGCAGCCTGGAGAGGGCCTGCAAGAATGGCTCCGATGAAGACGCACGGGCCGATGTCATGATGGGTGCGTTGGCGGCCGGATGTGCCTTTGGGACTGCAGGGACCGCTGCGGCTCACGCGATCCAATATCCGGCCGGAGCGCTGACCCACACAGCACACGGTCTCGGTGTCGCTACCATGATGCCCTATGTGATGAATTACAACAGATCCGTGTCCGCTGCCGAGATGGCCGAAATCGGCACCGCACTCGGCCTCGACAACGCGAACCGTAGCGACGAAGAACTTGCAGTCGCCGCTATCGAAGAGATCCGCAGGCTGTTTGCAACAATAGGCATTACACGGACGCTCGCGGATCTGGGCCTTGCTGCCGACAAGCTGGACTGGACCGCTGAACAGGCCTTCGGCATCGACAGGCTCATCAAAAACAATCCGCGGTCTTTTGACCTCGACGCCATGAAGCGTCTCGTCAGAGCGGCCTACGAAGGCGATCTCGTCGCATCCGCCAACTAAGAGAATCGGGGAAGCATCATGACCATTGCCCAACACATACCTCAAGTCGACCACCAACTGCCGGATCTCACGGCGACCGCACGCGGCCTCTACATCGATGGAGCCTGGCAGCCATCTCGGTCCGGTCGGACAATCGACGTCGTGAACCCTTCGACGGGCGAGGTTCTCGCCACCGTGCCGGATGCCACGATCGAGGATGCCCGCGCCAGTGTCGAAGCTGCATCCACTGCAGCGCCGGGATGGCGGGCTACGCCCCCACGCAAGCGCTCCGAGATCCTGCGCCGGTGCTTCGAGCTTATGATCGAGCGCTCCGAGATGCTGGCGACACTGATCTCGCTGGAAAATGGCAAGGCGTTGCGCGACGCGCGTGGTGAGGTCGCCTACGCAGCCGAGTTCTTCCGCTGGAATGCGGAAGAAGCTGTCCGCATTACGGGCGAGTTCGGCATAGCGCCATCAGGCACCAATCGCATCATCGTCGACTACCAGCCAATAGGCATCTGCCTGCTGATCACGCCGTGGAATTTTCCGGCGGCGATGGCTACCCGGAAGATCGCGCCTGCGCTTGCTGCTGGTTGCACCGTGATACTGAAGCCCGCCAGCGAAACACCGCTGACTGCTTACGCATTGGCTGCAATCTATGAGGAGGCCGGGGTGCCGAACGGTGTCGTAAACGTACTGACGACGACCAACCCCGGACCATTAACGGCAGAGGTTCTCGCGGATCCACGTGTCAGAAAGCTCTCTTTTACAGGATCGACTGGTGTCGGTCGCGGCCTCTTGGCCGAGGCTGCGAAGAACGTCATCTCCTGCTCCATGGAGTTGGGCGGCAACGCACCTTTCGTGGTGTTCGACGACGCAGACCTGGAAGCGGCCCTTGACGGTGCGATGATCGCCAAGATGCGAAACGCCGGCGAAGCCTGCACCGCGGCCAACCGCTTCTACGTCCAGTCGGGGATATACGATGCATTTGCCGAAGGCCTCACAAGGCGCATGGGCGCGCTCATTATGGGGTCGGGAGTTTCCGGGGACACCGAATGCGGTCCAATGATCACCCGCAAGGCGGTCGACAAGATCGCACGCCTCGTGGACGATGCAAAGGTCCGAGGAGCCCGTGTACTCTGTGGCGGCGACGCCCCGGCAGGTGACGGCTATTTCTATCCTCCGACTGTTCTGGCGGATGTACCATTTGAGTCAGAGATGGCCTCAGAGGAAATCTTCGGTCCGGTCGCGCCGCTCTATCGCTTCGAAACCGAGGAAGAAGCCGTCCGGAGAGCCAATGACACGGAACACGGCCTGGCTGCCTACGTCTATACGCGCGACCTTGCACGCGGGCTGCGGGTCTCCGACGGCATCGAGGCTGGGATGATTGCTTTAAACCGTGGTCTTGTATCCGATCCTGCAGCCCCGTTTGGCGGTGTGAAGCAAAGCGGCCTTGGCCGCGAGGGTGGTCAGCATCATGGCATTGCCGAATTCATGGAAGCGAAATATATCGCAACAAGTTTCTGAGCTGGGGAGCAATCGTGGAAACGGACCCATTTCGCATACGTGATCATGTTGCGCACTTCGACAGCATTGTCAGCGAGATCGTGAAAGCGAGTGAAAGAACTCGCGAAACTCTATCAATGACTGGGAACGTCGTCTATGGCGACGGTCCCTCCGAAAGCTTGGATATCTTCTATCCGGAAGGGACACGAAAGAACCTTCCGGTCCACATGTTCATCCATGGGGGCTATTGGCGGATGTTCTCCAAGCGCGACTATTCCTGTGTTGCAAACACCATCACCCAGGCAGGCGCGATCGCGGTCATCGTCGACTATGCATTAATGCCTGCCTACAGGATGGAGGTCCTTGTCGACCAAGTCGTACGCGCCAAACGATGGGTGATTGACCGCATCGCAGAGTATGGAGGCGACCCCTCGACACTAACGGTGAGCGGGCATTCGGCTGGCGCACACCTCGCAAGCTTCCTATTTCATGGGAGTACCATCCCCTCCGGCATCGAAGGTGCGTTCTTGCTCGGTGGCCTTTACGACCTCGCTCCATTGCAGCGGTCGTTTCTTCAAAACGAGATTGCGCTATCGGATGAAGAGGTGGCGCGCTTCACACCTCTCTCTCACCACCACGACCCGCACTGCCGCGTTATCCTAGCGGTTGGCGCAAAAGAGACAGATCCTTTTCATGCGCAATCTAATGCGTTTCTGTCTACCTTGCGAGGGCAAGGGCTCCCGGCAGTCCGGAAGATCCTGGCAGCTCGGAACCACATGGACTCAGTTCGCGACCTCGGTGTCCCTGGCTCTGAGGCTGGAGATCTTCTCGCCCGATTAGTGACTGGCGAGCCGTGCCCCGCCTGAAGCTTCGATGCTTCGATGCTTCGGTCCATGCTTGCAACGCGCGTGAACATCAAGGCGCTCATCAATGTTGCCTGATAATGGCGCGAATCCGGATTTGCCCGCTTGATCCTCGAAAAAGGAAGGAGCCATGAAAGCGACCAATACCGTTCTCGCGAGCCGCCCCAGCGGCACGCCGACATGATTGCCGACCGGGGCTCACCAATACGCTCATCCGTGCTGACAGCGTGGTACTGCGAGTGGAGAGCGAGTTCACCTGTCGAATGACTTGAGGCGCTCAGCTCCATCCAACATCGATCACAGCACGGATTCGCCACCTCTTCCAGGTACCCCATCCCGGCCATTGAGGATGCGTTTCCCGTTATGAAGTCCGATTTGACCGCGCTCAACAACAATGCCATCCTCCGTGGCCCAAGAACAGGAGAAGCGCTGAAACCCGCGTCGTCGCCTGTCGACGCACTAGCTTTGATTTCCTAGCATCGCAGAGAAACTGCTAAAGACGGAGAGGCTTGTATGCCGGGCTCGCAGCGTTCCGCTCTCGGATCCTTGATGCTGATTGCCGCGGTGGTCGGTTTCAGCGTCGGCGCCTTTGCCTACACTGCCGGATGGCTTTCGCCCGGCCGCCTTTCTTCAACAGAACTTGTCAGCGCCCTGGCGCCTCCAGGCGGACCCGCGCTGGGACATCGGCGGAATCACGCAAAGGGCGTCTGCTTCACTGGCACCTTTGAATCGAATGGGACCGCCGTGGCGCTTTCGAAGGCAACGGTATTCACCGCAGGACACTACCCCGTTCTCGGGCGCTTCAACTTGGCAACTCCTGATCCGAACGCCGCTGATCCGACGGTGCGGGTGCGGGGCGTCGGCGTGCAAATCTCAGCGCCTGACAACAGCGTCTGGCGCATGGCACTAATTGACCCACCCGTCTTCGCGGTCTCGACGCCTCACGGGTTCTACGACCTGCTCGAGGCCTCGAAGAGTAAGGATCCCGAAGCGATGAAAGGCTTCGTGGCAGCACATCCAGAATTTGCTGCGTTTGGCGAGTGGGCAACCACGGCTCCCTGGACGGCCAGCTACGCGGAGGTGACTTTTAACAGTCTCAATGCATTCATATTCACGGATGCTGCGGGTACAAAGAACGCAGTGCGTTGGTCATTGCGCCCAGAAACGCAGGCCGTGCCAATCTCCGGCGCGGATTTCACGAAACTCGGCCCCAATCATCTCGAAGAAGACATTACTGAGCGCGTTGCCAAATCGCCGCAGCGCTGGACACTCGTGCTGACAGTTGCCGACCCCTCAGATCCAACATCGGATCCGACGGGGGCCTGGCCGCCCGAGCGGCGTACTGTCGAAGCTGGAACGCTCGTGGTGCAGAAAATCGAGCCGGAGGTTGATGGTCCCTGCCGGGATATCAATTTTGACCCGACCATTTTGCCTGACGGTATCAAGGTTGGCGATGATCCGTTCCCGGCAGCCCGATCGGCAGCTTATGCCAGATCCTATGATCTGCGGACCAGTGAGGCGAACCACTATCCTCGAACAGCAGTGAGCGCAAAGCCATGACGGACATAAAAACACGCTTCTCCGCCGTTCAGCGTTTGTTGCATTGGCTGATGGCGATCGGAATTCTGGCCATGCTGTTCATCGGCGTCGGAATGGTCTCGACCATCGGACGGCAGTACGTACCGCTGCTGATAACCCACAAGACGCTGGGAATCGCCATTCTCGTTCTTGCCTTGGTTCGTCTTTTGGTGCGCTTCGTATCAGGCGCACCAGCACTGCCCGCAGACCTTCCCGAGCCGATGAGACTCGCTGCGCATCTCTCCCATGTTGGCTTGTACGCGCTGATGATCGGCATGCCCCTGATCGGCTGGGCCATGATGTCCGCAGCCGCCTATCCCATCGTGCTTTTTGGTGGGTTCCGCCTTCCGCCGATCCTACCGCAGAGCGCGAGCCTCCATACAATGCTGTGGAGCGCGCATTTCTATCTCGCCTTCGCGTTCTTTGCCCTCGTGATGGTGCATCTGGCGGCAGCGCTCTTCCATGGTCTAGTTCGACGCGATGGGGTCCTGCAAACGATGCTGTCTGGCAAGTAGGCTCGCTCCGATCGACGAGGTCGCCCTGCAAAAGGACTTCGTTCGTGAGGCCCGAAGGCCATTTTTCCGCCCGGCCTGTCCGTACATAGCCAAGCCCTGCTCAATCCTATCGCCTGGCAGCTCAACGAACGTCCAAGAAAGACCTTGCTTTATCAGACGCCCGCGGAAAAATTTGCAGAATGTGTTGCGGCGATCAATTGAACCCACTACCCAAAGCAGCCGTTCCGAGAACGAAACGCGTCGCCGAGCCCACGATTCGCGAGCGTTGGGAGTGCCCGCATTTATCTTGATGATCGGGTTTGCTGAGCCTCCGCGATCCTCTAGGTTATCGTGCCCTCAAGGCCGGTGTCACGATTTTGCCGACGCCCTCGGACGGCGATCCGAAGCGGTTGCGTCTGTCAGAATTGAATCTCGATCAGCTCGGGAGGCTCCTTGTTGAAATCGGAATATCGAATCCACCGCGGCGTCGCTTTGAACATCTCGGCCCCTCTCTCGATGAACTCCCTTTCGGCCGGAACGCTGTTGAGATGGGCTTCCTGGTATTGTTCGATATCTGCGGCAGGAACCCTTGTGGCCTTACCCTCGTATTGAACCGTGATGTTGTCGTCCCATCCGACAACGAACGCGACGCCGAGACGCTCCGCAAGATTGTTGAACTTCCGGGTGTCTTTGAAAGTGTCGAACACGATCTCAAGATTGTCCCGCACCGAGAAGTCGACCGTAGCCGCCTCCGGCGTTCCATTGCCGTGGCATGTCGCAATGACCGCCAAAGTGTGCTTCCTCAGGAATTCAAGGATCATGCGTTTCGTATGATCTTCGTCCATTGCCTCATCCCTCAGTGAGTATTCACGACTTTTGTGCAGTCTCATTCGACAGCCCGCCGGCTTCACCGGAGTTTGGCCGCCAGCGCCGCGAGCTTGCGAGATATGCGTTCACCGCCCGATCCAGCGATTGATGCGTCCGTTCTAATCTCATGCCTTCCAGGACGATTAACACATTGCTCGCCCTCGTTCGATGGTCGTCAAGACCGTGACCTGGACCTCGAGCGGACTGATGGTGGTTTTGTTCCACTTCGTGCGCGCCTCAGCAGCACAAACTGCATGCAAGCGAGGAAATGGTTGCAGAGGTGCTCTCCCACGTCATCTGCCGGCAGGGTCCTGCGCCGAACATCATGAAGGTCAAGGTTCCAAAAGAACGCAAGATCGCCGACAGGACGTTGCTTCACTTGCACGGCTATGATCGCTCTTGCCGCAAAGCAGACACGTCGCCCTGCCCTTGCGCCCAAAATAATTATGGGCGCAGATGGGGAACGGATGCGAAACGCGGCCCATCTGCGCCCGAAAAAAGCGCTTTGTTTTCAATGTTCGTGGCGCAACAGGGCGGCGGCCGGCAACTGGCGCTTCCTACTGCCGCTCTCCGAACGATATCGGATAGGTGTGGTTGCGAAACGTCAGCATGGGGTCAGCCGGTTCGATACCAGGGTGACTGGTACCCGGGAGGAAAAGCGTTTGCTTGTCGGCGACGGCCTTATCGCGCGGTAAGCCATCGAAGTTGAATGTGCCAAGCCTTACGAGGTTGCGGCTCTCCGGCCATGCAATAGACGGGTCTTCGATCTTGTCGCCATCTTCGGCCACCTGCGCATACCAATCGAATACGACCGGCTTCTTGGAAATCCTCGACACGATTTCCTCTTGGAGATAGTTCGGTCCCATCCTGTTGAGTTCCTCGGGATTCAAGTAATGCTCTCCGGCTTTCGGCACAAAGCGATAGCGCACAAACGCCGACTTTCCGTCACCATTGGTAAATTTGAATGAGTTGATCCCAAAGAAGGTCGCAGTTGCGTAGGATGCGGGGGACGTGAGTGTCTCGACAAAATGCTTAGAGATTGGATGGCTATCGAGGAACTTTTCCAACGGCGTCGGATGTTCCACGCCCGGACCGCTCGCGGCTACCAAACGTAGAAAGTTGGCGAATTCGTCACTCGTCGCGACGACGAATCCGTTGTGTTGATCGGTGGCGAAATCAAACTCAGTCCCGTCCTTGGCCTTGATTTTGATCGCTAGGCCGGTTGGTGCCGCGCCATTCGCCGTATCGGGAATGTCGGGCACGCCGGCAAAAAGGGAGAAACGCGCAACGACGGGGAGTTTTCCTTCGGAGAACACCGAAGCTTTCGTGAGTTTACTCGCGTCCCTGGTCGGCGTGAATGTACCAACGACCATCACGCCCTTGGTGTGCACCGCCCGTTCGTGGTGCGCACCAAATGTCCCGTGGAGTGTGTTTATGAGGTCCTGCGGCGTTTCTTTCTGCCCGTCCGCCCAGGCGGCCGACGTTATCACGGCGGCCCAAAAGACTGATGCCGCCAGGCAACGTTTGATCCGGAAATTGGCGGAAGTGAGGTTCGACATGCGATTGCTCCTTTTCGCTATATTCACCACGCAATTTTGCCCGAGACGCCACAATCCGGATTTTCCGCAACTGTCATTCTTTTCCAAATCGGGCCATCAAATTGAACATTCAGGTGCAGTACGGAATGGCCGGATAGTGCAAGCAGCGGCGCCACCGTCCAATACCTGCGAACCTGAGTGAACTATCCTGCAACGGCAAAAGAAGCTGGGAGGCATCCGTGAAAGAGTTCGCTGCATCACTTGAAACCGCAACGCCCCGCGAAGGCGTCGATCTGGCCGCCAGGCTTGCATGGGAAATGGTGAGGAAGGTCCAGCCTTCGAAGAGCATACGGGACCGGCTGGTGGTGATCTACGAGGACGATGCCGAAACCATTTTAATGGCCTGCCAAATCATTGCGATGAACTTTCAAGCCATCGCTGCGGCGAACAACTATTGGCACGATCGACCCATTGCATAGAGCGGAGAGGAGGCAAACAAAGAGCAAATTGAATCCGTACGAAAGTGCAAAAGAGCGACCGGTAGTGATAGTCAGTGGACACCACGCGGGTCGGTCCCGACTTTTCGGATGAAATCGCCGACGAAGTCGGAAACTTGCTCATAACCAAGGAGCGCGGCCACTTCTCCGGCTTCGTAGCCGCGGACCAACAGGCGCTTCGCACGCTCAATCCTGAGGTCGTCCCTCCAGGCGTGAACGGAGCCGCCGACGGTTTCCTCGAAGGCGGACACAAATTCTAGTGGCGACATGCCGCACTCATCCGAAAGTTCCTCCAGCCTGAGGTCACCGTCCAGATGTTCTGAGAGCTTTTCCTGTGCTCTTGAGACCTCTCCGTCCGACAAGGTCTTGCGCCGCGTCGCTTTTTGTCGAAACGCACATGCGTGATGGCGCACTGCGTGGGCGGTTGCAGCAACTGTCAGATGGTCGACAAACAACTGATTGGCGAGACCAGGGGAACGGAACGCCGGAAGTATGGCACGGACCAGATTATGCATGACGGGGTCCTGCACGCCAACGCCCGGGTTGTGATTGAAAGCGTCGACCGACGGAATTCCTTCCTTATCGGTGATAGCCGTCAATGCTGTCCGGGGCACATAGAAGCTAATGTGGTTAAAAGCGCTTATACTATTGGCCACCGGAGACGAGCGCAGATCGTAAAAGCTCGTTGTCCCCACAGGCAGAAACGCGGTTTTCATTTGCTTGCCATCAAGGAACAGGTCGTGAGCGGGAACGTCGCGCAACTGTACGGTCATGAGGAACGCGTCCTCGACTGCGATCGGCTCGCTCAGGCCCGTGTTTGCCTTATCACAACGGATTTCCGTGATGGCGATCCGGGCGTTCTTCAAGGTTTTGGCGACAAGGGATGGCGCGCGGGCGACTTTGAAAGTCTTTCTCAACCGCTCACCGTAAGCACCGGTCTCTTCCATATCGTTCTCCTAAGCGCGCCTGCGCCACGCGCCGGGCGAGATGCCGACAATGCGGGAAAAGGTGCGGGTGAAATGACTTTGGTCTGCGAAACCGCAGGCGAGTGCAATGTCGGAAATCGGCAATCCGGTATCCCGAAGCAGCTCCTTTGCCCGATCGCAACGCCGCACCACCATCCAGTGATGCGCGGGCATTCCCGTAGATTGCTTGAAGGCGCGCGCGAAATGGCGAGGCGACAGTCCGCAGTGCGATGCAAGTTCCGCGAGGGAAATCTCTCCCGTAAGATTGGCGTCGATGATTTCCTTCGCGCGCCGTTCATTCTTCGCGGAGAGACCTCCAGCGACAGCCCGCGCAATCACGTGCAGACCGCCGTAACGGTGGGCGATATGATTGGCGACGGCAAGCGTCGTGTGATCGAGGAAGAGTTGGCTCGCATATTCGGGATTTGCAAAAGCGGGCATCAGGGTTGTGCTAAGGGCGGCGATGACCGGATCATCAGCGGGCTTGTCGGACCGCATCTCCAGCTCTCCAAATCGCTTGCCATGTTCCTCCGCTATCATATCCATGGCGCTTTTCGGCAGGTAGTACATCATGCAATTCGAAGTTTCGCCGATGAAGGACGTTGGGTCTTCACGCAGATCGTAGAAGGATGTTTGGCCGCCGAAAAAGGGAAGCCTGCCGGTACCCTTGCCGTTGATCCAAAGCTCGTGCTCGATGCAGTCTTCGATCTGATACGCCACCAGATAGGCATCTTCGGGCGGGATCGATGACGTCAGGCTAGGTTTCCGACACTTAATGTGTGTGACTGCCACTTCCGATCGCTTCAGCGTCTTGGTCACGATGGCCGGAGCGTCGTCCAGGTGAAAGTGGTCTCCGAGACTTTGTCCATAAACTCCCTGACTGCGCATCTCAGTTTCCTCGCGGGCAGCTCTCGTAGTTCGATCGGTCGTTATTGGCGCTTTGCCAAGGAAATTCGATAGGCCTTCAGACGCGCGGCGAAGATTTCGTCGGGCGGATAGCCAACTCCGTGGGCCAACGTACCCGGATCGAAAATCGAGACATCGCAGGCATGATCACTATCGATCGCATCGATCGTGATCGTACCGAGGACAACTGTTTCACGTTCATCTTCTCCGGGCCAGCGAGCGGTAACATCCATGGTCGGATCGCCTGGTCGATCGAGCAACGCCAGAATGTCAAACTCTATCCCGCCGTTCCGGATGCGATCCTCAAGGTCATGGTGGAGAAAGTCCACAGCCTTCTCTTTCGCCTCTTCATCGGTCAGAACGATCTCTCCGATCCGTGGCACGATCTTGAATTTAATGAATCTCGTCTTGCCTGCTTCGTTGATAACGGGGAATGAGTGAACTCCCCAGTACGTGGTTCCCGCAAAGCTCGCCGGGAGCGAACGGGCCGCAATGTACTTCGCCTGGTTGAGCGTCTCGGGATTGGCGTCCGAAAAGGATTTGACTTTGGCGGGGTCCGGTTTGCCGTCCGGCCCGGGAATGCGGGCCTTAAGGAAGGCAAGCATCTGGTCGAGAGTGCGAGCGAAATGGACCGGTGCGCTTTCGACAAGGATGTCCGACGTCTCGCCGTCGGTCTCGATGCGAAAGCTGAACCCGCGCAACACCAACCTGTTCGTATCCGGCACATTCGGGTTGCCGCCACCCATCGAGAACCGCGCGAGTACACGGCCTGGTCTCGTGAAATTCACAGAACGTGTAATTTCCGCTACGCGCTCGGAAGGCACGTAGCGGCCGCGTACGCACCGACCCTTTGCGAAACTTGCTCGAACCTTTGGAGGATTGCCCGCAACAGCCTTGAGGGCCGCCACAATCGACGCCGGCGTCGCGGCTCCCTCGGCCGGGACAAATTCGGTGTTTTCGATCACATCAGCCATCGCCTATACCTCCGGCGAACCGCGTTGGTGTTCGTTGAGTTTAGTAGCGGCATCTCGGGTGTCGTGAACTGGGCGGCGATGTTTTGTCTAAAAAGGACAAAATCGTCTGCGCTTCATGATCAATCAACGGCTTCCCGGAGCAGGTTTTCGGCAGCCTTCAGAAGGCCGGGAATCGGTGTGAAGCTCGTGTGGAGCAAATGGATGCGGCCGCCGACTGTCGCTACACCGATCATCTGCTCGCCCTCGATGCCGACAAAAACCGATGGTCCCCAAAGGGCTTCGACACGGACAGCGCCGTACGCGTCAGACAAGGGCGCTTCCCCAAGGTTCGAGAGCATCATTTCGCAAGCACAAGCCTGCAACTCGATGGCGGCGAGCTCCTCGACCGAGGGCGAAGTGTCGAAGATATGCTGAAACGCACCGAAGGACTCGACAATTGCCTCTCGAGTCTTCATCGGCATCAGGTCTTGGCGGATATCCTTGGCCAAATCCCAGAGCCCGGTCGCGATGCCCGGCGCGTATCCGCCGATCGGGAAGACGATGGAGACAACACAGTCGTCTGTGATACCGAGCGTCGGCCTGAGATTGACCGGGGATACGGCGCGGATTGTCGCGTCGCACCATGCTTTTGAAAGCCGCCGACCTGCCAGAATGATGGCCGACAGGAGCGCGCCATGGACGGTCGTCGCATGACGCCGCACAGCCACCCTAAGCTGCGCTGAGAATTCCTGCGACAGTTGCAGGCTCGAAATGACGGGCCAGCCCTTTGACCTATCAAGCATTCGCGCCGGGATCGCCGTTGCGCCCTGGGCTGCCCCGACGGAACTAACGTCCCATTCAGAGGCGATGCTCTCTTGCGCGAGGGCCAGCCCGAGCTGTCCGCGGTGACCGCCACTCATCACCTCTAGCATGTCTCGCAATACAAATGCGATCGACATGCCGTCAGCTACTGCGTGATGCGCAGTGAAGACCAGTGTCGCATAGCGAGGTGAGTGAAACAAAACTGCGCGAACGAGCGGCGCATCGGTTTGTTCGAACGGCTTCATTAGTTCATCCGACACCACTGTCTTCCACGCATGTGGCGGCTCGGACCTGATGACTTCTAGCGGGATCGGGCGACCACTGCCCATGTAAAAACTTGGAACGCCGAACTCATTCCTTGCGATCTTCGAACGCAGGAGTGGGTGCCGCAACCGGGTAGCCTCGAGAGCACTCTTCCAGGATTCAATTGTCGTTTCGCCCGACACCTGCAGCGTCATGCAGAAGTGTTTGGGACTATTTTGGTCGCTAAGCCAGAAGTATTGCTCCACAGCGCCTAAGGGACGAAGTGGAATGCCGGATTGTGGGGCGACTGATGGCTTTACCTGCTGTTCCATGACGAATTCCTTTGTTCGGACGGCCAGCAACGATTGCCGCGATACTCGGGCTCAGGCTGCCGCTTTGGAAAGCGCGCACTGCGACCACAAGGACGAGAGTGCGCCAACGAGGTGTTCGATGTCCGCATCGGTGTGAAGTGGTGTAGGCGTGATCCGGAGACGCTCGGTCCGACGGGGGACAGTCGGATAGTTGATTGGCTGCGCGTAAATGCCGAAATCCCGAACGAGAAGGTCGGATACCCACTTGCATTTGGCCGCGTCGCCAATGACGATCGGGATAATGTGACTGGGATTATCAATGTGAGGAATGGCGGCTCGGTCGAGAAGCGCGCGCAATCGGGCGACCCGATCCTGATGCCGGGCGCGCTCGAATGGACTCTTTTTAAGATGCCTTATCGAGGCTAATGCCCCGGCGGTAAGCGCCGGTGGCAACGCTGTCGTAAAAATGAAGCCAGAGGCGAACGAGCGAATGAAATCACAGAGCGCTGCCGACGCGGCGATGTAACCGCCCATGACCCCGTACGCCTTGGCCAGCGTTCCCTCGATAATCGTCAGACGGTCTGACAAACCCTGACTTTCGGCAATACCGCCGCCGGTGTGCCCGTACATTCCGACGGCATGGACCTCATCAAGGTAGGTCATCGCACCATAGTTCTCGGCGAGGTCGCAGATGTCACGGATGGGAGCAATGTCACCATCCATCGAATAGAGAGATTCAAAGGCAATCAGTTTCGGGGCGTGAGGATCGGCTGCACGGAGCTTGTCGTCCAGATCGCGGATGTCATTGTGCCGCCAGACAATGCGCTCACACCTCGAATGGCGGATGCCTTCAATCATCGAAGCGTGATTAGCTGCGTCCGAGAAGACAATAAGATCGGGTATATGCGTGCCTAGTGTCGTCAGAGTGGCCCAGTTCGACATATAGCCGGAACTGAATGTCAAAGCCGCCTCTTTGCCATGCAAGGCGGCAAGTTCGCTCTCAAGAAGGACATGAAGGTGATTGGTACCGGCGATATTGCGGGTGCCCCCGGCTCCGGCCCCATATGAATCCACGGCCTCCTTCATAGCGGAGACGACAGCAGGGTGCTGCCCCATGCCGAGATAGTCGTTGGAGCACCACACGATCACTTCACGTGATCCGTCCGGCGAATGAATCATAGCTCGGGGGAATGTGCCCTCGGTGCGCTCAAGATCGGCGAAAATCCGATACCTGCCCTCAGACCTAAGGTCTGACAACCGTTCATTGAAAAATGCCTCGTAGTCCATCTTTTTCTCCCGCGTTTCCAACTGAAGACGGGATCATCCTAAGCGATGAACTGGAAGGCCGCTGGAAGCGACGGGTCATCTATTGTTTGATTCGGACAGGAATAAGTTTAAGGGCGGATCGCTGTTCTCTCGGCCCTGACAACGCTCATATGGCGTTATTCCGCCGCCATAACCCTGGGCTCGTTCCGGTTAGCGCCACGAAAACTCGTGTGAAATGGCTCTGGTCAGCAAAGCCGCAAGCCAGGGCCACCTGGGTGAGGTTCAGTTCGTTGGCGGCGAGAAGCCGCTTCGCAGTCTCCACGCGTTGCCGCGTCAGCCACTGGTGCGGCGAAATACCGGTCGATTGTCGAAACGCCCGGGAAAAATGACGGGCCGACACCCCGCATTCGCTGGCGACTGCGGCGAGCGAGATATCCTCACCAAGTCTAGACACGATCATTTCCTTAGCCCGCTTCTCCTGCCAAGGTGCAAGCCCGCCGCGCGCGCCTTCCCGCCTAAGCCTCATGCCGCCATAGCGAGCGGCCACGTGGATTCCGATCGCAAGCATCACATGGTCCATAAAGAGCACGCTCGCTTCTTCGGGGCGCCCAAAGAACGGCAACAATCCGGCTGACATATTCCGCATAACAGGATCGTCGGTGGCCAATGCCGGCTTGTATTGCAGCTCATCGATAGGAGAAGCACCTGCTTCCTCTGAGAGGGCGCTTAGGGCGGCACGGGAGAAATAGTAGTGAACAGTGTGGAAGCCGTGATTCAGGAGAAATGTCGGCTGTCGCTTGAGGTCATAAATGATGGTCTGCCCTTGACCTATTGCCGAGGCCGGAGCGGGACGACCACTCTCCCAGTAAAGATAGGATGGACAGCCGACAAGATAGTGCCCGACCATGAACGCATCTTCCTCCTTTGGAGGAGTGGAGAGTTCAAAGCTCGGACTATCATATCGGAGTTCGGTTGCGGCGATCGTCGATTTTCGAAGCGCTCTGCTGACAAAGGACGTTGCCTGCGCGCCAAGCCTTTTGCCGAAGCCTTCCCCGTAGCCACCGCTATCGCGCATTTAGTCACCACGATCACTTCGAATGGATGCGCATAATATGACAGCCATTCGGCGATGCAATATGTCGAAAAAGAATGTGCCTATCGCAAACGCTCGGACCGCTCACTTTGCCAGGGTGCACGGCCGTCATTGGCCGACCAGTCAATCACGCGTGAGGTTGTGATCCATTTGCGGCATGAAGCCCTGTTTGCAAGGAGTCAACATATCCATCTCAAAACGACTTTTGCTTCCCGTCGTCCTTCCATAATCGGCAATGGTGTCCATGAAGGGCTTCGGATCTAGTATTTCCAGCGAAGCGATCGCCTATAACCTGCTGATGCAGGCTAAGGAGTTTTTCCGGATAGAAGCGGGCCACAGACCGGTGGGAATCTCTCAATCCCGCCGTCCGCCCGCGATCCGATCAAACGTCGAAGAACACGACCGTAGTGGCACAAACCTAGGTCCTAGGCGTCTTGGTCGATCCTGACCAGGTGGCCGGGGCTGACTTCGCGATACTGGCGTGTGGGTGGGACATAGTCGAGCGGACGCACCGGGCTTTTCAGCTCGTCAGCCGCGAGGTTTCGCCGGATACCTCGGCGAGCAGGATCGGGGACCGGCACTGCAGCTATCAGTTTCTTCGTATAGCTGTGCTGCGGATTGCCGAAGACCGCCGGACGCGGCCCGATTTCCACGATCTCGCCAAGATACATGACTGCGACCCGGTGGCTGAGGCGCTCGACGACGGCCATGTCGTGGGAGATGAAGAGATAGGCCAGGTCGAGGCTCTTTTGCAGGTCCATCAGGAGATTGCAGACCTGCGCCTTGATCGAGACATCGAGCGCCGAAACGCTTTCGTCGGCCACGATGACCTTCGGATCAAGTGACAGTGCACGGGCAATGCAGATGCGCTGGCGCTGGCCGCCCGAGAATTCGTGCGGATAGCGGCTCATCATCTCCGCCTTCAGCCCGACCCGTTCCATGAGGTCGGCGGCCTTGTCGCGTGCCTGGGCGCGCGTTCCAAGGCCGTGTTCGCTGAAGGGTTCGGCGATCAAGGTGCCGACGCTCATGCGCGGGTTAAGGCTGGCAAAGGGATCCTGAAAGATCATCTGGATGTTGCGGCGCATGGTGCGCAGGCTGGTGCCGTCGAGTTTCAACACGTCCTTCCCCTCGAAGCGAACGCTGCCGGCCCGCGCATCGAGAAGGCGCATGATCGAGCGGCCGGTCGTGGACTTGCCGCAGCCGGATTCACCGACGAGCGAGAGTGTTTCGCCCTGGTGAAGGTCGAAGGAAACGTTCTCGACCGCGTGTATCGCACCGGTTTTGCGCCCGAGCAGCCCGCCGCGAATGTCGAAGCGGGTGACCAGCCCTTTGACTTCGAGGACCGGCTTCCTGTTATCGTCAACGGTTCGGCAAGCCTCTGCGGCCTCTTTCAGCTGGCCGGTCACCGCGTCCACCACCGGGAATGGAAGCGGGCTTGCACGATCCGTCATCGAACCCAAACGCGGCACCGCTGAAAGCAGGGCGCGGGTGTAGGGATGCTGGCCGCGGTGGAAAACGTCTTCCGTCTTTCCTGTTTCAACGGCCTCGCCACGATACATGACGACGGTGCGATCCGAAATCTCTGCTACCACGCCCATATCGTGGGTGATGAAAAGGACGGACATACCCTCCTCTTCCTGCAGCGTCTTTATGAGATCGAGGATCTGGCCCTGGATGGTGACATCGAGCGCGGTCGTCGGCTCGTCGGCAATCAACAACTTGGGACGCAGGGCGAGCGCCATGGCAATCATCACCCGCTGGCGCATGCCGCCGGAAAACTGGTGGGGATATTCGTCGAAGCGGGAGGCCGCATTCGGGATCCGGACCTTTTCGAGCAGACGGATCGTCTCAGCCCTGGCTTCCGCCGCCGAAAGATTGCCATGGCAGGTCAGTGCCTCGGAAATCTGCCGCCCGATGGTGAAGATCGGATTCAGCGAGGTCATCGGCTCCTGAAAAATCATCGCGACGTCCTTGCCGCGGACACCGCGCATCTCCTTGTCGGAGAGCGAAAGGAGATTCTTGCCATTGAGCAGGATGCGGCCTTCGACGCGACTGCTGCCTTTCGCAAGCAGCCGCATGATCGAGAGCGACGTAACGCTCTTGCCGGAGCCGCTTTCGCCGACGATGGCGACGGTTTCGCCGGGCATCACGTCGAAGGAGACGTCGCGCACGACCGGCCGCCAGGCGCCGTCCACTTTGAACGACGTCGTCAGGCCGGAGACCGACAGGACGGGTGCCAGGCCTGCGGCGGGCTTGACGGCGGCTGCGGTTGTCATGGGCTCACCTTCCATTTGCATCAGGTCGCGGCTTTGAGCGGCGTGGCGAACGAGGCGGACGGTCTTCCGGCCGCCACGCGTTCCGCCTCCAGCCCTGCGATCCGCTCGTCGATTTCGCGCCGGTCGATCATGCCGCTCGGATTGTCCCGGGTCGGCATGGTCTCGGCGACATGCAGGTAGCGCTCCTTGGCGACGGCGTAGAGCCGGTTGAGTTCGCCCAAGGGATCGGCGTGGTCGTCGACGCGCAGATTGAGCCAGGCAAAATCCTGATCGCGGTAGATGAGGAGCGCTGCCGACTGCTTGCCGCGCTTGTCGCCGCCGGCATCCTCGCCGGCCTGCATGGCTTCGAGCAGCCGTTCGGCCAGGGGCCTGCCCGCCGTCTTCTTGAAGGTGGCGAGCGTTTCGGCGATCACCTGCGGTCCCGCCAGCATGTTGCCGGCGACCGAGACGTTGTCGTCGACCAGATGGCCAGCCCAATCGATGCACTTGGTGCCGGTGAAGGCCGCGTTGCGGCCCTTGGCATCAACGAGGTGCAGCTGGCGCTGGTCCCGCCCCTCGTCGCGCCCGGTCAGAGCCGGAATGATCTCCTCCGGCGACTTGCCGGCGGCGAGCATGGCGAGGCCATCGGTGCCGTAGAGCGGGCTCACGAAGGCCTGTGTCGCGACCGCACCGACGCGGCCGCGAATGTGCGGCACGACGCCGCCGGCGGCGAAGAAGCGGGTGGCGACCGCGATCGCCAGATGGCCGGATTCCGGTTCGCGGGCAACGATGGACCAGGTCATGGCGATTATCTCCCGACCGCGTAGGCCTGCATCAGGCGCGGCGTGGCGGCCGCGCGCAACAGTCCGTCGGCATCGCGCCGCGCCGCTGTCAGGCGCCCGACGGTCCATGGATCGGCAACCGTGAGCTGATGGCCTTTCTGGCGCAACGCCTCGAGCACTGCCGCCGGGAAGTTGGCTTCGGCCGTCAGGTCACCCGGCGCCCGGGTGCGCGGATAGAAGGAGCCCGGGAAATGCGCGGTATGGAAGAGCGGCTGGTCGATCGCTTCCTGCAGGTTCATGCCATGATGGACATAGCGCAGGAAGAAAGCGAGCTGCCACTGGTCCTGCTGGTCGCCGCCTGGCGTACCGAAGGCGAGTGTCGGCCGGCCGTCATGGAGGGCGATGGAAGGCGTTAGCGTCGTGCGTGGACGCTTGCCCGGGGCGAGCGACGACGGCAGACCTGGTTTCAGCCAGAACATCTGAGCGCGCGAATTGAGGCAGAAGCCCAGGCCGGGAACGATCGGGGAGGATTGCAGCCATCCGCCGGAGGGCGTCACCGACACCATGTTGCCTTCGCTGTCGATGACGTCGATATGCACGGTGTCGCCGCGCTTCTCGCTCAGATGCGCCATGGTCGGCTCGTAGACAGCACCCGTCTTGGCGCCTTCAAGCAGCGCCATGGTGGCATCGTACTGTGCCTCGAAGCCGGAAAGACGGCCGGGACGCAGATCGAAGGAGGCTTCGTTCGTGATCAGCTTGCGGCGCTCGGCGGCGTAGGCGTCCGACAGAAGCTCTTCAAGCGGTACGTCGGTGAAATCAGGATCGCCATAGTAGACCTCGCGGTCGGCATAGGCGAGCTTCATCGCCTCAACGACGGTGTGTACGAAATCTGGACCGGCCGGATCCATGGAGGCGAGATCGAAGCCCTTCAGCAGCGACAGCGATTGCAGGAGTACTGGCCCCTGTCCCCACGGACCGGTCTTTGCGACCGTCCAGCCGTGATAGTCATGGGTGACAGGCGCCTCGACGGTCGCCTGCCAGTTCGCCATGTCGTCCGCGCTCAGCACGCCCTTGTGGTGGTTGCCGCTTGCATCCATCACTTCCGCCTCGCGCAGGTAAGTGTCGATCGCCTCGGCGACGAAACCGCGATAGAAGGCGTCGCGCGCGGCTTCGATCTGCGCTTCGCGGCCGGACTTGCTCTCCGATTCCGAGACGATGCGCTTCCAGGTCTTGGCAAGCACGGGGTTCTTGAAGTTGGACCAGGGAGCCGGCGCAGAGCCGCCGGGCAACCAGGTTTCGAACGAGGTCGGCCATTCCTTTTCAAAGAAGTCGGCAAGGCCGGCGATGGTGGCCGAGACACGCGGCAGCACGGGATGGCCGTTCTCAGCATAATGGATCGCCGGTTCGAGAACGTCGCGGACGCTCAAGCGACCGTAGTCGCGCAGCATCAGCATCCAGCCATCGAAGGAGCCCGGAATGACGGTCGCGAGCAGACCGTCGCCGGGGATCATCTTCAGTCCCTCGTTCGTATAGTGCTCGATCGTGGCTCCGGCCGGCGCCGGCGCCTGGGCGCAGATGACCTCGACCTTGTCCTTCTTCTTCGAATAGATGATCGCCGGCAGGTCGCCGCCAGGGCCGACCAGATGCGGCTCGACGATCTGGAGTACGAAACCGGTCGCGACCGCCGCGTCGAAGGCGTTGCCGCCCTTTTCCAGGATGCTCATGCCGACGGCCGAGGCGATCCAGTGCGTCGAGGTGACGACACCGAAGGTGCCGAGAATTTCGGGGCGGGTCGTGAACGTACTCATCTCAATTTCCTTTCGAAGAAATTACGCTTCGCGAGGGTCCAGCGCATCACGCAGGCCGTCCCCGAGAAGATTGAAACCCATGACGACGAGAAAGATCGCCAGTCCCGGCCACAGCGCCATCCAGGGCGCCTGGTTGAGAAAGTTCTTGGCGACGTTGAGCATCGAACCCCAGCTCGGCGCCGGCGGCTGCTGGCCGAGACCGAGGAAGGACAGGCTTGCCTCGGCGATAATAGCAGTGGCGATCGTCAGCGTCGCCTGCACGAGGATAGGCGCAAAGACGTTCGGCAGGACGTAGCGTCTGATGATATTGAAGTGTCGAAGCCCGATGGCGCGCGCGCCTTCCACGAATTCCTCGGTCTTGACGGCGAGCGTCTGGCCGCGCGTCAGCCGCACGAAGATCGGCATGGCCGAGAGCCCGATCGCGATCATCGCATTGGAGAGGCTCGGCCCCAGGAAGGCGGCGAGCGCGATCGCCGTGATCAGGAACGGCATCGCCAGGAACGCCTCGATGATGCGCGAGATCACATGGTCGATCCAACCGCCGAAATAGCCGGCGATCAGGCCGAAGGGCACGCCGACGACAACCGCGATCGCGACCGAAAAGATGCCGGCCAGCAGCGATGCCCGGGCGCCCCAGACCATGCGCGAAAGGATGTCGCGACCGAGTTCGTGGGTGCCGAGAAGATGGGCAAGCGACGGCGCCTTGCGGATCGCCGACCAGCTCGTCGCCGCCGGGTCGGGTATCGGCAGCAGCGGCGCGGAGATCGCGACGAGCGCAAAGAAGAGGACGATGACAAGGCCAGCAAGCGAGCCCTTGTTGGCCTTCATCTTGCGCCAGGCGCGGTTTTGCGAACGCGGCTCGACTGCTGTGGCCGACTGCTCGATGGCGGTCATAGGGCGGTCCTCATGCGCGGGTTGAGCAGGACGTAGAGCACGTCGGCGACGAGATTCATCAGGATGAAGCCGGTTGCGGTACAAAGCACGATGCCCTGCACGACGGCATAGTCGCGGTTGAACACGGCATCGACGATCAACTTGCCGAAACCGGGAATGGTGAAGATCTGCTCGGTCAGAACAGCACCCGCAAGCAGCTCGCCGAAGAGAAGCGCCGTGACGGTGACGATCGGAAGCAGTGCGTTGCGGAAGGAATGCTGCAAGACGACCGCCCCCTCCGACAGACCCTTGGCACGGGCGGTGCGGATATAGTCGGCGCTGAGCACGCTCAGCATCGAGGAGCGCGTATGGCGCATCAGCGTGGCTGCGAGCGCGTTGCCGAGAACGAACGCCGGCATGATCATTGTTTCGATCGAATGCAGCGGATCTTCGAAAAAGGGCGCGTAGCCCGAGGCCGGCAGCCAGCCGAGCTTTACCGAGATGAAGAGGATAAGCATGATGCCGAACCAGAAGTTCGGGATCGACAGGCCGCAGAGCGCGATGAAATTGGCCACAAGATCGAGCGCGGTGTTTTTCTTGACTGCAGCGAGTATGCCCATGGGGATGCCGATCAACAGTGCAAAGACGATCGACATCACGGCGAGCTGGATCGTCACCGGCAGCTTCTCGGCGATCAGCGTCGTCACTTCCTGGTTCGTCCTAAGCGAGATGCCGAGATCGCCCTTCACCGCACCCGCCAGCCAGTAGCCGTACTGGTAGACCACCGGATCGTTCAGCCGGTATTTTTCGCGCAAGAGCTCCAGCACTTGCGGACTGCGGTCCTCGCCGGCCATGGCCAGGACCGGATCACCCGGCAGAAGCTTCTGAAGCGAGAAGACGAAGACGGAGATGATCAGCAGCGTCGGTATGGCAAGCAGCAGCCGCTTTCCGATGTAGGTATACATGAGGAGATCCCGATGCTCGTCAGTCGCGTTGCAGGCGCCGCGCGGGAGACAACCCCCGCGCGGCGGTTCTTTTGTTAGTCGGCTTTCTTCACGCCCACGAGGCGGATCATGCCGTCCGGTGACGGGACAAAGCCGGTGACTTTCTTGTTGTAGCCCCAGATCCAGGCCTGATGTCCGATGTAGACGATCGGGAGGTCCTCAGCGAGGATCTTGCCGGCGGCATCGTACTTCTGCTTGCGCACGGCATCGTCCTGCGACTGGCGGGCTTCGGCAAGCAGTTTGTCCACGTCGGGGTTGCTGTAGTGCATGTCGTTGAGGCCCGCGCCAGTGGTGTAGAACTGGTTGGTGTTGCCGTCAGGGTCGACGCGGCCGGACCAATCCGAGCGGCTGACCTGGTAGTTGCCGGCGGTCTGGTCGTTGAGCAGCGTGGCGAATTCGGTGGCCTTCAAGGTCACGTCGAACCCGGCTTCGGCGACCATCGACTGGATGATCTGCATCATCTGGGCGATGATCGGATCGTTGGCCATGTTGAGCTCGACCGGAACGCGGTCGAAGCCTGCTTCCTTGATCAGGGCCTTGGCTTTTTCCACGTCGCGGGCCGGAACCGGGAGATCTTTGTTGAACCATGGGCTCGACGGCGGGAACGGCTGGTTGCCGGCAACACCCGTCCCGTCATAGACGATCTGCATGGCTGCCTCGCGGTCGATCGCCAGCGAGAAAGCCTGGCGAAGCCGCTTGTCCTTGCCAAGCGGATTGTCGGCGCGGGCGCCGTTGCCGACGTTGAAGTAGATGCCGAGGTTGCCGATATTGACCTTGTCGACCATGTCCAGGTTGGAATCGCCCTTCACGGTCTCGACATCCGTCGGCGCCACGCGCTCGATCAGATCGAGATCACCCGAGCGCAGGTTAGCGAGCCGCACCGCGCTATCCGGGATCGGCCGGTAGGTGATCTTGTCGATGAAGATGTTGTCCTTGTTCCAGTAGTCCTGGAACTTTTCGAGCACGATGCGGTCCTGCTGCACGCGTTCAACGAATTTGAACGGGCCGGAGCAGACGGGATGGTCACCAAACTTGGCGCCGAGTTCCTTGGCGGCCTTCGGCGAGATCATCATGCCGGCGCGGTCGGAAAGCTGTGCGACCAGCGTAACATCCGGAGCCTTCAGCGTGAACTTCACCTCGTAGTCCCCTGTTGCCTCGACCTTGGAGACGGAGGAAAGCTCGCTCTTGCGGCGCGATTCTGGCAGGGTCATCGCGCGGGTGATGTTGTCGACGACGGCCTGGGCATTGAATGGCGTATCATCCTGGAATTTCACGCCTTGGCGCAGCGTCAGCGTCAGTTCCTTGCCGTCGGCGGACCATTTGTAATCCGTTGCCAGCTGCCCGACGATCTTGAGATCGGGCGTGACGTCGAACAGCTTGTCGCAGAGCGCCGTGTAGACGATACGACCGACGAACGAACGCGATTGTGCCGGATCCAAGACGTCAGCGTCATCGGCAAGGCCGATCTTCAGTTCGGCGGCAAAGGTTGGTAGCGCTAACAGGACGCTTGCGCCAAGAGTAGCAAGGAAGTTGGCAGTTTTCATCTCGTTCCCTCTTATGTTTGAACCAGTTTTCCGGGCCGGCTTCCCCGGCCGGCCGATCGTCAGGCGTCGGGAGCAACTCCGTCAGCTTTTCGTTTCTCTTCGCTTCCCTCTTCCGGCAGATCGAAGGAGGTGACGCGGATGAGGCTTTCCTGCAGCATCAGCAAATGCTGGCGCATCGCTTCGGCGGCGCGCAACGGATCCCGCTCGGCGATTGCGTCGATCACGGCGGCGTGCTGCGCATAAGCGCGCTCTTCCGTCTTATGGCTGCGCCGAGCCATTTCGCGGATCGCCTGCCAGGCGTCGTCCTGGCGGACATGGTTGATGACATCGAAGATTTCGAGAAAGAACTGATTGCCGGCGCTTTGGGCGATCAGCCGGTGCAGCGCGCCATCCCACAATTCGCGCGCGTCGGCATCCTCACTCGCGACGATCTTCTTCGTCAATTCACGCATGCGCTCGATGTCGGCTGGCTTGGCACGGACGGCAGCAAGTTGCGCCAGCTGCGGCTCTATTCGCAGCCGCACTTCCATGATTTCCAGAAAATTGGTTCCGGCGACGATAGCGCCGACATGCCGGCTAAGCCCTTCGGCTCGCTGACCCGCGTAAGTCCCGGATCCCTGGCGGCGAGAAATCCTGCCCTCGGCATCAAGGACTTCCAGCGCCCGGCGAATGGCGCGGCGACTGACGCCAAACAGATCGGAGAGAGCACGCTCGGTCGGCAGCTTGCCGTCCGCAGGAAGATCGGAAGAGCTCAGCAGCTCTCGGAGCTTCTCGAGAGCATAAGTTGAATTTTCGGGTAGTCCTTGTACTGCCATTTTGCTTATTGGTTCGAACCAATTTCCAAGTGGTTCAAACTGCCCCGCAATCCGCGGTGGCGTCAATGCCAAAATTCATGAAAGTCGCAATTTTCTTGACTTCGTAAGGCAGTAGTTACGCTCGCAAGCTGGCATTTCACCTGCGGGCAGCGAAGGGCGCCCGACCACGTGCAACTTGAGCCGTCGAGAGCTAACCGTCTACGCGCCATACAGAGGATTTCGGAGCACGCTGCTAAGGTCTCTGACGCACCTTTCGCTCAGGCTGACGGTGTCAAAGTTCCAAGATGGCACGCCGTTCGATGCTGCGGCGGCCATAAAGTCGTTCGAACGCCGCCGCGATGACTCGGGCTGATCCTGAGCTACATGCTAGCCAGTAGTTTCTCAAGAATGCTACTAGCTGGCATCGTACACCTAACGGTGGCGGACCAATGGCGAACAGGCCGTTCTCTATCCGTCTGTCATACCCGAGTGATTTGCGTCCGAAGGTTCATGGCGGCGGCGCGGAGCTCGCGGTGATGGTCGCAGGCAATTGGACCGTCACCGTGTTTGAGTGTCCACTCGGCCATGCCAATGTCACGTCCTTCGTGGAGCGCAAGAGCCGCTGCACCGTTCTCATCAAGAATCCAAGCCGGCATTCGCTCCCTGATCATGGACAAAATCATCAGAGCTCTTTCTCCATTGCCGGCATTTGCGCGTCAAAGCTTCATGTTTGATCGCGGTACCGAGTTTGCCGGATTCAGGGCTTTGGACGAAGGGGATCCGCGCGTAGCTGGTTCTGCGACCCCAGTGTAGAGTGGCAAAAGGGAGCCCTGGAAAACGCCAGCAAGCGCCTACGCCGCTTCATGCCAGGAGCTACAGATCTGGCCGCCGTGTCACAACGCGACCTGATCCAACTCGCCCGTCAATGACCAACCCCGTAAATGCCTTGGCTACAACACTCCAGCCGAGGTGTTCATGGCGCATTGCAGGATGACGCGTGATCCCCTACCCTGCAAGACGGGTGTGATGCACTTGGGGCTTCTCCAAACGGCGCGCAAATGTCACGGCAGCACCTGGAGCTAGTCCGACATGACCTCCTCAATTTTTCTCTTCAGAAACCGAATTCAGGAACTGCTCGAGTTCAGCAATGCTTCGCATCACATCCCCGAATTTCGGGATTTCGCCGAAGATCATGGCTGACATACGCTCGTAGTCGCGTGCGAGCTTTTCCAGCATCTCAGAATTTGGGTTTAGCCGGTAGCTTCCCGGCACTGCGCGATCATAGCGATGATCTGGCGCCCGAAACATCAGTTCCTTGTGCACTCGGCAGGCCTCGGCCAACTCACTCATGCGGGCCGTTTTCTTTCCATAAGCGCCGTTCGTCCAGATTTGATGGACATCATAGTAGTGCCGCGAGTACCGGTTGAGATCAGGTACCGGCTTTTCGGGGTTCTGCTCGTCGGCTCGCTTCTGCGTCATTTCGGTCATCGCATGGAGAATAAGCACCTTCTCCCAGAAGGTTCTTTCCGGCTTCACGGTCGTTACCCCATTGACCGCCAAGTCGTCCGCGGAGGTCAGTTCGGACGCGATGTAGGGGATGATCGTGCGAGCTTCGACGGGAACAGGATCAGGGCGGGCGCCGCCCTCTATCCGGACGGCCGGCCTAACATAATCGGCATCGGTCCCAAGCACGCTCTTATAGGTGACGACAAGAATGTCGAGCGCGTCACGTTTCCGATAGGCATCGTAGCCGTACTCGACGGTGAAATGGCCTTGTTCGCCAACTATCGCCTCGATCTCTGCAATCTTGCGGAGAAGCTGGTCGCGTAAAGGGCCGGAGATGTAGGTGCGCGCCGCATCGTCGACCTTCTCTGCGAGCATTTTCTGTTGCTTGGTCACCGAGCCCTGTGCGGCAATCTCGTCTTCAAGGGGTGCTTCAATGTCGGCTTTATAGACGCCAAAGTCGATATCTTAGGAGAACCTTTTGATGACGTCATAGGCCTTGCTCAGGCTGGTGCCGCCTTTGAAGTAGAGATTGACCGGATCGCCATCTCGCTGATTGAACAGAAAGTCCAGGATCCAACAGACATAGAGATCCTTTTCGACATTCTCAGCGCGCGTCTGGAGGCCAGCTGCGGCTGCCGCATACAGCGCACGGCGTTCGTCGGGGTTCGGTCGAAGAACCTCAATGAACGTGGTCTGCATCGGCGGTCCCCTCTGGCGTCGTTTCTTGGCCGTGTGGTGCTAAGCCGTCGGCTATTTCTTGCGCAGCCGAATACATCCAGGCTGGCAGAGCCGAGAGGTTGGATCGGAGATCATCCGAAATCGCTTCTCGGTCCGGGCTCTTCCTCAGTTTCTGGACGATCCCGCTTATGGCCGGTTCCAAATTGCTGCGATCATCGCGCACCCAAGCTAACGCCTGGACTATGCGCATGGCCGGCCGGCCGGCCCAGAATGCGGCTTTAGCCGAGACTCGCTTGAAATCGAGCGTGTAGATGACCGGGGCGCTTACCTTGGGATCCCCGGTGGTTGCATCGATTTCGATCGTCCGCGGATATGTGTCCGCGTAGATTGTCGATCGCGCGGGAGCAGCCGTTGTGAGCCCGAGATCATTAGCCGCGGTCATTCCGTCCACGAGTATCCGAAGCTTGTCCCGGCGGGCGATTGCATCAACGAATGATGCGCGCGGCGGGAACACCAGCTTTCCAGTGAGCTTGCTGATAGAGGGTTTGTCGTAGAGCCCGCGGTAAGGTCGACGAATATCGCCACGGTTTGTCAGGCGCTGCAGCGCTTTCTCAACGGCGTTCGGGCTGGCGATATCAAGGAAGTCACCGCGGGACCACACACCCGAAGGAGCGCCAGCGCTGATCCGGGAGTGAATTTGCTCAAGGGTATCTGACGTCGGGTCGGGCATTGGTTCTCCAATGTCCAAAGATTATATACAAATACTGGTCAGCGACAAGCTGTCCAAAGTTTGCGTACAAATTCTGGTCAGCAAGGTCGTCCTTCGCTGACCGGGTATCGCGGTTGCCGCGGTCGTGATGATCGGCGGCACGGAAATCCTGCAGCCTGGCGCTCCTTCAGGCGCGGGAACATCGCGAAGACCTTCTCAAGGTCCTCTTTAAAGTATTTGAGGTTTCCCCCGCTAGAGTGATTACCGCGTCTCCTGCAATCCGAATAGAAATACCGTCTTCCCCCGGCATACGGCCGGGTAGGGTCTCTCAATCCTGGCAAGCTTACGACGCATATCGCGTCGCCAGCGACCTCCTGGACCGCGGCCGTCGACCGGATGCGTTCGTGGTCGGGGATGATTATTATGCGCTCGGCCTCTACCGAGCTCTACGCGAGCGTCGCATCCGCATCCCGGATGATGTGTTGGTTATGCGGTGGGGAAACCACCCCTTCGCACGTTTTATGGAGCCACCGCTTTCTACATTGCTTCTGCCTTTCCAGGAGGTTGCACGTCGCGCAACGCGTCGGCTCCTCGACCGGATCGAAAGGAAGCGCCGACGATCGGGTGGTGGAACGATTTGCGCCTGAACTTGTTGCTCGGGCTTCAACCACGCGCTGATCCTCAGCCTCGTTAGCAAATCTCGGCATTGGCCTGATGAAGTCAATGCGCAGATCGTGTCGGAGAGCCTCGGCCCGTTGCGGGGAACCGCCTTTCGACTTGGCGAACGATAGCGCGGCAGAGAAAGCTTGTTCTGCCTGCACCTGAGGACCTCGTCCGCTCCACGCTGGCCGATTGGGTCGGGCTGCTTTCCAAGAGGTCGACTGCGGGTGTCGGCTATGACTGCCACCTTTTTAGCTGGAGGCTTCGCAGGTCTTGAACGGAGACGAACCGCCGACCCTGTTGCTGCCTAGGCCATTTGACTGCCTCAGGCGCACCGTTGGAAACGCTCCCAAGACGAGAACTGAAACAGTCCTGGCGGGTAAAAGACCTGCGCCACCGGAACGCAAATAGCTCCAACAAATGCCATGTTTCACGGCGGTGACGCGGTTCTCGACGGTGACGCGTCTGTGCCAGAACACACCGCGGAGTTTGGTGACAGCCGACCTATGCCTTGTAGCGTTCAATCGTCGCTGCAAAGACTAGCGCGACCGTCTCCATCAATGCATCAACATTTGGCGGTCGACGCCCTGGATCGAAGGCGACACCGACCACGATTGTCTGGTCCACGGTCGCTGGGACAGGCCAGAAGTCAAAGCGGGAGTTATCGAAGGGGTAGACATCCGCCGCGACCAACGTGTTCGACCCCGATGCCGCTCTCGCCGCATCTATCTCCATATCAGTCAGGCTTGCATCACACTTACGACCTCCATTTCATAGTCGGGACCGATGTAAATGATGGCGACCGGTCTCTGGAGCGCTCTTGGCCTGCTCCCCGGAAGTCGCCGCAATCATCAGTCTCGTATATGTTGCCTTCCAACGTACGTCGCACGGACGGACGCATGCAATATGACTTGACCTTGTACGTCGATGAGGCGTACAACGCGATCTAGTTTCTAAGGCAGGAGGCGACTATGGTTGCTTTCAAAGACATCACTGTCGATATCGACGAGCCGAGCAACGCGCGGATGAATTTCCGTACGAAGCCTCGTATCAAGGATGCCATTCACCGGGCGGCTGCGCTTTCTGGCATGGACGATTCCGCCTTTACGATCAATGCAGCCTACAAGTCTGCAATCGAAACGATCGCGGCCCACGAAGCGACCGGTCTTAAGGCTGTCGATCACACGGCATTTTTCGAGGCTCTCGATAATCCGCCTGCGCCGACGAACAGCCTGAAGGAAGCTTTCAGGCGTCATCGCGAGACCGTCGTTTCCAAGTAATGGCAGAAGACGTAAAGCCGAAACTCCTCATCGAGCCGCTCGATCCTTCCAAACACGATCGGGCGGCTTTTTCGTGTGGCGTTAGCCAAGTCGATAACTTTATCAAGAAGACGGCCAACAAGCTCACGAAGGCAGATAATCTTCGTGTTTGGGTGCTGACGGCGGAGGACGAGAAGTCGATCATCGGGTTCTACGCGATCAACGCTCATTCGATCTATTACGACGAACTGCCGGAAAATTTCGCCCGCAATCGTCCGGGGCACGGCGCGATACCTGCCGCGTACATCTCCATGGTCGGTCGCGACGAACGATTCAGAGGCGGTGGATACGGCGGCATTCTTCTTGCCGATTGCCTCCAACGGATTGTCCGGATTGCGGAGCAGATCGGCACGGCCGTCATCGTCCTGGATGTACTCGATTGCGGAGACCCCGGAAAAACGCAGCAGCGCAAGGACCTCTACATCGGATACGGGTTTCAGCCTTTTCCCTCTATGCCGATGCGGATGTTCCTGCCTATTGCAACGATCAAAGATCTCGTCGGTTGAGCCCGCTTGCCATCCGAGTTTGAATCTCAGTTGCGGTATAGGACAGCTTGAGAGAATTGCCTGGTTGTCAGAGATTGGCCATCACCCACCGTATTCCAGTTCCCGCCTAAGTTTGTCTGGTAGGACGAAGGTCTTGAACGGAATCGAACCGAAGGGGTCTCGGCCGGATCGACGGTTTCGTTTCAGGATAGGTCAACCGACCGGGCATGTTCCGTGCGCTGCGGGAGCGGTAAGTCAACATCATCCGCTCCGGGCGCGGCCAGCATGTCACCGAGCGTCCGCATTTTACCGATAAGCCGCTTGTACTCATCGAACGACAGGAGGACATGCGCAGGCCGGCCCCTGTCGGTGATGATCACCGGTCCATCCCTGGTGGCGCGCTTTGCGCGGCCGAGGTCCTGATTGAGTTCTCGGCCTGAAAGCATGGTAACGGTCATGACGAGCCTCAACCTTACGCAACCACTTCTAGCTCGCGTAAACTGGAATTGTAAGGGGGCAGGCCCCTCGGGCTAAGCTAAAACTGCCTAGCCAAGCTCGGCAATCTGCCGGAGCAGCGGAAAAGTCGGCACCAGCGCAGGCACACTCTCGAGCGCTCACCGCCCTGCCCGAGCCAGCGACCGTGCGATGTCGACGATATCGTCTCGGCCAGCGGTTGGATCCTCTTTGCTCCAGGCAATGCCAAGCCCGATCCTAAAGTCGATCCCGCTTACCTTCTTCAGTTCAAAGCCGCGATTGGGAAGATCAAGCGTCCATTCCGGGGCAAAGCCGATGCCAAGCCCGGCAGAGACCAGTGACACCAGCGCATAGGTGTCATCGCAGCTGAAGGCAATGTTGGCGGTGAGGTCGTATTCCGCGAACTTCTCATTGAAGTAGCGTTCCGAAAACGACAGGTTCTGCCGGTTGAAGGCGATGATCTTCTGAGTGCGCAGATCATCGATGCTGATCTCCTCTTTGGCTGCCAGCGGATTGGCATGGCCAACTGCCAGGTAGTAGCGCTCATGCGCAAGCGAGACGAAGCGCAAGGAGCCGATGTTTTCCACCGGCCGGATGAAGCCTAAATTGAGCTGGCCGGTCTCCAGGCCGCGGATGATCTCGCCGGTATTGCCCGACGCGATATGGATGCGGACATCGGGATACTTGCGGGCGATCTTGGCAAGGAAGGTTGGCAGCATGCCCATGGTGGCCGGATAGATGCTGCCGATCTTGATCTGGCGGATGCGGCTGCCGCCGGCTGCCCGCGTCAGTTCCGTGGTCAGGTCGATGTCGCTCAGGATCCGCACACAGCGATCATAGAAGGTTTCCCCTGCCCTGGTCAGTTCCACCCGTCTGGTCGAGCGGATGAACAGCGGACAGCCAAGCTCCCTTTCCAGCGACATCACATGATTGCTGAGTGCCGGCTGGGCAATGCACATCCTGGCTGCCGCCCGGCCGAAATGCAGTTCCTCGGCCACCGCTTTGAAGTAAGAGAGTTGGCGTAGTTCCATGGAACTAAATCCACACATTGTTCTATTGTATATCAACGTATCGTACATGGACCCGTTGGGCTTGTCATGAACAAAATGTGGTATGGAACCATTTTCCGCGAATCTTAAACGACGTGCCGAACAGCTCGGAATCTCAAATGCTGAAGTAGCAAGGCGAACTGGCCTGAGCGACCGACGGTACGGGAACTACGTCAGTGGGGCACGCGAGCCCGATCTTGCAACGCTTGTCCGGATCGCGACTATTTTGGGGAGTTCCGTGGACGAACTGCTCGGGCTTGGTAACGAGGAACGCGTTCGAAGCGCCGACGAGGTTTTTCAAGAACGGATATCGGCAGCATTAAAAGCACTGCATCAAGAGGACCTTGCCAGATTAGTTGTCATGATCGAAGCGCTGGCGAAAGCAAACGGCACATTCGGCTCGCGGTAACGATATTTGTCACCTTGATGGGAGTCGGCCTCACAAAGGAGGCGACTATATGCAGGGAATTCGGGTGCGTTGTATTCTCCACAATCGACCTCCGGGATAATCCAACAGCGCGACCTTTCAAAGTTCGGGTGCCCGTCCGAACCGACGTCCCGAGAAGCATGATGCCGCGCTCGGCTAGCTCCATGCACAATTCGTCAATCGTCAAATCACCCTTCTCAGCCACACGTTCCCGAAACTACGAACCGTGGTCGCCCAACGTGCCGCCGCCAATATGACCTGTCGTCTCGGCGACAGAGAGCTCGTCTCTCGCTTCAGAACAGCAAGGCTATTCACAAATCGAGCCGACACCCGCAAATGAGGGGACGTCCGCGATGAGTGTTGCCCTCTTCAACGAATGCAATAACACGGGAACGCAACTTGATCGGGTGGGAATTGCCCATGATCGGTCTCCTTCCAGCCATGAATCACAAATCAGCCGATTCGAGAACCTGGATCAAACAACGGACGACGCGTTTTAGCGCTCCGTTTTGAGCCTTTGATCGAAAGCCTCAATGACCAAATTTACCAGTTCCTGATGGATTTCGCGGCGTGAGTGCCCATCGCCGTCCGTGCAAATGGGCTCCTCGATGTCTGCGGACTTGGCCATCTCGGCCGCATCCGGCATACACACTCCGAACATGCTATAGTGGCTTGCATCCTTTAACATGAAATACCCGCCTTCGGGAATGACCCTTGCGATTCCCGAGGCGAGCAACGTCCGGGGGATCGTTCCAGGTTGGCCAAGGTTTATTATCTCGACGGGGATCGAAACCTTCAAAAAAGACTCGATCTGAAAGACATCTACCGGAGCAGGGTCGATTGCCATAGCAAACTCAATCCGCCTGTCGCGATTGTCGCGATCAGCAAGTTTCATGTCCATCGCATGAAGGTCAACGCCACTTTGTTTTACCCATCCGCAAAGTGAAGGATTGAGAGCATCGGTGTCACAGTAACTCCCCAGACGGATTGGATCGATACGACCACCAGCCAAAGCCAAGGCTGTATTCCCGCCCATCGAAAGCCCAAGCACACCCGTCTTTTTGGGCTCAAGGTGATCTTCGAAAACCGGTTGCTTTTCCAAAGCGTCGAGCGTTGCGCTGATATCCGCAGGCCTAAGCCAAAGCTTCACCGTTTCGGCTGCTGACCTGTTGGCTCCTCCGTTCCCGAAATGAAGAGGAGCTGCCACGATGAACCCTTGCTTGGCCAAGGGCGCTGCAATCCAACTCATCGCTTGGGGAGTTCCCCCCAAACCTGCGCCATGAGATAGCAAAATCAAAGGGTGTCTTCCGTGCGCAATAGGGGCATCGAGCATGGCTTCCGTTCCGTAAAAGAACTGACTTTCGCCGAGCGTGACAGGCTTGCCACCAGCGTCGGCCGGATACCAAACGGTCACGGGAAATTCAGTGCCTCGCTCCTTGGAGGGCGCTGTGATCTGCCGGACGCCGACGAGTGCACTGTCTGCGGCTGAGTGCTGCGCTATCGCCATTGAAAGGACGCTGGCGCAGAACATTGCAACGATTTTGATCAGCATTTTCCTCGAAGCTCCTCATAGCCGTGGGTTATGTCGGAACTTGTCGCGGATTGAAGAGCGACGCGCCCAAGATCACGATTTCGCACGTCCAAGATCACGATTTAGGACGTATCGCGCATCGGCGTTTGAACTCACGCGGGGCTATCGAATGGAAGCTTCTTTGGGCAGTTCGGGCGCGGCAGACGTCTCGCCACCAGTGTTCCGATAGCGGCTCGGGGTCATGCCCGTGACCCGTAGGAATTCTCTATTGAAATTTGATTTTGTACCAAACCCCGCCTCCAGCATGATTGCCGTTATCTGATCGCGTGTGGTCACCAGCCGCTGTTTGGCATCACTCACTCGATATTCATTCACCACCTGCGAAACGTTCCGACCGTAGGTTCTGTTCAAAGCGCCGGAAATCTGGCGTGCTGGAATACCTGAGCGCCTTGCGAGACGCTGTAAGGTCAGGTCTGGGTCACGATAAAGATGTTGTTCCCGCATCAATGCATCGATGTGATTTGCTATCGCTTTATCCTCCATAGCGTCCGAAGGAACCTGCTGTGCGGATGAGGAATGGTCGAAATCCTCCGAAAGCGCATTCCCCTCATCACCGGGACGGGCATTGTCCGCAACAGTGGCGGCGTAACCGGCAATGGCCAGCCATAAAACGCTCGCAACCGTAAGAACCATTCGGCCCTGCTCGCCCTTTCCAAGGAAAAAATCAACCGCCACAACGGCGTCGATGAAGGACGTCACGACCAGCATAACCGCCACTGCGACAAGCGCCTTGTGAGCAGTCCACTCATCAGCGACGCGTACAGAAGAAAGCGCGTCCGGCCCCTCTTTGGCAATCTTGAGAAGTGCAAGGCCGTAGCCGAGGTAAGTGGCAAAAAGAACGATATCGATTGGAGCACGCCATAGGGTGACCAGAATGGCAACGAGGATCGCAGGCAGCAGGTGTGGCAGGATATCGTTGGACGTTGCGAGCCTATCGCGTCGCAGCTGATTGAACGCGGCAAAGCATAGAGCTGGGAGGATCGCCGCCACGACCGGCTGAATGAGACGCGCAGGATACCAACCGAGGTTCCAATTCAACCCCGACAGGATCGCCTGAGCGGCAAACGTTGCAATGAGCAGAGAAAACAGACCGAGTTTATATTCCGCCTGCCGCATCGTCCGAAAGAGGATGAGGCAAAGAAGAAGGGATATGACAAATGGCAAAGGTATCGAAGGCATCGCTGAAAGTGACACTTTTTCCTGTACCAGCGACGATACAGGATAGATTGTTTTCTTCAATGACTGCAAAGGCGCATTGTTGGCATCTGTGTCACGGCGGTATTACTCGAAATGGCAAGACGCGCGCGAGCGAGGCAAACGGCGCCTACGATCGACTTCACTTTTCTCGACGACGAGAAGGTATAGGCGATGTCGCGCGGTCAAGATCAATCTATCATCCCTTCACCCTGAAGGTAGCCTTTCTTCCGGGGATCGGGCATGAGAATAGCGGCGACGAGCGCAATGACCATCATTGCGGTCACGTACCAGAAGAACCAACTCTCGTGACCGATTGACTTGAACCAAAGCGCGAAATACTCCGCCGTTCCGCCGAAGAGCGCATTGCCGATCGCATAGGCGAAGCCGACACCGAGTGCTCTTACCTGTGCCGGGAACATTTCCGATTTCACGATACCGCTGATGGACGTGTAGAGACTGACGACTGCAAGGGCGCCCGTCACGAGGAAAAAGGCGCTGAATGCGTTTGTGGTGCGCCCGATGACGGTTAGAAATGGAACGGTCGTCAGAATGGAAAGGCCGGCCCATAGAAGCATGGAATTGCGCCTGCCGATCCTGTCAGACATGGCGCCGAAGAGCGGCTGCATCAGCATGTAGACGAAAAGGACCGTCGTCATCGTCAGGCTTGCGACCTCCTTGTCGAAGCCGGCGGTATTGACGAGGTATTTTTGCATGTAGGTGGTGAACGTGTAGAAAATCAGCGATCCCCCGGCAGTGTAGCCGACGACGATGAGAAACGCGCGCAAATGGTTGCGCAGGAGGCCACTCAGCGTTCCCGCCTCCTGCATGGTGCGGGTCTCTTCAGTCGACGTCTCCTGAAGCGAGCTTCGCAGATAGAGCGCGATCACGGCTGCCACACCGCCGATGGCAAAGGGAATGCGCCAACCCCACGCACGCAGCTGCGCTTCGTCAAGGAACTGCTGCAGGATGACAAGGACGAGCACGGCGAGCAGCTGGCCGCCGATCAGGGTGACATATTGAAATGAGCCGAAGAAGCCGCGGCGACCGGCAAGCGCTACCTCACTCATATAGGTCGCGGTCGTGCCATACTCGCCGCCCACAGAAAGCCCCTGGATGAGGCGCATGAGAAGGAGCAGAAGCGGCGCGAAGACGCCGATCGAGCTGTAGGTTGGCAAAATGGCGATAACAAAGGATCCGCCGCACATCATCGTAACCGAAATCAGCATCGCACGCTTGCGGCCCACCCGGTCCGCAATGCGTCCAAACAACCACCCCCCGATCGGCCGCATGAGAAAGCCCGCAGCAAAGATAGCAGCAGCATTCAGTAATTGACTGGTCGCGTCGCCTTCCGGGAAAAACTCCGACGCGAAATAGAGTGCTAGGAACGAGTAGACATAGAAATCATACCATTCAACAAGGTTGCCCGAAGCACTCGCCATGATTGCAAAAACGCGTCGCCTCGTATCTGTTGCGTCAGGCGAAAGGGGAACTGAAGTCATGGGCTCTCCGAGATCGAAATATGTTGCCGAAGCGGGATTATCAACCACTCGTTGAGTAATTGATATAAGCTGCAGAATGCCACACGTCAGGGGAGAGTGAAACCATTATTTCGCACGGTACCTGGTGCTGATCACAGACTACTACTCCAAGTAATCGATCTGATCGTCCTCCGGTCGCGTCTCGCGCCAACGGCAACGCGGGCTTCGGTCCGGCATCGCCTTTCTCAAGGATGACATTCCGCCACCCGGCACGAGCGCGTTTACCAACGGAAAGACAATTGACGCGGCGGCTGACTGACGCGGAAGTTTGCCACAGGTCCGAAATTCTCAGACGAAGCGCGTTCGGCGACAACATCAACGCACACCGTGAATGCGGTAGAGTGTCACCAGGCCGGGAGATTCCTAGACGACCTATATAATTGTCACAGCCACGTTCTGAAGAACCAGGCGATGGCCGCGACAACCGAAGAACCTTGTTAAATGGTGGATGGAAATCGCCCCTTTTAACGTCAGAGCTGATCATCTCGTAGGCACCTCGCGTCCCGAACCGACGGCGCGTCCGAAATACGGCCGCCGCTCCGTTTCGCTTGTTCTTAGGGAATGACGGAGCCTCAACAGGTCCTTGCGGGCTACGAGGCCGACGAGCTGGCCGTTATCGGGATCGACGATTGGAATGCGGCCGGCATCGGTTACCAGCATCAGATCGGCAACGTAACCGACCGTGTCATCGGGGTGAGCAAGCGGCACGGAATTATCGGACACCAGATCGGCGAGCGGCTGACTGCGCTCCACACGTTCCTGCTGCCAGCGCAGAGCGTCACCGCGCGACATCAGACCCTTGAGGATGCCTAGGTCATCGACTACCGGATAGACCCGGTGTGTCTTCGATCGCGTGGTAAAGAAATCGATCGCCTCCCCGGCGGTCATATCGGCCCTGAGGCTATCGACCTTGGAGATCATGATGTCACGGGCGCGGGCAAACTCGAAGGGATCGATGCCATATTCGCGGGTGATGTGCTGGCCACGGCGGGCGATCTTTTCCGTCAGGATCGAGCGGCGCAGCAGGAGAACGGTGACCGCGTAGGCCGCCACCGTTGCCGCCAGCAGCGGCAGCAGCGCCTGGACATCGCCGGTCAGTTCGACGGCGAAGAAAGTGCCAGTCAGCGGCGCCCGCATCGTGCCGCCCATCATCGCCGCCATGCCGAGCAGCGCCCAGAAGCCCGGATCGCCCGGCAGAACAAGTCCGACAAGCCAGCCGAGCGCACCGCCGAAAATCAGGAGCGGCGCCAGCACGCCGCCCGAGGTGCCCGATGACAGCGCCACGAGCCAGATCGCCGCCTTGACCAGCAGGATTGTCAGCACCGCTTGCGGCAGCAGGCTGCTGTTCAGGAGACCATCGATGATATCGTAGCCGACGCCGAGAACTCGCGGTTCTATGAGCCCGCCAAACCCGATGATCAGCCCGCCCAGCGCCGGGCACCACATCCAATGGATGGGCAGCGCTTCGAACAGGTCTTCAATCTTGTAAAGAAGCGTTGTCAGGATGCCCGACTGTAGGCCGGAGAGGATGCCCATTCCGGCGCAGAGCAGGATACCCCACCAGGGCAGATCCATGTGGAATTGTCTTGGAAAGAGAGGACCGGCTTCGAACAGGAAAGGGCGCCAGCAGATCGACACGCAGGCGGCGACGGCGACAGGAATGAAGCTGCGCGGCTTCCATTCGAACAGCAGCAGTTCAACGGCCAGCATGATCGCGGCGATCGGCGAACCAAAGATCGCAGTCATGCCTGCCGCGGCACCGGCGACCAGCAGCGTCTTGCGCTCTGCCGAACTCAGGTGAAAGCATTGGGCAAAGAGCGAACCAATCGCGCCGCCAGTCATGATGATCGGGCCTTCAGCGCCGAAAGGGCCGCCCGTTCCGATCGAGATTGCCGAGGAAATCGGCTTCAAGATCGCCACCTTTGGCGACATCCGGCTGCCGCCGATCAGGATCGCCTCGATTGCTTCAGGAATGCCGTGGCCGCGGATCTTCTCCGAGCCGAAACGAGCCATCAAGCCAATGACAAGACCGCCTAGAACCGGGATTACCACCATCCAGACCGAGCGCGGGGCCGCTGCCAACGAGACGGCATGGGTACTAAGGCGGCCGAACCAGACAAGGTTGGTCACTAGCGAAATGAGGCTGACCAGGACCCAGGCGGCAAAAGCGCCGCCGGTGCCGACGATCAGCGCCATGCCGATCAGAGCGATGACGCGCTTGTCGGTGGTGAAGTCTCCGGCTTCACGCCGCGAAAGGCCGCCCATGAAATCATGCGGCCGGTGGGTATTTTGTGGGGACATGGGGGTTCCTGTTGACAGGCTGGCAATGAAGGCCCAGATATATCGTATTACGATCTAATGCAAGTCATGCTTTGAGGAGCAGGCCGATGCCCAAGGAAGCCCTGTCAGAGACCGAATATGAGGCACTTGCCAATCTGAGATACCGGATCCGCAAATTCCGCCAGTTCAGCGCCGGGGCGGCCAGCCGTCTCGGCCTTTCACCACCGGAGCATCAGGCGCTTCTCGCCATCAAGGGGTTGGGGATCCGTGGCGAAATGAGCGTTTCCAGCCTCGCGGAGAAGCTGTTTCTGGCGCCTGCCGCGGCCACGGAACTGACGGAAGGATTGAAAGCCCGCGGCTTTCTGACCGTCGTCATCAAGCCGAAGCGCCGCATCGTTGTTCGATTGACAGATCAGGCGGAAGAGCTATTGCGTCGACTGACGCCTGCCCATCTTTATGAGATCCGGGAAATGGCGCCGGAGTTGATGCAGGCGCTGCGCGCGCTGCAGGATCACCGGCGGATGGAGATGGCGGCATGGATGCAGTGATCTTGCAGGTGGCAAGCCAATAACGGCAGGAGATTGATGGCCAGGAAGCAGATGGACGATCTGTCGGATGCCGATTACGAGGCGCTGTCCAACCTGCGCCATGCACTGCGCCAGTTCATGGATTTCAGCGCCTCGGCCGCCCACGAAGAAGGATTGCCGGCGCAGCAGCATCAGGCCCTGCTCGCCATCAAGGGCCACAACGGCGAGGAAGCGATGTCGGTCGGCCTGCTTGCCGAGCGGCTGCTGATCGCGCCGCATTCGACAACCGAACTCGTCGGCCGGCTGGTGGCGGCGGGATATGTGTCGCGCACAGTCGATCCCAACGACAAGCGACGCCACACGCTTGCGCTGACCCAGAAGGCCGAAGCGGTCCTCAAACGGCTGACGGCTATTCATCTGAGCGAGATTCGCGAGATGGCGCCACGGCTGATCGCCATCCTGCACGGCCTCCAGGATGGAGTGGAGCTAAATGGTCGCGCGAACATAGGTAGTCAGAAAAGCAATCCGTTTGAAACATGGATGTCAAACGTAAAGAGTCGATAGACGTACCTCTTACTACGGGATCCGATGCAAGAAGCCTCACATCAGGGCGGCACTCCGTGGCTTGCCTCGCCCAAGAGGACAACGTGCTTGTCAGCGAAACGGTCGAACAGATCGCCGAAGTGCGGATCGTGAAATTGGCTAAACGGTTCCGCTGCCTCTTTGATCAACGCCGGCAACGCCGGGCGACTACGGATCGGAGGAAGATCGGGTCGGTGCCATCCCTCCCATTGCCGCCAGCAACCGCTCATCGCGAAGGCCACGACCACGCAAATGCCGTTCAACCATGAGATCGCGTGAGTAGGCCATATCCAGCATGGGGAGATCCTCCTCCCCACCGAACGACGGAACGGCCTAAAGGTTGCGGCGCTCGCATCATCCCGGTTTTCTGGATGCGTCAGGAAACCCCAAATGCGTTCGAAGCATGCATCCAGAAATCAGGGACTCGTTCGGGGGGACGTTCTCTAGCCGCATCCATCAAATTTTCCCTGCTGATCAGGAGCGTCAGAGGGCGGATCCCGATCGCTCATGCGCTAGACGGGTTCGAACGCTGGCCCGCCACGTCATCGTAGCGCGCGGATCGAGTTAATCCCGGAAAAAAACTTGCGGCCTACGCCTTGAACACAGGCCAGTTCGAGGGCCAAGGCGTGTTTCAAGCTCAAGACCCGGGTGGTACTATCGCCGACACGAGCGACACGGCGAAGGTAGTGGAGCCAGAGCCTGCCGATGCCGCGCCGGCTGAAAGCGAGGCCGAGCCTTCAAAATGCAAACGATATCGAAGCGGCGGGTATCAGGATTGATCTGTCGAGGATGGGCTGTCAGAAATGACTTATCGAGCAACGCTAAACGCGGCGATGAATCAGGGATCGACAATCGCAACGTTCAGGTCATCGAGTACATTCGCGAGACCCGGCGCCCGTATCAGCTTTGTTGCGCCGACTGCCTTCAGCTTCCCGATGGCTCGATCAAACACCGCAAGATTCGTGTGCCCGTTTAGCCTTGACGGATAAATGATGCCGTCGACCTGATCTCGATGTTCATGGAATGCAACAGCCCATTTGCGAGCAAGGGATTGCTTGGAGGATTTTGCCACATCCGTCGGCACACCCATCTTGATCGCTCCGTCGTCGCGCAGATCAATCATCGTCAGTGGGTCGATCACCTCGATCTGCGCGTACTGTCGGTTGTGAAGCGCTGACTCGGAAATGGGGAGATCGCCGATCGAGCCATCGCGTTGGTCTCGCAGTACGGCTTCGAGAAAGCATACTTTGATGGTGCCGCCCATGTAGAGGACCCCAAAGCGATTGGCGGGCTTGCGGCGCCGCGGATCGCTGAAGCGGCTCGGTGTCTTTCCGAAGCCGAGCGGATCAGGGTATCTATCGAGGTAGATGCGGCCGAACCGTGAGCCGGGCGCGACGACGTGTAGATGCAGGCGTGCTGTTTCGAAGCCGACGGGCGGCAGTGCACTTCCCATTTACCGGAAATCTCGCCCAACGCTTTCCGCTACCGCGATCACCTGCTTAGTCCGTCCACGCTCCAGTGCTTCACGACCCGTCAGACCATCCAGTTCACCATGCGGCTGGACCAGGAAGCGATAGACTGCCCAGGCTCCACCGAGCATTTCGTGAAGGATAGGGAGTGCAGCAAATGGCTTGCCATCGGAATCGAGCTGCCAATCGGGGAAGCGATACCCACGCTTGGCCCCGTCGAGGCCGAGCACAAGACCGTTTTGCCGCTTGGTATTGATTGTCACCCGCGTCGTGCCGAGCAGGCGAGCAAAGTCGTCAGCGCTGAGCATTTCGGCGCGCTCGAGGATTTCTGCTGCTTTCGAGCGTCCGCGTGCCCGGGCTGCGGCAAGAGCTTGCTCAAGGCCAGCATCTGCGGTGTTGTCCTCCTCAGATGGCGCAGGGGCGGCCAATGCGTCGTCTTCGACCGGGGTTACGACCATCTCGCCTTCTGGATCGACGTCAACGCGGAAGCTTACACGTCTGCCGGCGGTTCGACTCCTTGAAATGGCCTGACCATATTGCTGCAGCAGTGTCTGCACGCGCTTCGGCTTGTCGGACAGGACTTTGGTCGCACTATCCGGAACTTTGATTTTGAAGCCGCTCATGCCTTCCGGCAGCGCACCGGCGCCTGTCGCCAGGAAAAAAGCCATGGACCTATCTGGTCCATCCCTGCGGGTCGAGCCGCCCTTGATGCTGGGTTTTGCCTTGGGAGATGCCATAACTTGCCTCCATACAGAAGTACTTATATGGCAAAGATGGATAAGTTCGTCAAGTTGGTAAAGGCATTTTTAGTCCATGGCACGCATAAGGCCAGGCGATCCAGAGCGAGGGCACAGGAGCGAAGGACCCAATTGCCGACGCCGTAATGCTTCCGGATGGCCGCTCCGTCAATGTGGGGCATTATGGCGGCGCTCCAGCGGCAGTCGTTCTCAAGTCAGACGGCGGCCTCGATACATCCGTTTCAAACGACGGCGTCATCGAGCTCCCCAACGAAAAGGTCAAATCAGGTTTCAACGCCGCCTTCCTGTCCCCGGATGGGAAACGCATCGCGATCACAAGTGACGTTGACGAAAAAGGAGCGCGCCTGGTTGTTCTGAGCGAGGAGAATTGAAACCGCGGCGCCCTTCGTGCGATGAGCGCCACCCATTAAGCTTTGTATCAAGCCCCGGTAGTCGCTTGCAGTTGGTTCAGGTCAAGGCGCGAGCGCAGCAGAAGCGAGATCACCATCCGATTGACCTCGGAGCACCTCGACAAGCTCCAGAAAATAAGCCTGTGCGACTGTCGGAATCCAATCCTTCCGCAAGGTAAGGCCAATGGGTCTTGCTGTATGTTCAAGATCTACAGGAAGAGCTCTGATAAGACCCCTCACGAACAGACAGGACACCACGAACAGCTTAGGCGCGGCGGTGGAAGCCGATACGATAAACTACGCCATGGCCGGCGCTTCGCTGCGGATCGAGAAACCGGTCTTCCACCCGGGTGCCTGGTCGCCGCAGTTCGAGGTGGGCATCGAGCATGAATTCGAAAACACCTATGGTAGCTATACTGGCGAAGAAAACTACCTCGCCACCAAAGTTGGCTTCGGCCGCCGCTTTGGCAACTCGGGATACTTCAATGTGGCTTATTCCCGAGAGGACGGGTTCACCGGCGCCCGACATCAGCAGGCGTTGACCTTCATCTACTCGCTGACCTTCTGACAGCACACCTTAACGAGCGACAACAACTCGGAGCCAAGTCTTGGAATTTGGCTCCTTGCTACACCTTATCCCCGGCCCTGGATTTTAGGCGTCGCGCTGTCTGACGCTCACCTTCGAGGCCGCAGGCATAACCTTTCAGAGTGAAGGTGAGATTACCGATGGAGGAATAGGCGTCCGCCTTCGATCGCAGGATCGGCATTAGACGTGGACAGGGATACATGTACGAGTTTGCTTGGTGTTCTTGAGCGGATACGAACCCGCGACCCCTACATTACGCAGATCTGGATCTTGAGCAGCGCTCATCGCGGTTTCAACTGGATGGCTGCACCATAAACAAGGTTCTGGCCTTTACCCCTCTCTTCGGCGAAGGCTGCCAACAATGGTGCTGATCTCTTCCTCCAAATGCCGTCCGCGATAAACGAACGACGTTTCGTGGCGCGCGTATTGACCATCTCGATCGGCGCTGAGCCAGTTGTATGACCCGACGCAAAGAAGGTCAGTGTCGATCGCTACGATCTTGCTATGCAGCTTCGGGAGCTTGTGCAGCCGAACCCCCTGCTGCCGATGGATTGACCCAGATGGAAGCGGTCGAAAAGGCATGCTCATAGATTAGGCCGAGGTTGAGCAGCGGATCAGCGAACACGTCGACTTCGGCGCCCCGCTGGACGGCGGCGTTGAAGGCCGCAAGGATTCCAACTCGTTCCATCGTTGAAGCGATCACCCACGGGCTGACGATGGTGTAGCGGCGTCGACCCTCAGACAGCGCATTCAGCAGGAAGGCATGATGCCCAGCTGCATCTCGAAGCATTTGAATCTGACCGCTCCCCTGCTTCAGGTCCTCGCGCGGCTCGACCGCAAACTCAAGCGCGTTCCGCTCTGACGCGAACAGGAAGTCCGCGAAGAGAGCCCTTGGCGACCCGGCTTTCGCGGCCGCCATAACGTCCATATCGGCAAATACCAGACAACTGTCCTTTGCCCGCGAGACCATCACGTTCAGCATACTTGGCGAAGCGTCGACGAAACCACCGTCAGCATGTATCTAGTAGACGGGCGAGAAGATCACGACGGATCGCTCAGCGCCTTGAAGCGCGTGGACTGTTCCGATTGTCATCCCTACGCGGCCGTCGAGAGCGTGATGACGCCCCCGAGAGGCATGGCGTCGCGTGCGTTTACGACCAGGTTCAGGAGTGCGGTCTCCGACTGGTTGGCGTCGGCCTGAACTTTCGGCAGAGCCAGCGGGAAACTCGTGACAATTTCGATCGACGGGCCGATCGACCGCTGAAGCAGGCCCGCCATTCCCTTCACGAGGTCGGACACGTCGACCGGCTCAAGCTTGAGTTCCTGCTTGCGGGAGAAGGCAAGCAGCCGCTGTGTCACGGCCGCGCCCCGTTTTGCCCCTTGGATGGCGTTCTCGATCAGATCCTGACCGGCGAGAGCCCGTTTCTTCGCGATCTCGAGACTGCCTAGAATGGCCATCAGTAGATTGTTGAAGTCGTGCGCGACGCCGCCCATGAGCTGGCCTACGGCTTCCATCTTTTGGGCCTGGAAGAGTTCGAGCTGTGCTCGCTCGTGCTTCCTGCGTCTGTCACCTCTCCGTAATGTCGCGCGTAATCTTGGCAAAGCCGATGAGCGTGCCGTCTTCTGCCCGAATAGGGTCGATGATGACATCTGCCCAAAAGCGCGTCCCATCCTTTCTGACCCGCCAGCCTTCTCTTTCGAACCGGCCCTCGGATGCGGCGATTTCTAGCGCTCTTCTTGGCAGATCGTCGGCCTTGTCCTCGTCGGTATAGAACTGCGAGAAATGCCTACCAATGATCTCTTCGGGTTCGTATCCCTTGATGCGGCGGGCGCCCGCATTCCAACTCGATACGTGACCGTTCGGATCGAGCATGTAGATGGCATAGTCGATCACGCCTTCGACCAGCACGCGAAACTGCTCCTCGCTTCGGTTCGGATCTTCGGTCTGCCTACGCTCTAAAAGGTCGATGGTCATGCGGAATTCCGATTGCGTGTTTCTCGAGGTAACTAGTTATCCGCCCTGGATTCGCAAGCCCAAGTCCAACTGGAAGCAAGACATTGAGCCCGTGATTGCGCTCCGGCGTTAACCCATTGCCGAAGAATACGTTTCCATCAATTCGCTCTTGCCTAATATTCAATTCATGGCTGGCTCGCGACCTGACCCGAAATGGCGGGCCGCGGGGACCGAGCAGCCATTTGGCCTTGCTCGAACGCCAGAGGAAGAGAAACTGGGGACTCTCCGGAGGCAACGCTCCCGAGTTTCTCTTCCGACCGACATTGCAACGCAGTCATCAGACCGGCTCCTCACCTCGTTGGCGAATGATCCTCGACGATCGGTACCTTCGGCTTCTTTCTCACGTCCTCTGCTCCGCAGCTCCATTTGTCGAAACTTGCAAACGCGGCTCTGGTTCCGTTGTTGTAAACGAAAGTTCGAAGACGAGTCCGTCGGGGCGATAGTCAGTCCGGCACACCGAGCGCGCCCTCGACGGGAAAGCTCGCTCGATCAGGACGGAGCCGAAGCCCTTCCGGGCAGGCGCGCCGACAGGAGGACCACCGCTTTCGGTCCAGGTGAGGTCGAGCCGTTCGCGCTCCTTGCGCCAGGCGATCGAAACCTTTCCTGTCTCGTTCGAGAGGCTTCCGTACTTCGTGGCGTTGGTTGCCAGTTCGTGCACCACGAGTGAAAGCGGCAGTGCGAGATCGGCGGCAAGGACAACGTCGGGTCCTTCGAGCCGAATGCGCTCGCAACCGCCATCAAGATGAGCCTCCATTGCGGCCACAATGACTTCACGCACCGACGACGACGTGGTCTCCTTCGAAAGTAGCAAATCATAGGTCCGGGCGAGCGCGGTCAGGCGCTCGGAGAAGGAGCGGTAGCGTTCGGGTTCCACCTTCGAGAAGGTCTGACGGGATATCGCCTGTACGAGCGTGAAGCCGTTCTTGACGCGGTGCGCCAGCTCCCTCATCAGCAGAGCACGCTCCTCAACCACCTGCTCGCTCTCGAGGCGGCGACGGTCGAGTTCTTCCAGCAGGCCATCGAGCGTCGCTCCGACCGCGGACAATTCATCGGACCCCTTCATGCCTGTCCTTGCCTTCGTCTCGCCGTTGCGCCAGCTGTCCATCGTCGCCGCGATGCGTTCGATTGGCGCGAGCAGGAACTTGTTGCCGATGAAGAACGCGGCGACGAAAGCAAGCAGCACTCCCCCCGCAATGCCAAGCATGTTCGCGAGTGTCGACCTGTTAATCTGAGCGAAGGCCTCCTCCTTTGAGAAGCCTGCACTGACGTAAAGCGGGCTGCCCGGCAGAGCGATCGGGCGGAATCCGAGGATCCGCTCGGTACCATCCTGGCTCGTGACATCGATGACGCCAGGCTCGTCGGCATGAATGAGCGACTGGAATTTGTCCGGAATGACGGTGCCGACGAACCGTTCGGGAAACGGCACCCGCGCAAGGATCGTCCCCTTTCCATCAGCTATCGTCACGGCATTGCCGGGGGAGACGCCGCGCTCGGTGATCCTGTTCTGAAGCCAGTCCAGCCGGACGCCGGTGACCACGACTCCCTTTAGATTGTCGCCTTCCATCAACGGCATTGCGATCGGCAACACGGCCGTATCCGAGATCCTGCTCATCGTGTAGGTGCCAACGACCGTCTGCCGAGAAACGATGACTCCCTTCAAATAATCACGGTCGGCGAACGTCGTGCCGGCCGGTATCTGCTGACTGCTGCAGACAGGGCTCCCGGTTGTATCGAGGACGAAGATCGTTCTGACGTTTGGAACGTTTTCCGCTACAGACTTCAAGCTCTCGTTGCAACTCGCGGCGTCGAGATGACGAACGGCGGGCATGGCGGACACCGAGACAAGCATGGCGCGGACGCCTTCGATGATCCGGTCGACCTCTGACGAAGCCTGACGAGCGGCTTGCGCAGCGTTGGCTCTCACCTCTTCGTTCCGCTGGGCACGCAGCGCGACCTCGTTATACACGAGCATAGCGACAACGGGCGCGAGGGCCGCCGCTGCGACCGCTACAAGCTTCAGCTTCATGTGGCCCCCCACTCAGACCCAAGGTCGTAGCACGCGCGCGAAACCTTGGCTATCCGGTGAGTTCAATCCCGCAACCTCCAGATCTGGCGGAACAAACCGCCGTCGCAATCATTTCGACGCGAGGAAAAGGAGGAGCTGGGAAATGCATTCAGATCGTCATTTTGAACGCCGGCGGGTGTTGCGTGGCAACGCCTATACCCTTGAGGAGTTTCGGAGCCGATACGGCCTTCATCCGGACGTGGCCGAGGACCTGTTCTATCGCTTCGGGCCGTCATCGATTGAACTGGACATCCTGATGGCCGCGAAGACGCGCGTTGCGTCGATCCACGCGATAACGCAGGAAATCGGACTCTAGGCACGTCCTCCACAGCGATGTCGACGGAAGGCGGATTACAGTCGTGGACGCTCGTCAGCAACCTTTCCTCATGAAGGTAAGCGGGGTCTCGGCTTGCTGTTGCGGAACCTCTAGCCGGACCTTCTTTCGAAATGGCGGCCCTTTCGCAGGGCTGCCGACGCTCTGTCGTCTCGGCGTCTCGCACTCCTCCAACGGAACAGAATGCCTCCGATCGTGTTTTTGTTTCACCGCGAATAAGGAGTCAGTCGATGAGCATTTTCGAACGCATACGCAACGCGATTTTGGGCGACGCCAACGCAGCAACGCCCGCTCAAGCGGCTTCCGCTTCCCCGTTGACACCGCCAGCGGCGCCCGATGCTGATCCAGTGCCGCCTCTGGGGCCAGGAGCACCCCAGTCGGATCAGATCGCCGAGCGTCCGCCGATCGTCACCGACCCGGCCACTGGTGCGCCTCCGCCGCCTCAGGCCCCCGCGATCGATATCGCGGACGTGCTCGATCAAGCCGCAAGGAGTTCAGGACAGAAACTCGATTGGAGACATTCGATCGTCGACCTGATGAAGGCCGTGGGGATGGACGCAAGCATGCAGGAGCGCAAGGAACTGGCATCCGAGCTGGGCTACTCGGGCGACAAGAGCGATAGCGCGGCTATGAACACGTTTCTGCACAAGACGCTGATGAAACGGTTGTCCGCGAATGGCGGAAAGGTGCCGCCCGACCTGCTCGACTAGAACCCGATCTTGCTCCAGTGAGCCGACCATAGCATGCGAACTCAGAGCGTTCACTCTGGTGGAGTACAGTCCAACATAGGCGCCGATCAACATCGCGGCGATGTCGTCCGCGGTAGAATGGCCCTCGTTGAACAACTGGACGGCCGCATTGCAAAGGACCGTGGACGCACGCTCGTCAGGGCGAACCTCGTAGTATCGGTACCAGGCTCGAACTGCGTTCGACCTCGTTTCGAAATCGAGACTTCCGCAATCGCGCTGCATCACCGCGATCGTCCCGGTTTCATTTGCGCAAGTGTGGCTCGAACAGTCTGGCGTTCGATCGCGTCGAGTTTGTGGCGTCCCCAGAACGGAAGCAATCTGCCGTCACGCTTGTAAACCAACTCCAACCGGCTCAAGGCAACCTGCAGGAACATTTTGCAATCGTGGACATTTCTTTCCGAGCAACCTGCCGCCCATTATTGGTGCGGACAATTGGTATGCGTATCGAACTCTATGTTCCGCGTTCCAAGAGCGGCTCAAAAAATGGGCACATCGTTCAATACAGCGTGCGCCACGGGGACTGAACGCCTCAGGGTTTATTCGGGAGTTTTACATTCGAGAGCCGAAGCCACGGAGGATTGTCGGCGTACATCTCGCGGATCAAATTCTTAATCTGTTCCACCTTGGAATTTGGCTCATCGTACCGATAGCTCATGATTACTGGTGAGGTTGCCTTCTCGTCCCGAATTGTGCGATATGACACGTCGTCCGGCCGCTGTCGTTGGGACGCTGACGGGATGATGCAAACCCCTGCGCCGGCTGCGACCATTCCCAGGGCGGTTTGGATTTCGCGAACTTCCTCGATCTGCGAATGCGCAATTCCGAGCTCGGCGAAAAGTGACATAACTTCGTCCGCGAAACTCGGCCTCGGCACGGACGGGTAAAGGATGACCGTTTCGTGAGCCAGTGATGCGAGGTCTATAGGCTCTTCAGACGCAGACAACGGGTGATGCTTTGGAAGCGCTACGACAAGGCGCTCCTCACGAAGCGTCAGACGCTCCACCTCGCGATCGTTGAATCTGACGCGACCAAAACCGAGATCGATACGCCGCTCTTTCAAGGCGCTGACCTGCTCCGTCGACATCATCTCCCGGATTTCTATGTCAAGGTCGGGCCAGAGATGCCGCATGCGGCGAACCAGGTCCGGGATGCCGCCGTATAGCGTGGAGCCGACGCAACCGATAACAAATCGCTCCCGCTTCGAACTGCCGATCTTGCGCGTCTGCTCGATGATATGTTCAGTTCGCAAAAGAATGTGAGTCGCCTGTTCGTAGAGAAAGCGGCCCGCCTCCGTCAAGGCGATCGGCCGCTGGCTACGATCGACAAGCACTACGCCGAGTTCGTCCTCAAGCTGTTGGATCTGCCGGCTAAGCGGCGGCTGGGCGATGTGGAGCAGTTCGGCAGCCCGTGAAAAATTCCGTTCGCGGGCGACCGTCACGAAATATCTCAGTTGTCGAAGATCCATCTGCCAGCCTCCCAACACATTGTTTGGGACTATCGCCGCCCGTCGCCGAGCCGTCCAGTGAGATGGCGCAACCCGGCTTCTACCGGCGCAGAAAGTCATGAACTGCCGAATTGAAAGGGTGTGGAGTTTCCACGTTGACGATATGGCGGCCGGGTAAAGAAACATGCCTGCCGTCGCGCACCCCGTGCGCGATGCTCTCGAGATCGGTGGGCGGGCATACGGCGTCGTCGGCACCAGACAGGGCAAGGATCGGGTTGGAAATCGAGGCAATCTCCTCTCTCAAATCTGCATCCCTCAGTGCTTCACAACAGCCGAGGTAGCCTTCTTCTGAAGTCCTCGAGAAGCTGTCGAGCACGCCTGTCACCACGCCTGGGTTGGCGGCGGCAAAATCCGGTGTAAACCACCGCTCGGCCGTAGCGGGCACCAAGGCGGCGAGACCGTTTGTCCTGACGTCACCGATCCTTGCGGTCCACCCCTCGGCCGTTCCGATTCTGGAGGCGGTGGCACACAGCACCATCTTTCCAAATCGAGGTCCGTGATGGACCCCAAGCCATTGTCCGGTGAGGCCGCCGATGGAGAGACCGCAAAAGTGAGCGCGGGAGATGTTGAGGGCGTCCAGAAGGGAGATCACATCGCTGCCGAGATCATCGAGTGCGTAGGGCGCAGGTGGTGGCGATGACAATCCGTGACCTCGACGGTCATAACGCAGGATCCTGAAATCGTCGGCGAGTTCGCTGACCTGTTCGTCCCACATGTGCAAGTCCGTGCCGAGCGAGTTGCAAAACACCAGCCATTCCTTGCTGGAGGCAGTGTCATCAGTGCCATCGAGCCGAAAATGGAGGCGGTGGGTGGGTAGGTCGAGAAATGGCATTCGATCAAGATTCCGATCAAGGCGGTGACGACGGCCCGAGATCCGGGCCAAGGGGTCGCGCGGAAGAACGCCGCGCGACGTCTACTTAAGCTGCGACAGCCGGAACTGAAGCGGTTCTTCGGCTGTTGCTGAGGGCGAACACCACCATCGCCACGGCCGAGACAGCAGCGGGAAGGGCGAAAATCAGGAAATTCTGCTGTAGCGGCAGGTTCTGTCCGAGCAGGACGCCGCCCAAGGTCGGGCCAACGATGGCTCCGATGCGGCCGACCGCTGACGCCCATCCGAGGCCGGTCGAGCGGACGGAAAGATTGTAAAGCTGGGCGACGCTTGCATAAAGCAGGATCTGGGTGCCGATCGTCGTGGCGCCCGCGACGAACACCATCAGGAAAAGAAGCGCCGGCGCCAGGTTGAACCCGATCAGGGCGATGGACGCTGACGCGGCCGCAAAGAAACCGATGACAACCTTGGCGAGGCCGAACCGGTCGCCTAGCCAGCCGCCCGCTATGGCGCCGACCATGCCGCCGAAGTTCAGCGAAAACAGGCTAAGCAGGCTCGCCTTCTCTGCATAGCCGGCCTCCTGGAGCACCTTCGGGAGCCACGACGAAAGCAGGTATACAAGCAGCAGGCAGCAGAAGAACGACACCCACAGCATCAGAGTGCGAAGCGTACGCTGATGCCTGAACAGTTCGGAAACCGATGCAGACGCGCCTTTGTGTTCCGAAAAGACCAGCCGATCTGCAGGTGTAAGCGACGCCGCCGGCACCACCTTCGCGTAAATCGTCCTGGCCTGTTCCTGGCGCCCTTGGCGAATGAGGAAACCAAGCGATTCAGGAAGCTTCCATAGAATGATCGGCAATACGACGAGTGGAACCGCAGCGACAAAGAACATCGGCTTCCAGCCATAATGCGGGATCATCTCGATACCGAGCCCCGCCGCGACCATTCCGCCGACGGAATAGCCGGAGAACATCAGGGCGACCATCGTCCCCCGAAGCCGCTTCGGCGCATATTCGTTCATGAGGGCAACCGCGTTTGGCATCAGTCCACCGCACCCAAATCCCGCGATGAAGCGGAAGATCTGAAACTCGAACGGTGAACTCGCAAATCCCGTCAAAAGCGTTGACGAGGTGAACAGGATGAAACTGATGGCAATGCCCTTCTTGCGACCGATCCGGTCGGCGAGTGGCCCGAAGACCAGCGCGCCGAACATCATTCCAAACAGTGCCCACGCCTGCAGTGCACCTGCCTGCGGTTTTGAGAGGCCCCACTCCGCGATCAAGGTCGGCAGGACCGTGCCTGCCACGAAGACGTCGTAACCGTCGACAACAAGCAAAAGGGCGCAGAGCGCCACGACCGCCCACTGAAACGCTCCAAAGGGCGCATTGTCTATTGCGTCATTCACATCGATGTTGCGCATTTTCTCCTCCCCGAGTTGCTACGCATTTTTCAAGAACAAGTGGTCAGCCGAGATCACCTCCCGCGACCGGCAGTATGCTTCCAGTGATGTATGAGGCCTCGTCGGAGGCCAGAAACAGGATTGGCGCAGCCTGCTCGGCGATGCTGCCGTAGCGTTTCATGAAGCTCGATTGCTTTACCTGCGCGACGACCTCGCCCATCCAGGCCTTTTCCTCCTTGGTGTCGCCTTCGGCGTTCCGAGGGATAGACCTTGCAGGGGCCTCAGTGCCGCCCGGCGCTGTCGCCACGACACGGATGTTCCGTTCGGCCAATTCCATTGCAAGCGACTGGGTGACAGCATTGACCCCACCTTTCGCCGCCGAATAGGGCACGCGGTGAATGCCTCGCGTCGCGTTCGAAGACACGTTGACGATGGTGCCGCCGCCACGCGCAAGCAGATGTGGAATGACGGCGTGGCATCCGTAGAGTGTCGGCATCAGGGATCGACGTATTTCCGCATCAATCTGCACCGGCTCGAATGCCTCGAAGGGACGCATTCGGATCGCACCGCCGACATTGTTGATCAATATGTCGATTCCGCCGAAGGTTTCCGCGGCGAAGCGCATGGCTTCCAACGCGCCGTCGTAGGTCTCGAGATCAGCGAGAAACGAGGCCGCATTGGCGCCCGCCTCGCGGGCCACGTCCCTCGCAAGCTCAGCACGATCCACCAGAACTACGCGAGCGCCTTCATCGGCAGCGCGCAGCGCCACGGCGCGGCCAATGCCCTGCGCTGCCCCCGTCACGACGATCACCTTGCCAGCAAAGCGTTCCCGATAGCCGGTCATCGTCATGCCGCCTCTTTCGCGACCGCATTCGGCGTAAACTTCTCATAGTAGAAGCTGTTGGGGCTCACACCATTGTCGTCGAAGTGCCTGCGCACCGCATCGACCATGGGCGGAGGGCCGCAAAGATAGACGTCGACATCACCGCCATGAAGAACCTCTTCCGGCATGTGTTGCGTTACCCAGCCCTTGCGCGGGTGGCTGGAGGCATTCTCGGCCACGACGGTCGTGAAGTTGAAGTTCGGCAGGCGGGCGGCATAAGCCTCGATCTCATCGACGAGAACGAGATCGAGATCGCGCGTCACGCCGTAGATCATGTGGATCGCCTGGTCAGATTCAGCGCGGGCGAGCGTTTCAAGCATCGAGAGGAAGGGAGCAAGCCCGGTGCCGCCGGCCAGAAACAGCAGCGGGCGCTTCACTTCACGCAGATAGAAACTTCCCAGCGGACCAATCAGGTCAAGTTTGTCGCCAGGCTTTGCCCCGGCGAGCCAGCCGCTCATCGCACCATCGGGAATCCGCTTTATGAGAAAGGCGAGACGCTGGTCGCCCGGCGCCGAAGAGAAGGAGTAGGAGCGGCTCTGACCATAGCCGGGAACGTCGATATTGACGTACTGGCCGGGCAGGAAGGCCGGCGAGGATGCCGTATCCACTTCCAGTTCAATGACAATCGCAGCATCTTGGTGTGGAGTCACGGCAGTAACGGTCGCCGCAAACTTCTGATGGCCGGTCTTGCAGGCGAGCGAGGTCGTCGGCACTGAAAGAACGCAATCCGATGTCGCTCTCATCTGGCAGGTGAGCACCAAACCGCTCTCCGCCTCGTCCGCGGTCAGGGCGTCCTCGATATAATCGTCACCGAGGTCGTAGCTGCCGCTTTCAGCCCGGCACTTGCAGGTGCCGCACACGCCGTCGGAACAATCCATCGGCAGGTTGATCTTGGCGCGATAGGCAGCGTCGAGGACCTTCTCGCCGCTGTTGCATCCGATGAAACGGGTAACGCCGTCCTCAAAATTCAATGCGATCTTATAGCACATGGCTCCTCCTCCGGGCCGCGGTTGCACGAGCCGGCCCTCAGATGTGATAGATGTCGATGACCTGGCGGATGTAGTCGTTCTTCAGCACGATCTTCTTGTCCGAGATCAGCAGCCCGCCGCCGGCCCTTCGAAGGGTGACGAACATGGTTCCGAAAAACTGGTCGGTGACCTTGTAGCGATGGTTCAGCGTGTGGAAGTTGTAGCGAACATCGACCTCCTCACCACGGTCCTTTAGGATCTCGACGTTCGTGATATTGTGGCTGGTGCGCGGTTCCGGGGTCGAAGCGCCGGAGCGCTCCGTCTTGATCCGGAAGACGCGATCTTCCAGACCATCCCGGCTCGGATAGTAGATCAGCGATATCTGGGTCTGCGGATCGTCGGTGATCTGGTCGTCGTCATCCCATGCCGGCATCCAGTAGGTCACGTCGGGTGTGTAACAGGTCAGCCATTCATCCCACTGCCGATCATCCAGCAGCCTTGCCTCACGATAGAGGAAGGCACAGATGTCCTGGTACGAAGACGTGGTGATTTCCGGAAACGAAATGGTCATGCCGCACCTCCGCTCTTTTCCATCGAGAGGGCGTCACGCATGACCTTGGCCCAGTATTCGTGCTGGCGAACGAACAGGCCTTCATCTTCACTGCGTTCTCCAGAAAGCAACGGCTCGATGCCCATCCGCTTCGCATTCTCATCCGGGCCATCGATCCAAAGCGGTGCGCCTCTCGACAGGTCATTCCAGAGCGCAGAGATGCCGGCATAGCCGGCCTGGCACGCGCGAAATTCCTCAAGATCGTCGGCCGTGCCCATTCCGGACACGTTGAAAAAGTCCTCGTACTGGCGGATCCGCAGCGTCCGGTCGGCTTCGCTTTCGCCTCTCGGCGCAAAGCAGAAGATGCTGATCTCGGTCTTGTCGACGCTGATAGGACGGGTCACGCGGATCTGCGTGCTGAACTGGTCCATCAGGAACACGTTGGGGTAAAGGCAGAGATTGCGTGTCTGGTTGACGATGAAGTCAGCCTTCTCCTTTCCAACGTGTGCGACAATCTCGTCGCGACCGCTGAAGACTGGCCGCACCTCGGGGTTCATCGTGTTTGTCCACAGAAGGATGTGCCCGTTTTCGAAGCCATAGACGCCGGCTACAGACTTGCTCCACCCGTTGGCGTCGACCGCCTTGGTACCTTCTTCCGTGCGGCGACCCATGGTGGCGGAGTAGTTCCAATGAACGGAGCTGACGTGGTATCCGTCGCAGCCATTCTCCATCTGCAGCTTCCAGTTTCCGTCGTAAATGTAGGACGAGTTGCCACGCAGGACCTCAAGACCGTTGGGGGCCTGATCGACGATCTGGTCGATGATGATTTTGGTCTCGCCGAGATAGTCCTCAAGCTCGGCGACATCGGCGTTCAGGCTGCCGAACAGAAAGCCTCGGTAGCTCTCGAAGCGGGCCACGCGCTTCAGGTCGTGCGAGCCGTCCTTGGCGAATTGAGCTGGATACTGGCTGGATTTTTCGTCCTTTACCTTCAGGAGCTTGCCTGAGTTCGAGAACGTCCAGCCATGGAACGGACAGGTAAAGCTGCCCTTGTTTCCATGCTTGCGCCGGCACAGCATCGCGCCTCGGTGCGCGCAGGCATTGATCACGGCATGCAGTTCGCCGGCCTTGTCGCGGGTGATGACGACCGGTTGGCGACCGATATAGGTCGTGTAGTAGTCGTTGTTATCAGGAACCTGGCTCTCATGTGCGAGATAGACCCAGTTGCTCTCGAAGATGTACTTCATCTCCAGTTCGAACAGGTCGGCATTGGTGAAGATGTCGCGGCGGCAACGGAACACGCCAGCTTCCTTGTCGTCTTCAACTGCGGTTGCCAGCAGTTGGTCGAGATCTCGTGCCTTCTCGATAATCGTGGACATGGCTTCTCCTCCCGCTGCGACGCCCTTCAAGGTCCGCCGTAGCGACAATTTCGGTTTTGGGACGGGAAGCGGCGGCCGGGGCCGCCGCGTGGCTCTTAGGCCGCGGCGCGCTTGCGCAGTTCGTTGATCTGGTTGTCGACGCCATCCACCAGCGCGGTCAGATGAATATCGAACTTGATCTCGGCGAAGGGGCCGGAAAGACTATTGGCCTTGATGCTGACCTCGTCGGTATGCTCGACGATCTCGGGAACGAGCCCGTCTCGGGTGGCGTAGGCGAAGTCGTCGTTGACAAGCGGATCGCCGGCGATGTTGATCTGGGTGGTCAGCTTGCGATGACCGTCGCCGCTGATGAACAAGTGGATGTGAGCCGGGCGCTGGCCATGGCGACCAAGAGCGCAGAGCGCCTGCTCGGTCGGGCTGCCCGGAGGAACGCCATATCCCTTCGGAACGATGCTCTGGAACTTGTAACAGCCCTTATCGTCGGTGACGATCGTGCGCCGCATGTTGAAGGGCGCCTGTTTGCCTGTCGGGTCGAAGTGGGAGTAGAAGCCGCGGGTATCGCAGTGCCAGACTTCGACGGTGGCATCCGGCAGCGGCTTTCCGTCGTCGCCGTAGACAGTGCCGTGCATGATGAGCGTATGGCCATTGGTGTCCGTGCCATCGTCAAGACGGGCAAAGCCATGTGCGACAGGAGCGCCGGCGACGTAGAGTGGGCCTTCGATGGTGCGAGGGGTCTCGTTCTTGATCCCCAATGCTTCGTCGATCGCGTCGAGCCGCTCATCCAAAAAATGATCGATGCCGAGGCCGGGCGAAATCAGGCCTGCCTGTCCGGCCGCACCGATCTCGTTCAGCCAGGCAATCCCTGTCCAGTATTCGTCCGGCGTGATGTCGAGGTCGTCGATCGCCTTGTAGATGTCGGACAGCAATCGGTGAACGATCTGCTTGACCCGTGGATTGCCGTCCGGCTTGTCGAGACCGGCAACCTTGGTCAGGAAGTCCTGGACTTCCGGCTTGTCGAAGATCTTTACACTCATGTCTTTTCCTCCACTTGGGTGATGTGAACTTTGAGCGCCGTCTCCTCCTGAGACGCCGCCAGCGAAGCGATCAGCTATCGTCTTCGCGTATGGATGATGGATGTCGAAGGAGCGGCGAGACTTCGATCTTCATGAACTTGAAGAGCGGAAGCCCCGACAGGACCTCGTGAAGCTCTGCGTTGTCTTTTACGTCGAAGACGCTGTAGTTCGCGTATTCGCCGGCGATGCGCCAGATATGCCGCCATTTTCCAATGCGCTGCAGTTCCTGCGAGTAAGCCTTCTCTCTGGCTATGATCGCTTCGGCCTCGGTAGCGGGAAGATCATGGGGGAGGTTTACGTGCATACGGACGTGAAAAAGCATTGGATACCTCCACTCAGCCCACGATGCTGATTGTCTTGCGAAGCCCGTCACGGGCAAAGAACGCTACACGCTCCTCGTCAAGCTCGATGCCCAATCCCGGTCCATCCGGAACCGTCAGCTCAAAGTCGCTGTAATCAAGGGGGCGGATCAGGATCTCCTCCGTCAGGAGCAACGGACCGAAGAGCTCGGTTCCCCATTGCAGCTTCTCGAACGTAGAAAAGGCATGTGCCGATGCGATGGTGCCGAAGGCACCCTCGAGCATCGTTCCACCATAGAGTTCGATGCCGGCAGCATCGGCGATCGACGCAACTCTCTGTGCGTTGAAGAGCCCGCCGCTCTGCGCAATCTTCACCGCGAATACATCCGCGCCGTGGATTTTCGCCAACTCAAATGCGGATTCGGGACCTTTCAAGGATTCATCGGCCATCAAAGCCACCTGGAAGCGATGCATTAAGCGCGACAGCGCCTGCGACGATGCCACCGGCTGTTCGACCAGTTCGCATCCTGCGGCGGCCAATGCGGCCATGGCGTAGACTGCTTCCGTTTCACTCCACGCCATGTTGACGTCGACACGGACCGCCCCGCGGTCACCAAGGGCGCGCTTGATAGCAGATACATGAGCAATATCGGCGGAGAGGCTCTTTGCGCCTATCTTGAGCTTGAAGATCTTGTGGCGCTTGAGATCAAGCATCTTTTCGGCTTCGGCAATGTCCCGCGCGGTGTCGCCGGATGCGAGCGTCCACGCGACCGGCAGACGGTCCCGCAGCCGGCCGCCCAGGAGTTCACTCACCGGCTGGCCGATACGCTTTCCATGCGCATCGAGCAGCGCCGTCTCGATGGCATTCTTGGCGAAGCGATTATCCTTCACCATCTTGCCGACGCGGGTCATCAGAGCGCGGATGCGAGTTGCGTCCTGTCCGACCATCACCGGAGCAAAATAGGTATCGATCGCCAGCTTCATACCTTCGGGGCTCTCGCCCCCGTAGGCGAGACCTCCGATCGTCGTTCCTTCACCTATACCGACGACGCCGTCGCTGCAGTGAACTTTGACCAGCATCAGCGTCTGGCCGTTCAGGGTGGTCACTGATAGCTTGTGCGGCCGTATGGTCGGCAAATCGACCAGTATTGTTTCAACCCGCTCGACAAGAGGGTGAAGGCTGGCGGACAGTGCGAGATGGGTCGATGACGTTTTCATGGGGACAGTTTGTCCGGCCATCCAATCTGCGTCCAACACCGATTTGGTTTGTTTTCATACCTTGGCGGTATAGTAAGGTGGCGTGCGAGCTCAGAAATCCGAGCGCTGGACCAGGCCGCCGATCTCAATGATCATCGGTGATTTCAACACTTTATTCAGGTGTGATGTCATGCAGAACCGCGACTTGCGGGCCGCTTTAAGCTATCCGGCATGTCTCATTTGCGCGAGCGGTTTCTTGCGGAAACTTCGCTCCTTACCGCCCTGCCCTGGCCAGCGACCGTGCGATGTCGACGATATCGTCACAGCCAGCGGTCGGATCTTCTCTATTCCAGGCAATACCACGCCCGATCCGGAAGTCGCCGCCACAAGAGCACTTTGATCGGAACGCGATCCCTGCCACTGCAATCGTTGTGCCGATAGCATGTGTTTATTGAGCGTCCGGCGCAGGCTCAAAAGTGCGCGTCCTCAAGGCCGCAGAATGGATCCACAGGGTTCACGCCCACGAAGGGCTTGCGACCAAGCATGCAGTCAACGACGGCTTCCTGGACGCTGTCCATTGTGGAATATGCGTTGATGTAGGCCGGTACCCGTGGCGCATCGTAGAGATGATATGGATGCCCGAAGGAGATCATTATTGACGGAATATTCGTCCAAGGCCGATACATCGCCTTGAAGAGACCCCCACCCCCCATGCGATGCCAGTCGACAAATATCCTGCCCCGAACGAGCAGCGACTCATCGCCCAGCGCATAGACCACGAGATCGAAATCATCAGGTGATGGCACAATGTCGGGTCGGTCAATCGTGACTTCGAAACCCTCCTTCTCCAAAAGCTCGGGAAGCACAAATTTCAGAGGCTGAGGGATAAGCGGATGGATGATACCTCCGTCGACCAGCAACACGCGCTTCGTCTTGGCCGGGTCGAGCGGAAAGATGCCTTGGACGTCCTTCACAAGCGTCGGCGATCGTCCGATGAACTCCCTCGATGCGGCCACGTTGTCCGAATGCGCGAGCACGCGGCGCGCTTCGGTGGCCTCAGGTAGAACATCCGACGACTGAAAAAGCTTGAGGTGCGCCTTGAGCGCCAGCACGCGCAGTACGGCTGCCTCGAGCCGCTCAGAGGTAATTCGGCCGTCTTCAACGGCAGCCTTGACCGCAGCCATATCCTTCTCAGGCGCATCGCTGAAGAGGATCATATCACAGCCATTGGCAATGATGTCGGGCATTGTCTCTATATGGTGGCCCCAAGCTGAAAGACCTCCCATGGGTGTCGCGTCGGAGACGATGATGCCATTGAAGCCGAGTTCGTTCCGCAGGAGGTCAACGTTCAACAACCTGGAAACCGAGGCCGGTCGGAAGGCTTCAAGATCGGCATCCGGCACTTTCGACCGGACATAGGCCGGAAACGAGATATGCCCGCTCATTACAGCCAGCACGCCTTCGTTGATCAGGGTTTTGTAGAGGCGACCGAAGGTTTTCTTCCACGCCTCCACCGAAAGCGGATTTGTCGTGGTAACAAGGTGCTGATCGCGGTCGTCGTATCCCTCGCCAGGCCAATGTTTCGCGGTGGCAGCCACACCATTTCGTTGGAGACTACGAACATGGGCAACCGCATGACGCTCGATCTTGTCGACATCGGAGCCATAAGAACGGGTACCGACGATCGGTGATCGGAAGGCGGCATTAATGTCAATAACGGGCGTGAACGACCAACGAACACCCATTGCGCGCCCTTCGCGTGCCAGGATTTCCGAACTTCTCTCTGTTGCCTCGACATCGTCAACAGCCGCAAGCCCAAGTTGGCCGAGCACCGGGGTGCCGAATGCAAATGAATGTCGGCTGCCTTCGAGGTCGGCGCTGATGATAGGGGGAACTTTGCTCCTTGACACGAGGTCGGAAATGACCCGCCGCTCGAAGTCAAGATCGGGCGTAAAGAAGCGGGTTACGCCGCCAGGTTTTAGCGTCCCAATGCGTTTGAACTCCTCCTCATCGGTCCCGATCATGATCAAGATGAAGAGTTGTCCTATCTTATCGTCGACGTCGAGCGAGGCATAAACGTCACGAACCCAGAGGATCGCAGGCTCATCGAGGTTGAAAGGCGCTTTGCGAAGTTCGTCGTAGGCCGTCATGATTCTCTCCCCCAAGGTGGCACGTCGACCGAGTGGTTACGTTCGCATTTGCACCATACCCATATCGTGCAGCTCCGAACCAAGGAAATACCGCCCTACCTCCTCATTCGAGCTGCATTTGCCGACTGCCGTCGCCTATTCAGGCAATTGACTAGCCGATATCTGGAGTTACGGCGTGTCCGCCGAGCCTTTAGCCACTATGCCACTCTGCGCCGCAGGCTGCCAACGATAGTGCTGATTTCTTCCTCCAGATGTCGCCCTCGATAAACGAACGACGTCTCGTGGCGTGCGTATTGGCCGTGTCGATCGGCGCTGAGCCAGTTGTAAGAGCCAATGCAAAGAAGGTCCGAGTCGATCGCCACTATCTTGCTGTGCAGATTCGGAAGCTTGTGCAGCCGAACCCCGATTTTTGAGAAAGCCTTCTCGACCGCTTCCATCTGAGTCAGACCATCGGCAGCTTGGCCCGAATTGAGCAATGGATCAACAAACACATCGATCACGGCGCCTCGCTGGACTGCGGCTTCGAAGGCGACCAGAAGCCCAACGCGTTCCATTGTGGATGCAATCACCCAAGGGCTGACGATGGTGAAGCGGCGACCACCGCCGGACAGCGCATCCAGAAGGAAAGCATCGTGCCCCGCAGCATCTGAATCTGACTGTCCCCCTGCTTCAGGTCGTCGCGAGGCTCGACCGCAAACTCAAGTGCATTCTTCTCTGACGCGAACAGGAAGTCGGCGAGGATTGCCCTTGGTGACCCGGCTTTTGCGGCCGCCATAGCATCCATATCGCCAAACACAAGGCAACTATCCTTTGCCCGTGAGACCATCACGTTCAGCATGCTGGGCGACGCGTCGATGAAACCGCCGTCTGCGTGTTTCGAGTAGACGGGCGAGAAGATCACCACAGGTCGTTCGGCGCCTTGCAGCGCGTGCACTGTTCCGATGGTCATGCCTTCGCGCCCTTCGACAGCGATCCTTCGACCGGCACAGGCTTCCCGAATTTCGCGAACCTGTCGGCCAAACGGGGTCACGATGGCGACAATCTTTTCCAAAGACCGGCCATAGCGCGCCTCCAGTCCAGCCCGATTGGCATCAAGCCAGGCAGCAATAGTTTGCGCCTCGAGCGGATTGCAGCGACTGCTCCACGAGGTAAGTGCGCGGCCATCTATATGCAGATATCCGAGCGCCGGGAGACCAGCGTCTGCTGGCGCCCTTCCCCGCAATGGTCGTAGCTTCCCCTTGTAGCACAAAGCATTGCTGAAGCTGATGATTTCGTCGTAACACCGCCTTGCTCGAACAGATAGAGACCCTTCTCGAGATCAGGATAAGGCGACACTCGGCAGGCTTGTTGTGCAAGGCGCATGGCGCTGCCATTGGACGAGCAGATCCTGCGGTCGACCAGAGTGTCAATGCCGGCGTCATTCGGGAGAAGGCCACTGTGTCGAAGATTGCTCACATCCACGGGCCGGGGAACCGATGAAATCGGTTCGATCTGTTGGGTGTCACCAATCACCAGGGCGCGCTTCGCCAAAGAGAAAGACGCCCCGGCAACTTCTGGCAAGACCTGACCTGCTTCGTCGACGATCAAAAGGTCTATGAAATTAAAGAGATACTCGGTCGCCCATTTGCCACCGTCGCGGCGAGTATAGGTCATCTTGCCTGGTAAGCTGGCAAATGTTGCCACGGCACAGGGGGTCAGCATCATCCGGCGGAGCCAGCGGGGGATGATTGTCGCCTTTCCGTTCTTGCCTTTCGAGGCAACGATGCCTACGAGGTCCGCCTCCATTGCCAGAAGCCAGCGACCTTCCCAGTAGTGCGTTGCCAGAAGGAAGAGGGGAAACCGAACATACAGGTCTGCCTGACGTTCCAGTTCTGCAACGTCATCAGCGCCGCCTAGGACCTCTCGCGCGCTGCCCCAGTTCCTTTCCGCCTCGTGGAACGTAAGACGCAAGGCTCTAGCCGTTGTGAGTGACTGCTCCGCGAATTGCAACGCCTTCTCCGCGGCCCGAAGCTCGCCTCGAATTCTGTCCTCGATCTCCGAAACCCGCCTGGCTGTCTCCAACCCCGGCAACAGATCGCCGATGGCAAGCCTAGCTCGCGCGGCGCGCTTCTCTTTGACAGAGGTCAGGAAGTCGACGACCGTGGTCAGCGAGGATTCCGACGCCAGATGTTGGTCCAGGGCAGCCCTCGCCGCACGGAGCTTTTCGACGGCAGCCGTTCGTTTCGCAGCCTCTTCGACACGCAGGCCTCAGTGGCGTCCGGATCGGCGCCCAGGCTTGTTTCGAGAGCAGAGCGCGCCGCGCGATATGCGCTGTTGGCGCGGTCGATCTACGCCAGCTTGTCTACCTCACCCGCCATCCGCTTCTGCAGCGCCGCCACCACGGATCCCACGCCGGGGTTGTCGAATTCGGGAAATGCGGCCGCCGCCGCCTGAAGATAGGCTTTCTTGGCGCGCTCGACATAGGGCCACTGTCTCGCGCTCGACCTGAAACTCTTCGGTCTGGTAGCGACGGGCTGCTTCAAGACGTCGGGAGTTCGACGCGAGGAACATCCCGAAGCTTTCCACCTCAGGCAACCACCGCCCCGCAAACGGGCCTACTCCCCGGTCGAAGTCCTTTTCGAAGGCGTCAATAATGTTCGTCACCGCTTGATTGTTGGAGGATGCCGCCACGATCACGGGCGGATCCTCACCCTGAAGCGCGCCGCACGCACCCGGAGCCCCGCGACGCGGCCCTCCGATCACACCAACCCCGATTTTTTCATTTGCCTGGCGGCATTTCGGCTAGCGGCGCGCGCCGGTTAATCCTCAAAGGCTCGCTAAGCGACTTGAGAAGCGAACTGGATGGTTGCCCGCACTGCTGCCTTCCACCCTCGAACCAACTGGAAATTCTGGTCAGCGTCCACGGATGGATGAAAGCCTTGTCCGATTTCCCGTTCGGCGGCGAACTGCTCCGGGCCTGGCCAGCACCCGGCGCCATGACCAGCCAGCCATGCAGCTCCGAGTGCTGTCACTTCGCTTGAACTTGATCGCTGGACAGTAAGACCGACGATGTCTGAAAGGCGCTGCATTGCCCAGGCGTTCTTCGACACACCGCCATCGACGCGAAGCAGCGATATGGAGGCATCCGGCCAATCGCTCCGCATTGCCTGCATCAAATCATGCGTCTGGAGACAGATCGAATCCAGGGCCGCACGTGCAAGCTCCGCCGGACCTGAATTCCTGGTCATGCCGAAGAGCGAGGCCCGGGCGCTCGGATCCCACCAGGGGGCGCCGAGGCCAGTAAATGCTGGAACAAGATAGAGCTGCTGCTCAAGGTCTGCCTGCTGGGCAAGGTCGGCGGTCTGATCGGCGCTGCCGATAATGCCGAGACCATCCCGCAACCACTGAACCGCAGCCCCCGCAATGAAGATGGAGCCTTCCAGTGCATAGGTCATCTGCCGTCCGATCTTGTAGCCTACAGTCGTCAGAAGACGGTTCTTTGAGACAACTCGATCGCTGCCGGTATTGAGCAACGCAAAACATCCCGTGCCATAGGTCGCCTTCATCCTGCCCGGCTTGAAGCACGCCTGGCCGACGAGGGAAGCGTGCTGATCGCCTGCCATCCCCCGTATGGGGACCGTGGCTCCGAGGATGTCGCGTTGCGCCACCCCGAAATCATCTATGTTATCAAGGATTTCCGGAAGAATGGAGCGAGGAATGTTGAAGCAACGCAGCAGCTCATCGTCCCACTGACCCGAGCCAATGTCGCACAGCATTGTCCGAGCGGCGTTGGTGATATCGGTTACATGTCGCTGACCGCCGGTCAGCCGGTAGACCAGCCAGCTGTCGACGGTCCCGAATGCCAGGTGACCTGCATCAGCTGCCTCTCGCGCGCCGCTGACGTGGTCGAGAATCCAGGCGATCTTGCTTGCCGAGAAATAGGCATCAATCAGCAAGCCTGTACGTGAGGCGATGAGGTCACTTGCTCCTTCAGCCCGAAGGCGGGCGCATGCATCGGCCGTACGACGATCCTGCCAGACAAGGGCGTTGTATATTGCCTTGCCGGTGCGACGATCCCACAGGATCGTTGTCTCCCGCTGATTGGTGATACCGATCGCGGCAATCTCCTGCGCTCCTACGGAGGCAGCTGCGATCGCATAGCGGGCCGTCTCGACAGTCGTACGCCAGAGGCCCTCAGGATCGTGCTCGACCCAACCCGAACGGGGAAAGTGTTGCGCAAATTCCTGTTGGCCGAACCCTTTTGCACTGTAGCTCTTGTCGAAGACGATGGATCGTGTCGACGTTGTGCCCTGGTCAATTGCAAGGATGTAATCGCTCATTGTGCCCTCAATCGTCAGGTTCAGCCGGCTGCTGCCTGGCTTGCAGACTGTTGGAGAAATGCCTCCAGTGCCTTGACGTCATCTGTGCCAAACCGGAGGCCGAGCTTGGTGCGCCGCCAAAGAATGTCATCGGTGGAGACGGCCCATTCTCGCCTGACGAGGTGGTCAATTTCATTGACGCCGAGATCCCCGGCTATGATCCTGCCGAGTTCACCCCGGGCACCGAGGATGTCAAAGGCCGACGTTCCATAGAGGCGGGCAAGACGACGGAGCGTCGCCTTCTCCACGCCCGGAGCATGACGGACGAGCCTGGCAACGAGTGCATCGAACCCATCGACGGGAAAGTCGCCTCCGGGCAGAGGTGCGGTTGCCGTCCAGCTCGGCTTGCGGGCGCCGAGAAGCTGCTCGATCTCGGACAGCACGGACTCCGCCAGGCGACGGTACGTGGTGATCTTGCCGCCAAACACGTTGATCATCGCCCCACGTGCCTTGTCGCCATCGACCTTCAGGACGTAGTCGCGTGTCGCTTCCTGAGCGCTTGACGCGCCCTGTTCGAAGAGCGGGCGTATTCCCGAATAGGACCAGACGACATCCGTGGGAACGATCTGCTGCTTGAAGTAGGCACCAGCCGACGCACAAAGGTACTCGGTTTCCTCGGCGCTGATCTTGACGGTTTCGGGGGCGCAAATATGGTCGCGATCCGTCGTGCCGATCAAGGTAAAGTCATCCTCGTAGGGAATGGCGAAGATGATCCGCTTGTCGTCGTTCTGGAATATATACGCCTTGTCATGTGCAAAGAGTTTGCGAACGACGATATGACTGCCTTGAACAAGGCGAACATTGCGCGCTCCTTTTCCTTGCGCGGCCATTGACAGGACGCGGTCGACCCAGGGACCAGCCGCGTTGACGACGAGGCGCGCCGTGACCGAGCGGCTCGACTTCGTGATGCAGTTGACCAGGGAAACGGCAAATCCTTGCGCCTTGCGCGTCACCTCTGTGACCTCGGTGCGCGTGAGTATCTCCGCACCTCGTTCGGCCGCATCCCTTGCATTGAGCACGACCATGCGCGCATCCTGCACCGATGCGTCCGAGTACTCGAAGCCTTTCCTGAACTGATCTTTGAGCGGTGCGCCCGCAGCGTCCTTCTGCAAGTCGAGGACCTTGGTGGGCGGCAGCTTCTTGCGCCCGCCAATGTGATCATAGATGAACAGTCCAAGGCGCAGCATCCAGGCAGGCCGAAGCGCCGAATGATGAGGAAGGACGAAGCGCAGTGGCCAGATGATGTGGGGCGCGAGGCTCCAGAGCACTTCCCGTTCCATGAGCGCTTCGCGAACCAGCCTGAACTCGTGATGCTCGAGATAGCGCAGTCCGCCATGGATAAGTTTGGTGGAGGCAGACGACGTGCCGCTGGCAAGGTCGTTCATCTCGGCCAGCAATACCTTGTACCCGCGGCCTGCCGCATCGCGTGCGACGCCGCAGCCATTGATGCCGCCGCCGATGATGATCACATCATAGTCGAACGGCATCTCAGATCCCCGCGACGCAGACATACTTCAGCTCGAGGAAACCCTCGATGCCATACTTCGACCCTTCACGGCCCATGCCAGACTGCTTGATCCCGCCGAAGGGTGCCATTTCGTTGGCGATCATGCCGGTATTGACGCCCACCATGCCGGCCTCAAGGGCTTCGGAAACGCGCCACACGCGCGCCATGTCGCGGGCGTAGAAGTAGGATGCGAGCCCGAACTCGCTGTCGTTTGCCATCGCGATGACATCCTCCTCGTCCTTGAAGGAGATGATCGGGGCGAGTGGCGCAAACGTCTCTTCCTTGGCAACCTTCATGGCCTGCGTGACGCCTGTGATGACGGTCGGCTGGTAGAAGTTGCCCCCAAGATCGCTCTTGCTGCCACCGGCAAGAAGCTTGCCGCCATTGGCGAGCGCGTCTGCAACATGCTCCTCCATCTTGGCCACGGCGCGCTCGTCGATGAGAGGCCCCTGACTGACGCCCTCCTCGGTCCCGCGGCCAAGCCGCAGCTCGGACACCTTGGCGAGCAGCTTCTCCGTGAAGCTCTCCACGACGCCCTCCTGCACATAGATGCGGTTGGCGCAGACGCAGGTCTGTCCCGCGTTGCGGAACTTGGAAATCATGGCGCCAGCCACCGCGGCGTCGATGTCGGCATCGTCGAAGACGATGAATGGCGCGTTGCCGCCAAGCTCCAGCGACAGACGCTTGATGCCGTCGGCTGCCTCCTTCATCAACCACCGGCCAACCCCTGTCGATCCGGTGAAGGTGATCTTGGCAATCTTCGGATTATGGCAGAACTCGAGGCCGATCGGCTTGGCTTCCCCCGTGACGACGGAGAAGACACCTTTTGGCACGCCGGCGCGTTCTGCAAGCACGGCAAGCGCCAGCGCCGATAGCGGCGTCTGTGACGCGGGCTTCAGGATCATGCTGCAGCCAGCTGCAAGCGCAGGCCCGGCCTTGCGGGTGATCATGCCGTTTGGAAAGTTCCATGGCGTAATGGCGGCGCAGACACCAACGGGTTGCTTCAGAACCATGATGCGCTGGCCGGGATTGGCACCCGGGATGATGTCGCCGTCGATGCGCTTTGCCTCTTCGGCAAACCATTCGAGATAGGCCGCGTTCGAGACGACCTCGCCCTTGGCTTCAGAAAGAGGCTTGCCCTGTTCCGTCGTCAGGATGAGAGCCAGGTCGTCGGCATTTGCGACGATCAGATCATACCAGCGCTTCAAGACCTGAGCGCGTTCCTTCGCGGTTTTCCGCGCCCACAATTTTTGCGCAGTATCGGCGGCATCGATTGCCTTTTGGACAGTCTCGCGATCGAGGTCGGGGACCTTTGCGATCACCGTGCCATCGAACGGGTCGGTCACTGCGAATGTCTTGCCGGTTGGCGAGGAAATCCATTCGCCGGCAACAAATGCCTTGTCGGTCAGAAGGGTCGAATCCTTGAGCGAGAGAGTGGATGCAGTCATGACAGACCTCCGATGATCTTGAAGAGAGCGGGTAAGGCGAGCGACAGGCCCGACAGGAAAAGCAGGCCGAAGGCCACCCTGCGAAGTGACAGGTTGGAAATCGGCGGCGGCCAACGCTTTGCAGCGAAGGTAAACAGGATGACCACGGGTATTGCGAGCAGCCCCCACCAGAAGCCGGCCTGCGGCATGTCTCCGGCCAAGGCGACGACGGCAAGTCGAATGACGGCATTGATGGCAAAGACGGCAACAAGGGTCTCGCGGATCGTCGGCTGTGGCAACGGCTGACGATAGAGGTGATAGACGAGCGGCGGTCCGGCTGTTGAAAACAGCCCTCCCATCAATCCCGCAATGGCGCCGAAGAATGCAAACGATCCGGTGGAAGAAAGTCGGGCAAGCGGCTGGGGTTTCATCGCCAATTGTATGCTCGAGACCACGATCACCAGACCGAGCACGATCTTCAGCCAATCGATCGAGTGAGCCGCCATCAGTCCGAGAAGCCAGTAGCCGACAAAAAGCAAGAGAATGCTGGCGACAATGATCGGCACGAATTCACGCGCGGCAATGTCGCGCCAGCCTTTCACAAGAACCTGCGCGGCATTGACGAATGTGAGACAGCTGACGAGGACGGCGGCGTCGGGTACGGCGATAACGCCGGTGAGCCCGACACCACCCATCATGATGAGGCCGAATGCAAATCCGGTCAGCGTCTGCAGATAAGCAGCGACCGCTGAAAGGAGCAGCAGAATGGCCAACCCGTGAAGATCCATCCCTAGAGCGCCCGCAGCTCTGCGAAATGGTCGGCAAATGGCGAGTCCGAGCGATAAAAGACCGGTGGCTCACCAAGCGGCGAGGCAACCGTGATCTCGTTGCCACCACGATATTGCTCGCCACTCCAGGCGTGCGTCCAGTTCGAACCCTCAGGGAGGTACACGGTGCGCTCGTTTTGAGCGGCCTGCCAGACCGGTGCGACAAGCATGTCGGAGCCGTAGAGGTAGCTGTCCTGGATCCCGTAGGTCTTGCGGTCGTGTTCATAGTGCAGGAACAGCGGCCGCTGTACTGGCAGCCCCTTGTCCGAGGCTACCTGCGACAGCGATTTCAGGTAGGGCGCCATGTGGACATAGACGCCGGTCATGCGGGCGAAGTGCGCAAGGACGGCCGGATCCTGATCGATCTGGACGTTGTCGCGAGGACGGTTGCCTTCATGGCTGCGCATGACGGGCGTGAAGGCTGCCATTTCAGCCCAGCGCATCAGCAGCTCGGGAGTGCGGACGTTACCAAAGAGGCTGGTATATCCACCGATGTCGGAGTGGTGATAGGCATTCCCCAGGAGACCGGCAGAAAGGGCCGCGCAGATGACGGTTACCAGGCCATCGTGTCGAGAAAAATCGACAGACTGGTCACCGCCCCACAAAAGCGGGCAGTGCTTCTGTACGCCGGTAAAGCCGGCACGCATGAAGAACAGCGCCTCGCCGGTTTTGCCACGGCTTGCAACCGCCTTGGCATTCACCTCGGCCCAGAGCGTCGGCCATTGATTGTGCATGATCTTCGCGTCGATGCCATTGGCCAGCTCGACGTCGATGGGCAGGTATTCGCCGAAGTCTGCCATCCATCCGGACAGACCGTAATCCAGCATCTTGCCGCCGATGACCTCGTCGGCAAACCAGTCGGCCGCCTCCGGGTTGGTGAAGTCGACGACGCCGCAGTCAAATTCGCCGAAGTCGACAAGCGCGGTGCGGCCAAATTCGTCCTTTGCGAAGTAACCGGCTTGGTCGGCTTCCTCAAACAGCGGCCCGTCAACGCAGAGATAGGGATTGACGTAGCCCAGGAAGCGAACGCCCTCGTCGTGGAGCTGTGCAATGCGCTGACGAAGACTGGGGTAACGTTCCTCGTTTGCCTGCCAGTCCCAGAACAGTCGGGCGCCGAAGGAGGTATGACGAAGGCCAACCCAGTCTTCGCACCAGAGACCGGAAACCTTGACGCCGGCTTCCTTCATCTTCTCCAGGCGGGTAAATGAATTCGTCCCGTCCTTGAGGCCGATGATCGCACCGTTGTAGATCCATTCCGGTAGCTGCGGCTGCCTGCCAAAGCGTGCGGAGAGAATTTCCACGAGTTCGACGAAGGTCGCTGCTGCGTATAGCTCGATGCGCTCGGGCACCGCCCAAGCCTCGATCTCATGAAATGTCTTGCGCCGGAAGTCGAACACCGAATAGGCGCTCGTCTCGACGTGAAGCGCATATCGGTTGGAGGAGATGAAGGTCGGCTGCGGGTAGTTGGTGTTGTAATAGTCTCCACCTGCCTTGCCCTCGACGTTCGACTTGAAGGTGATTTCGCTCATCTTGTCGCGACCGACACCCGGTTCGGATGTCCAGAGCGGGAAGCGGCGCCCGCGCATGTCGAAATAGGACATCTGCTCGCCACCGCCCCAGACATGCTCGTCATGATCGGCAACGACGCGCATCCAGAAGCGGTTGATCGAAGGATCCTCCGCCGATAGCTCCAGTGCATTGTCCGTCAGCCTGAGCACCAGGCGGGCGGGCTGGCCTTCGCGCTCGCACAGTGTGACCGTATTACCGTCGACCACGGCGTAGCGGAGTGCACTGCGTTCGATCACGTAATCTTCGATCTCGAAGTTGCCGCGATACATGTCCATGCGCTCATCGCCATGGCCGACATAGATTGCCGGCGTCGATGCACTGTGGCGCAGGATTGCGTGGCCGTTCAGCGAAATGGTGAAACCGTTGGGTGTTGTTTCGAGTATCATGTCCGTCATGCTCAGTTTTGTGTGAGGCCAGCGTCGACGACGAAGTTCGCGCCCGTGCAGCCGGCGCTCTCGTCGGAACCAAGGAAGAGTGCCATGCGGGCGACATGGGTCGCGTCGAGCCGGAATTTCAGCGCCTGCAGATCGATGAACTGTTGGTTCTGTTCAGGCGAGGTCCAGAGCTTCAGCTGCCGCTCGGTGACGATCGCACCAGGCACGATGCAGTTGACGCGAATTCCGGATGGCCCAAGTTCGCGCGCCAATGTCCTGGTCATGCCGTTGATGGCCGCCTTCGCCGTCGTATAGCCGACCATCCCCGGGCGGCCGCGCATCCATGAAATCGACCCCAGCATGATCACCGAGCCGCGAGCCTGTTTGGCCATGCGGCGGCTTGCTGCCTGGGTTGCAAAGAATTGATGATCAAGATTGAGCGCCAGCGCATGACGCCAGTAGTCGGGCTCGACCTCACCGATCGGGTGACGATCGTCCTTGCCGGCGTTGTTGATCAGCACGTCGATGGCGCCATGCTTGTCTTCGACGGCGCTGATCGCGCTCCGCAGCCGATCGATATCTGTTATATCGCAGCTCAGGAAGTCTGCCCCAGCCGCTGCGGCCGTGCGCGCACCGGTCTCGGCATCGATGTCGATGAACGACACTCTCGCGCCCTGCTCGGCAAAGGCTTTCACCATTTCTTCGCCGATGCCCGACGCACCGCCGGTGATCAGCACATTGCGGCCATTGAGCGAGGCGTAGCGGACGGAATCGTAAGGCGACGACATGAGTGGATCTCACACTTCGGGATCAAACAGGTTTTTTGGAAGACCGACGACGTCGGTGCGCATGGAAAACAACGCGCCCGACAACGGGTATCTGGAAAGCTCGGCATCAGACCGCCCGACCCGCGCGCTGGTGCAATAGAGCGTTTTCATATCCGGGCCGCCGAAGGTCACCATGGTCGGGCACAGGGCCGGAACCGGATATTCCGCCAACAGCTTGCCGTTTTGATCGTAGCGCTGGACGCGTCCGCCCTCGAAAAGCGCCGTCCAGTAGCAGCCCTCCACGTCGACTGCACCACCATCTGGCCGCCCCTTGTCTGCATCGCTTCCGAACCGGGCGAAGACCTGCCGATTGCTGACCGAGCCGCGTGTCGGGTCATAATCGAAGGTGTAAAGCGTGTAGCGAAGCGTGTCGGAGTGATAGAGCCGCTTTGCACCCGGCGAGAATGCAACGCCGTTCGATGTCAGTAGGCCTGAAGCAAGCTCGGCAAGCCCGTCGCGATCGAACCTATAGAGGCTGGCGATCCCCCGTTCCCGCGTCTCATCGACGGTGCCGGCGACAAAGCGCCCGGCCGGATCGACCATGCCGTCGTTGAAGCGACTAATCGACTGGTCCTCGGGATTGTCGGCGAGCTTGCGCAGGAGCGCGCCCTTTTCGTCAAGCAGCCACAAGCCGGATCGGAGACCTGCAATGAACCCGCCACCCTTTGCAAGCCCGATGCATCCGACCTCTTCAGGCAGTTCCATGGCCGTCAGGTGCCGCGACAATGGATCGAAGCGGTGGATCCGGCAGGCTTTGATATCGACGAAGTAAAGCACCTGTTCGGCAGATGACCATAGAGGGCACTCGCCAAGAAGGGTGTTCGCCTCGAGAACGGGTGTGAAGCCGGTGCTCACCGTCGCCACCTCAATAGGCAGCTGCCGGCAATGCCGGCGTGGCAGCACTACCGTTCAGGACACCCAGCCATTCGTTGGCGCGGCCGGTCATCATGGCAACGTCGGAGGCGATTGCCGCAAAGCTGTAGCCATACCCGATAAACCTTTGAACCATCTCGGGATTGGGACCGACGATGCCGATCGGCTTGCCGGCGGAACGTGCATCTTTGGCTGCTTTCTCGATCAGCGCCTGAACCTCGGGGTGTGCGATGTTGCCGATGTGTCCCATGGCCGCCGACAGGTCGCCGGGGCCGACGAAGACGCCATCGATACCTTCGACGGCAGCGATCTCCGGCAGTCGCTCGATTGCTTCGGGCGTTTCGAGCTGAACGATCGTGCAGATCTGGTCATTGGCCCGCTTCAGGTAGTCGGGGATCGTGCCGAACTTCGAGCCGCGGTGAACGGCAGCGACACCGCGAACACCTAGTGGCGGATAGCGCGTGTAAGAAGCAGCCGCCTTCGCCTCGTCGGCGGTCTGGACGAACGGCAGCATGACGGTGCGTGCGCCGGCATCAAGGACGCGCTTGACCAGCACCTGATCGTTCCAGGCGAGGCGAACAACCGGTTCGGCCGGCGTGCAGCCTACGGCTCTTAGAATCTGGGCAAGGTCGGAGACTTCGATTGGCACATGCTCCATGTCGACCACGAGGAAGTCGAAGCCGACGTAGCCAAGCGCCTCCGCCGTCGACGGGGCTGCGGCCATCAGCCATGTCCCAAGCGGGGTGCGTTCGCCAGCTTTGATCCAGCTCTTGAAATTGTTGGTGAGGCTCATGCTCGTTTCCTTAGAAAATGACGGGATCCGGCACGACAGCCGTACCGCTCAGGAAATCAAAATCGCACCCTTGATCTGCCTGGCTGACATGCTGCTGGTAGAGAGCGGCAAAGGAGCGCTGGTAGACGGGGGCTGCAGGCTTCCACTCGCGACGGCGCCGTTTAAGTTCCGCCTCGTCGACCCTCATGTTGATGGAGCCTGCCGCAACGTCGAGCTCAACCAGGTCACCGGTCTTCAAGAAAGCAAGCGGGCCACCAATCGCGGCCTCGGGAGAGACATGAAGAATGCAGGTGCCGTAATGGGTACCGCTCATCCGCCCGTCGCAAATGCGCACCATGTCGCGCACGCCCTGCTTGAGGAGTTTCTTCGGGATCGGCAGATTGCCCCACTCCGGCATGCCGGGCGCGCCGACAGGACCGGCGTTGCGAAGGACGATGACCGTATCCTCGTTGATGTCGAGATCGGGATCATCGAGGGTCTTGTTCATGACGGCAGGATTGTCGAAGACGATTGCCGGGCCGACATGCTTCAAGAACTTCGGATTGGCGGCCGATGATTTCATGACGGCGCCATTCGGAGCGAGGTTGCCGCGCAACACCTCGAGCGTCTTGCCGCGCGACAGCGGCACGACAGGATTGTCTTCGCCGCGGATGACGTCGTCGTTCCAGCATTCGGCGTCCGCGATGTTGTCACCGAGCGTGCGTCCGTTCACGGTCAGGCAATCAAGATCCAGCCGATGTGAGAACTTCTTCAGGAGGGCCAGCAATCCGCCCGCAAAATAGAAATCCTCCATCAGGAACTCGCCCGACGGGAAGACATTGGCCGCGACCGGAACCTTTGCTGCCATGGCCGCCATGTCGTCGAGCGTGAGTGAAATGCCGGCGCGCCTGGCCATGGCGATCAGGTGGACGGCGGCATTGGTCGAGCCGCCAAGCGCCATATAGGCGACAAGTCCATTCAGGAAGCTTGCGCGATTGAGGATGCTTGAAGGCTTCAAATCCTCCCAGACCATCTCGACGATGCGCACGCCGCAGGCAGATGCCATGCGCGGATGTCCAGAATCGACTGCCGGGATCGAGGAGGCGCCAGGCAGCGTTAGCCCCATGGCGTCGACGATCGAGGTCATGGTCGAAGCCGTTCCAATCGTGTTGCAGGTGCCCGCCGAGCGGGTCATGCGGCTTTCGAGGTCAACCCAGTCCGACTGAGTAATATTTCCAGCCCGCAACTCGTCCCAATATTTCTTCGTGTGGGTACCGGCGCCGGTCTTCGTTCCGCGCCATTGTCCATTCGACATCGGGCCGGCTGGACAGAAGATGACGGGAATATCCATCGAGATCGCGCCCATCAGAAGCGCCGGCGTGGATTTGTCGCAGCCGCCAAGCAGGACAGCACCGTCGATCGGATGTGATCTGAGCAGTTCCTCGCATTCCATCGCCAGGAAGTTGCGATAGAGCATGGTGGTCGGCTTTACCATGACCTCACCGACCGAAAGGGCTGGCATCTCGACCGGGTAGCCACCGGCCTGCCACACGCCACGCTTGACCGCCTCGGCGCGGTCACGCAGGTGGGCGTGGCATGGGCTCATTTCGCTCCAGGTATTGATGATGCCGATGACCGGCCGCCCCAGGAACTCGTCGCGGCGCATGCCCATCTGCTGGGTGCGCTGGCGATGCGCGAAACCGCGCATGTCGTCGGAGGCAAACCAGCGCTGGCTGCGCAGGTCGGCAAGATCACGTTTTGCTTTCACGCCGGTCATCCCTTGATACCACCCGCTGTCAGACCGGACACCACACGCTCCTGGAAGATGACGATCAGGACGGCGACCGGCACGATGCCGACCACGAGTGCCGCCGATATCACCGGCCACGGGAACGCAAACTCGCCCTGATAGAGCTGGATGCCGACGGGAAGCGTGCGAAGTTGCGGATTTGAATTGAACGAGAGGGCGAGAAGGAATTCGTCCCAGGCGTTGACGAACGCGAGGATGCCGGCGGTAAAGACGCCAGGTGCGCACAGCGGCACCACGACCTTGAAGAGCGCGCCAAGCCGCGTGCAGCCATCAATCATCGCAGCGCTCTCAAGATCGCGCGGAATTCCCTCGAAAAACGAAACCAGCATCAGCGTGCACACCGGCAGGCTCAGCACAGTGTAGGGCAGGACCAGGGCCGTCCAAGTGTTGAGGAGGTTCAGTGTCCTCATGATTTCGAACAGAGGGACGAGCAACGTTACCAGCGGGAATGTCGAGACAGCGATGATGGCGGCGAGAATGAGCCCGCGATGCTTCAGATTCAGGCGTGCAAGGGCGTAGGCCGCGAGCACCGAGACCAGCAGCGTCAGCGCGGTCGACAGGAGCGCCACCATGAAACTGTTGAACAGAAACAGGTGAAGCGGCTGGTCGGAGAAGGCCTGCATGTAGTTCTGCAGCGTCGGCGCGTGCGGAAACCAGGTGATCGGCTTGGCAGTCAGCTCGCCTTCCGTCTTCAGCGACGTGAACAGGATCCAGAGCGCTGGAAACATGCCGTTGACGAGCAGGATGATGGCGGCGATTGCGCGAAGCGGCTTGCCGGAAAGAAAGCTACCGGGACCTGATGCGGTGGTGGTGGTCATTGCGCTACTCCTTGGTGCGGATCATGCGCAGGTAGACGGCGGTGACGCACATGGAGAGCGCGAACATCACGACGGCAAGCGCAGAGCCGTAACCGAGATCGAGGAAGGAGACGGTGTTCTGGTGGATGTACATGGCAAGTGTCGCCGTCGATGTGCCGGGACCACCACCCGTCATCATGTAGGGGATATCAAAGGTTTGCAGCGACGTGATCGTCCGGAAGATCAGGGCGACGACGATCGAGGGCTTCAGCAGCGGCAACGTGATCTCGAAGAATTGGCGCAGACGTCCAGCGCCGTCGACATCGGCTGCCTCGTAGAGTGAACGCGGAATGGTCTGCAGGCCCGCCAGGATGATCAGTGCCATGAAGGACGAGGTCTTCCAGATGATTGTCAGGCAGATTGCAGCAAATGCCCAGTTCGGCGAGTTGAACCAGATGACACCAGGCAGGCCGACGCGGTTGAGAACATCATTCACAACGCCGTATTCGGAATGGAAGAACCACGCGAAGATCAGGCCCGCAAAGGACAGGGGAAGAGCCCAGGGGATCAAGAGCGACAGGCGGACGGGCCACTGGGTGCGAAACGGCAGGTTTGCCATCAGCGCAAGCCCGAGGCCGACAATGAGGGCGCCTGGGACGGTGATCACGGTGATGAGTACGGTATTCCAGGTGGTTTCCCAGAAGACCGGATCGTCGATCATCAGACGGTAGTTTTCGAGGCCGGCGAACTCGGCCGGCAGGCCCGATGTCAGCGACAGGCTGAAGAAGCTCGTATAGGCCAGCCGGCAGACGGGATAAACGATGATCAGCGCAAGCAGGAGCGCTGCCGGTGCAAGCAGGAGAATGGCCAGCGATCTGTCACTGAGATCCAGCCACCGCACCCATGCGGCCTGGCGCGGCTCGACATCGGCGCTGATCTTGAGGGAGGTTGTGGTCGCCATGACAAGTGTTCCGGTCCATCGGGTGGTTCTTTTGAAGGGCGACCAGGGGCCGCCCTTCGATTGATCAGCGAAGGATGCGCTTTAGCCGCGACTCGATCTGGCTTGCGCCCTCTTCCGGTGTCGAGACGCCGGCAAGAACAGCGTTGACGGTGGTGCGGATCGTTTCGCTCACCTCGTTGTAGCGAGGGGTAACCGGGCGCGGCTTGGCGGTTTCGACAACCTGGAGCGCATCGGCGAACCAGGGAGCGGCCTTGGTTACATCGCCATCCTTGTAGAGATCGGCGTAGGTCGGCAGCAGCGATGCGTTGATGGCCATGAATTTCGAAACCTCGGGGCTCGAAAGGTAGGCAACGAGCTTCTTGGCATCATCCTGATGAGCGGAGAAGGCTGAAACGCCCCACTCCCAGCCACCGAGGCAGGTGGCGGATTCACCACCCGTCATCGCCGGCAGGCGGGCGACACCAACCTTGCCCGCAACAGCCGATTCCGGTCCCTGTGACTGTGCCCAGGCATAGGACCAGTTTACTGCGAAGACCACGTTGCCGGCCTGGAACTCCTTGCGGGTGTCGTCGGTTGCCACTTCCGCAACGTTCTTCTTGGCAACACCGTCATCGGCAAAGCTCTTCCACAGTGCAAGCGACTTGACGGCCGCATCATGATCAAAGGACAGGCGACCGTTGTTCGTCAGCGCCTTGCCCTGGCTCCAGTACGGCAGCAGGAAGGTGCACACGGCGCCCTCAATGGCTTTTCCCTGGAACGACAGCCCCTGGAGCTCAGGGTTTTTCTCACCGTCGGTGATGGTCTTTGCGGCAGTCTTCAACTCGTCCCAGCTCTTCGGCGGCTGGATGCCGTATTTATCGAGCAGATCCTTGCGATAGTAGAGGAACTGGGCGTCGGCAAAGGCCGGCAGGGCAACGGTCTTGCCACCAACGGTGTTGGCTTCGGCATAGGCCGGCAGGTAGGCGGAAAGATCCTTGCCTTCGACGTCGCTGGTCCAACCGGCGGCGGCAAACTGGGCAGGACGGATGACGTCAAGGATGAGCACGTCTAGGGACGAATCCTTGGCCGACATCACCGTGTTGAGGTATTGCGCCTGCGCTTCCGACGTGTTGCCGCCGGTTTCGATCGTCACCTTGACGCCCGGCGTCTTGGCTTCGTACTGATCGAGCGCCTTGCGCCAGACGTTCGGCTGGTGCTGGCTCGAAATGTAGATTTTCAGCTCCGTATCGGCGAGTGCCGGTGCCGCGAAACTAAAGATCGTGGCGCAGGCGAGAGCGGCAGCTCTAATATTGCAGTTCATGTTTTCCTCCCATTGAAATTCGTAAGGACCAGGTGCGCAAACGCCTGAACGTCAGTGAATGGCGCGCTCGCTGGCGGCGTCGAAAAGGTGGATTTTCGTTGGATCGATGCCGACCGTCAGGGTCTCGCCGACGGTTGGACGAACCTCAGGCGGCATTCGCGCCGTTAAGGTGGCATCCCCCATGGAGAAGTGAACGAGCGTATCGGATCCGAGCGGCTCGACGACCTGAACACGACAGTTCAGGCTCGAACCACCAGACTGGGATTTGATGAAATGCTCGGGTCGGATACCGACGACAAACTCGCGGCCGTCGACGGCGGACAGTCCATTGCCCGATATCGCCGAAAGCGGAAGCTGGTCGCCATTCGGCAGATGCAGGCTGGAGCCCTGCGCCTTCGCCCTGGTGAAGTTCATCGCCGGAGAGCCAACAAAGCCTCCAACAAAGACGCTTGCCGGACGGTTATAGACCTCGTCTGGGGTGCCCACCTGCTCGATATCACCGCCCTTGAGAATGACGATGCGATCGGCGAGCGTCATGGCCTCGACCTGATCATGGGTGACGTAGATGATCGTGGTGCCAATGGTCTGGTGCAGCCGCTTGATCTCGGTGCGCACCTGCCCGCGCAGCTTTGCGTCAAGGTTGGAGAGGGGCTCGTCGAACAGGAAAACCTGCGGACGACGGACGATTGCGCGACCCATGGCGACGCGCTGGCGCTGACCGCCTGACAGTTGTCCTGGGCGCCGGTCGAGCAGGTGACCAATTCCGAGCATCTCGGCCGCCTGACCGATCCGCTTGTCGGTCTCCGCCTTGCTCATGCCGCGGACCTTGAGGCTGAAGCCCATGTTTTCACGGACGGTCTTGTGGGGATAGAGCGCGTAGTCCTGAAACACCATCGCGATATCACGCTCGCGTGGCGCCAGCTTGTTGACGACCCGGTCGCCAATTCGAACCTCGCCGCCGGTGATCGATTCAAGACCGGCAACCATTCTGAGTGTCGTCGACTTCCCGCATCCCGACGGGCCGACGAAAACGACGAACTCGCCGTCCTGGATTTCCAGGTCTATACCTTTGACGATGCGCAGCGCGCCGTAGCTCTTGTCGAGCTTGCGTAAACTTACCGAGGCCAAGATTTCCTCCCTAACGCGATGTCAATCGAGCGCACCGCTGTCTCAAAAAGATGGAGCAATCATAGCGCTACGATTTAAGAAGATCAAGAGGCAGCAGCACAGACAGGCCTCACGCAACAAATCCTGTGAATAAAGCCGCGCTATTAAGTGCCTTAACCTACTGTATAAACGTACATTTACTCATTTAATCGCTTGCCACATGTTGCAAGCATCACCGTTCCAACATACAATGTATTTTAGTTTGCAGCGCTACGATTTTGCGAGAGGCAGTCCATGGAAGCCATAAAGCGGCAACGCCGCAAGATGCAAAGCGTCACGATGATGGACGTCGCCGGAAGGGCCGACGTGTCGCCGTCGACGGTCTCGCTTTATCTGCGCAAGCCTGATGCGGTCTCGGCTGCCGCAGGCAGAGCCATCGCAGAGGCGATCGATGCGCTGAAATATGTCCCCAACCTCATGGCAGGCGGGCTTGCCGCAGCATCGTCGCGCGCCGTGAGCGTGATCGTGCCCTCGGTGCGCAATGCATTCTTTGCTGAAACGGTCGCAAGCATGCAGACCGAGCTTGGCAAGGAACGCCTGCAGGTCATGCTTGGCCACTCCGAATACAGCGAGCGCGAGGAGGAAAACCTCGTCAAGATGGCGCTGTCGTGGAAGCCTGCAGCGATTGTCCTCACCGGTCTCTCGCACACCGCCACGACGCGCCGGCTGTTGAAGGATAGCAACGTGCCTGTTGTCGAGCTGTGGGAGCTTGGCGGTGAGCCGATCGACATGGCCGTAGGCTTCTATCATGAACAGGTTGGAAGTACTGCAGCGACGCACCTTGTCCAGCGTGGGCGAAAGCGATTGATCTATATCGGCGCCCGTCTCCAGGAAGACCGCAGGGCCGCATTGCGCGCAGACGGCTTTATCAAGGCCGCCCGCGAGGCAGAGGGTGTCAGCGCCGAGATCGTGGAGCACCCGGCGCCCGCCAGTGCCGCCATTGGAGCAATGCTGCTTGCTGAAGCAATCAAGCGATATCCTGATGCAGATGCCATCGCCTGCTCGAACGACCATATTGCGCTTGGTGTCATATTCGAATGCCAGCGCATCGGCATTGCGATTCCCGAGCGGCTTTCCGTCATTGGCTTTGGGGACCTGAGTTTCAGTTCGGCATGTAACCCGGCACTGACGACGATCAGGCCACCCGGCGACCTGATCGGCACTGAAGCTGCCAGGCTTATCCTGGAAAAGATGAACGGCTCGAGCCGCCCCAAATCACATGTGATTGATACGCGCTTCACCCTGCTGCAAAGACAGAGTAGCTGACCGCTACTCATCTACTCCGCGGGCGGTGGGCTGCCCGATCGCCGATTATGACCAAACCGGCGATCACATGCGCCGTCTCGCCAGCCGACGTCATCTCGCCGATGGTCGACCTGTTGCCATCGACTTCAGCGCGTCAAATGCCGCCTGCCCGCCAGCTTTCCTAACCGTTCTTTGACTGGCTGCGAACGCGCACGGACGATAAGCTCCCCCCGATCAAGAACGCTCCCTTTGCTGCATTGTTTTGCCAATCGTTTTCCTGGCGGCAAATCTGATGGAGAGGAAACATGACGCGCACCAATCCCGGAAAGATCGCCCTCATGCTTGCCACAGGTACAGTGATCGGGTTGACGACCATCCACAACGCCAATGCTGCGGACAGGGTCCGCGTCCACGGGACTGTCGAAAACCTCGATGGCGACAGGCTGACGATCAAGGGCTCGGATGGCCAGGACATTGTGGTCACGATAAGATCTGGATTGAAAGTGCTGGGCGTCAAAAATGCATCCGCCGCCGATGTAAGGACCGGCGACTTCGTCGGGATCGGCTCGCAACCGACAGCCGGTGGCATCAATGGCGCGGTCCTTGGCGGGTTAATACACACATATATACAATTCCTCACCCTCGCAAATGCAGTCCGCGGATAGTCGTTGGTGGCAGTCGCGCCCGGCACCTTGGCCAGATTGCCGGAGAACCATCGCCGCAAGTCTATCGACGGCGACGCTGTTTTGGTTCAGGATCGCGATCGAACTTCCAGGCGTGTTTCTCGGGCGTTTGCCCATTGGTTGGGGCGCGACATGGATCGTCTCGATGCAATGCGTGTCATACTTGCGGTCGTCGATGCCGGCAGCCTGTCGGCAGCCAGCCGCAAGCTCAACGCGCCGCTTCCCAGCGTCAGTCGCAAGGTGGCCGAGCTGGAACGGCATCTCGGCACCAGCCTCATCGTCCGCACCAGCCGGAATATCCAGCTTACCAATGCCGGGCGGGACTATGTCGATGCGGCACGACGGATCATTGCTGATCTTGAGGAGGCCGAGCGGCGCGCCTCGGGCGAGTACGAGACACCACGCGGCGAATTGGCAATTACAACTGCGGTCGAATTCGGCACGGGCATAGCGTTACCGATCGCGCTTGCTTTCATGGACCAATATCCAGACGTCACGGTTCGCTTTCTCGCCGTAGACCGAATGGTCCACCTGATTGAGGAGCAGGTAGACATCGCCATTCGCCTCGGACCACTCGCCGACAGCGCGCTCTACGCCGTCCGGGTCGGTGACTATCGAATGCTGACCTGCGCCAGCCCCCGCTATCTCGACCGACGTGGAACGCCGCGACACCCGCTCGATCTAGCTGACCATGACTGTATCCTCTTTGGCAATCCCTCCAAATTCTGGACCTATCACGTCAGCGGCGAGGAACTGATCGCAGCACCGCGTACCAGGCTTTCTGTCAGCACGGCAGCCAGCAATCTTAAGGCGGCGTTGGGCGGTGTCGGGATCGCGCGTCTTTTCGACTATCAGCTCCAGGACGAATTCCGGTCAGGCGCGCTTGTCCCAATCCTGACCGAATATGATGGCGCGGCGCGGCCCGTACACATCGTCTATCCGCGCCAGGGGCTGCTCCCACTGAAGGTGAGAGCGTTCATAGATTTTGCCGCGCCAAGGCTGCGCGCCGCCTGCTGCGGCAAGCTGCCCGAGTCAACGGGCTTATCGGATTTGAGAGGCTGACTCTCACAATCCCATTCTACCGGCTGATAGCCCGGCGGTGCATATCTTGAACATCCAAACGCCGGCCAGCGGGCAAACGCAATGGCCGCCCAGTCAGCAATTGTCGAAAAACGGGAATGATGACATGTCGCATCACGCAAAACGACTGCCGACCGATATCGGGACCATCCCGATCGATACTGACATTACGCTCCGAAGGATGGTTGTCCATCGTGCGGATCCGAAGGGGACGGTGCTCCTCCTGCACGGATTTCCCGAAACCATCTATGCGTGGAAGGACGTCGCGCCGGCGCTCGCAGACGACTTTGAAGTCCACGCTTTCGACTGGCCGGGCTTCGGCCTCTCATCGCGTCCCCAAGTCGATCGGTTCAGCTATGCGCCCCGCGACTATGCGCGCGTTCTGAAGAATTACATCGATCGCTCCGGTATCGATCGGTCGCAGCTCACTATCTACGCGACCGACATCAGTGCTCTGCCCACCCTCCTTCTGGCGCTGGAGGAGCCTGATGTCGCAAAGTCGCTCATTGTCGGCGACTTCGCGCCATTCAATCGGCCAGCCTATATGTGGGAAAGCTTGCAGGCGCTTAAGTCGAAGCCCTCCTCCGACCAGGTTCGGGCTTTCATGAATGCAAATCGCGAGGAGATCCTGGCAAATACCTTTTTCCGCGGCCTTCCGGAGGAAGCCCGCTACGAAGTATCGCGCGAATTCCGGGAGGATATCGCGGTCGGCTGGGGTCACGGCGATATGACCTCGGTGGACGCCTTCTACCACTACTACTCACAGTTCACGCGCGACCAGGACTATTTCGAGGCGAATCTGGCGAGGCTCAGGACACCGGCAACCGTGGTCTGGGGTAGCGAAGACCTCTACATCAAGAAGGAAATGGGGATCGAACTTGCACATCGAATCCAGGCCGACCTCAAGCTTCTTCCCGACATCGGCCACTACCCGCATCTACAGGCCCCCAGCCAAACAATCGCGGAGATCCGCGGCTCGTTCCAATGACATCATCGTGGGCAGCAAGACACTCGCGCAAACCCGGACTGAAAGTGAACATCATGAATACCATCGTCAAAGCCGCGGCCGTTCAGATTAGCCCGGTGCTCTATAGCCGCGAAGCAACAGTCGAAAAGGTCGTCCAGAAAATCCATCAGCTCGCTCGGAAAGGCGTGCAGTTCGCCACCTTCCCAGAGACCTTGGTGCCCTACTATCCCTATTTTGCCGCCGTGCAAACGCCTTGGCAGCAGCTTTACGGCAACGAATTTCTACGGTTGCTGGAGCAAGCGGTGACGGTGCCCTCACCGACCACAGACGCGCTCGCCGACGCGGCGCGGGAGGCGGGTATGGTTGTGGCGATCGGCGTCAACGAGCGCGATGGCGGCACCCTCTATAACACGCAATTGCTCTTCGATGCCGACGGCACATTAATCCAGCGCCGACGCAAGATTACGCCCACCCATTATGAACGCATGATCTGGGGCCAGGGAGATGGTTCGGGCCTGCGTGCCATCGACAGCAAGGTCGGCCGCATCGGACAGCTCGCATGCATGGAACATAACAATCCGCTCGCGCGCTACGCCTTGATCGCCGACGGCGAGCAGATCCATTCGGCCATGTATCCTGGGTCCTGCTTTGGCGAACCCTTCGCGCAGAAGATGGAGATCAATATCCGTCAGCATGCGCTGGAGTCCGGCTGCTTCGTTGTGAACGCGACTGCCTGGCTCGACGCTGAACAACAGGCACAGATCATGAAGGATACTGGCTGCGAGATCGAGCCGATCTCGGGTGGTTGCTTCACGGCCATCGTCGCACCCGATGGCAGCTTGTTGGCCGAACCCCTCCGCCAAGGCGAGGGCGAGATTGTCATCGACCTCGACTTTTCGCGAATCGACAGGCGTAAGCAAGTGGTCGATGCGCGCGGCCACTATGCCCGGCCAGAGCTGCTCAGCCTGCTGATCGACCGCACCCCTACGGGCTATACCCATGAGCGGCCCACGCATCCGACGATCGACGCCGTCCGCGATACGGCCGGGTCCTGACCCGGTGGTGGTTAACCACCGCGCCTGATTGCCCCACCAACAACAGAGGAGTTCGACATGACCCCGACGTTTCTATTCGGCCTCACCGCCTCGCTACTGGTGATCGCGACTATCGGGCACTTCTTACCGGGGGAAGCTCCGGACGAGTTCGCGGCTGCGGTTGTTGCCTTCTAGAAGAAGAACCCCTGACCGGGTTGGAACGGGGCGACTAGCGTCAAGAATGGCTAGCGCTCGACGCTTAAAATGTCAGCCGCGCCACCCTGCTGCCACAAGAAACCACATCTGTTGGCAATCAATCTGAAAGGAGTAGAACCATGAAGTTTACCGACACCGCACCAACTCTTCCACGTCCGGATGGGCCGCCCCCGTGGCTAGGCAAGCTTGCAAAGGATGCAACTCTCGAAGGAGCAATCCTAAAGCGCTCAGTTCACGGCAGGAACAACATTCTCACGCTCATTTCGTATGCCCGCACGTTGTACTAATTCCAAGAATATACCTATTGCGGAAACTGGGACGACAATTTCTTCATGGAAGCATATCGCTCGCGGATCAACGGCGTTCCCGTCGACTGCTTTATCGTTGCTCACATGAACGATAAGGGTGAAGCCGACTCTATAATGCTTCATCACTACCCGCTCAATGCCACGTTGGAGTTTTCTCGTCTCATGTGGGAAAAGTTTGGCGATCGATTTGGCGATCTTTACCTGAGCACCACACAAGCGGATGGAGTAGCCAGGGCGTCCACCACGTGATCGTCTGAGCCGAAGAATTGCGGGGCAACGTCGCCGCGTATTGCGGCATTTCAGCCCAGGTTCACGGCGAGATCGTCGGCAAGATCGGCGACCGGTTCTTTGATGGAGCCGGACGTTACCTAAAGAACCCTGTCTCGCCCGGTCCACGTGGCATTGGCCGGATGCGCTGCAGAGCATATTGCCGCTGCCCGAATGTTCCGCGATCGCTGACGGGTCGAAAGCAATTTCGATGCCTTCGACATGCGTCCGTGATTGCGCTAGGTGGCTTTCGGCAGTTCCCCGTCAGCTAGCCCACCGGTCGCGATAACCCCAGGGAGTGTGCGGATCAAATTCTGCATCGCCCAGAAGCAGGGGCCCGAACAAGATGGGGTGGTTGCCGTCCTCCCCTAGCGGCATCGCCCGTCGGCGTTGGTCGACAGATTGCCGCCGACCTGGCAGCTGCCGCGCGAGCCGAGATCGATCGGCAGAAGGAAGCCCGCTCCCATGGCGGCGCGTTGCGCCACCTGGAGCGGCGTTCCGGCCCTGACCGTCATCGTGGCCGCGGCCGCATCGATCTCTTCCACGCCGGAAAAACGCTCCATGGAGACGGCGACGTCTCCCTCAGCCGCGTTGCCGCCGCCGGCAAGGCCGGTCAGCCCACCTTGAGGCACGACGCTCTGACGATGGCGGTTGCAGATGGCAAGGACGGTTGAGACCGCCTCCACGCTTGCCGGACGTAGCACCGTTTTTGGCAGCACGCGGCCGGAGAGAGACACGCGGCTGCTGAAGGCGTGTGCCGTTTCGACATCGGAGACGCCGTGACGCCACTTTCAGACTCTCAATGGACGACGCAGTGGCAAAGGCGCACACCAAGGCGAGCCCTAAGCCTCATCCGGGCAATGAACCGTCTTCACTTCCAGAAAGTCCTCCAGCCCGAACATGCCGCCTTCGCGGCCGTTGCCCGATTGCTTGTAGCCTCCGAAGGGGCTGCCGTAGCGGTGCGGGCCGCCGTTGATGTGGACCATGCCGGCACGGAGGCGCGAGGCGACGCGTTCCCGGTTACCGGTCTGGACGTAGGCAGCAAGACCATAGTTGGTGTCGTTAGCGATCGCGATCGCTTCTTCTTCCGTCTCGAACGGCATGATGGCGAGCACCGGTCCGAAGACCTCCTCGCGGGCGATGCGCATGCCGTTGTTGACGTCGGCGAAGATCGTCGGTTTGACGAAATAACCCTTCTCGAAGCCCGCGGGCTTGCCGGCGCCACCGACGAGAACGCGCGCCCTCGGCAATGCCGGCCTTGATCAGGGTCTGAACGCGGCCGTACTGGATGTCGCTGACGAGCGCCCCGATGTGGCCGCCCTCCTCCGCCGGATTGACGACCGAAGCCTTGCGCCCAACGCGCGCGGCGATCTGCACCACCTTGTCATGGACCGACTCCTGCACATTGCGACGATGGTCATGAGGATCGTAAAGCCCAGGCCGATGAACGTGGTCGATGCGAACAAGTATTCCCGCACAACCGACCAATCGATCGCCGCACGGGCGAATGCGTTGGTGATAAAAGCAAGGAAGGTGACCGCCAGAACCAACTGGATCAGACGGAGCGGCCGAAGCCGACGGATCTTTGTGGCGGTCGCAACATTGAGCCGCGGCAACGTGGCCGCGGGTATTCCGATCCGCGGTTCATTCAAGGTTTCGACGGCCACTGGCGTTACTCCGCCGTATTGATCGTGGGCTGCGGACAGGCCGCAGATCGGCGCGAAGCTTGCCTGCCCTGACCGGCCGGTCATTTCGTTGATGGGCGACGGCGGGCTTCAGTTCAGTCTTCCCGAAATGGGATCGGCCACAGAGGCCGGTGTTCCTGTCATCCTGATCCTATGGAACAATCGGGGCTACGGCGAGATTGAGAAGGCTATGGTGTCCAACAAGGTCGAGCCGATCGGCGTCCGGATCTTTACGCCCGATTTTTCGAAGTTGGCCGCTGTCTATGAATGGGACTACGTGCAAGCCTCCAATCTTGACGCGCACAGGCGGCGTTCCATTCGCCGCCGATAAAATCCGGCAGGACTCCCGTACGAGAACCACCGGCTCGACGATACCGTGTGAATACTTTTCCGGCGAGAAATAGCGCGGCTCCCGGAATGGGCGCGACGACCAGTCCCGCTTCGTCTATGAACGCATCATCAAGTTCCTCGATCCGCTCATAGCGAACCGCAAGTTCGGCATGAACTACATCATTGATCAACAATGGACCGGCAAGATGGCCGTCTCAAGTTGCTCGACCGCCCAGTCTCCCCAGGTCGAGTCATTGGTCACAAGGTCGAGCAAGGCATTCGTGTCGACAAGCTTCACGCTTCACCACGCGTGAGTGCCATGATCGCATCCGTATCGAGCCCTTCTCCGGCATGCCCCCGAAGCTTTTGAAAGCGGCTGGCAGGTTGCTGTCCATCAGCCCTTGTCAGCACTATGCTACCATCCACAGCTCGACGGAAGTCGACCTCGCTTCCGGGCACAATGCCAAGCAGTTCTCGCACCGCTTTCGGGATTGTCACCTGCTCCTTGGCTGTTACTGTCGTTGTCATGCTGTGCGCCTCGTTACACGTTGCGAACATGGAATGTGCGTTCGCAATCCTTACCTATACTCGCACGCCGTGCCCGTTCCCCAAACGACCGGCGGAGGTCGGCTTCCCCGACATTTTTGGGCGAGCCCACCGCCCTAGTCCGCCGGACTTTCCTCATCAGACAAACGGTGGGGTCGCGGCGGCGGGAGCCCCTCCGAAGCCGCGTTGCGACAAAGTCATTGCGGTACGCTATCCAAACCGAAATTGCTCCTAGATAGTTCCACTGTATCTGGACGAATGGAAAAGCACCTATGGCAACTGGACTTCTCGCACTGCTCGATGACGTGGCGGCAATAGCGAAACTTGCGGCTGCGTCGCTGGATGATGTCGCAGCTCAAACAGCAAAAGCAGGTGCGAAAGCGGCGGGAGTCGTGATCGACGATGCAGCGGTAACACCGAGATACGCGGTTGGCCTGTCGCCAGCGCGAGAATTGCCAATTATCGCTAAGATCGCCCTCGGATCCTTGAAGAACAAGCTTCTCTTTCTTCTGCCGGCGTGTATTTTTCTCGGCTACTTTGCGCCTTGGGCAATCACGCCGCTACTGATGGTCGGGGGCGTTTATCTTTGCTACGAGGGAGCCGAAAAGCTCTATGAAGCGATTGCCCCACACGACGCGCACAAGCATGAGGCGGAAGAGATGGGAACACCCGACCCGGTCGCGTTGGAAAACCAGAAGGTTGCGGGCGCAATCAGAACGGACTTTATACTCTCAGCAGAAATCATGGCACTAACCCTCGCGAACGTCGCCGCTTCCAATATCTACACGCAAGCTGCTGTCCTGGCGTCCGTCGGCATCCTCATCACCTTGGCCGTCTACGGCGTTGTCGCCCTCATTGTGAAGGCGGACGACATAGGGCTCGCGCTCGCTACTTCCTCAGTCGGCTTGGTCAGAGCGTTCGGCCGCGGCCTCGTTATCGGCGTGCCCTTGTTTCTCAGCATCCTCGCAATGATTGGGACCGCCGCCATGCTCTGGGTGGGCGGCAGCATTCTCGTCCACGGAATGACCCACCTGGGCTTCCATGGACCTGAACATTTCATTGACACGATTGCAGTCGGCGTCGGTGCCGTGTCGGCATATCTCACGGGGGTTCTGCACTGGACGACCACATCCGCGCTTCAGGCAGTGCTGGCGATTTTGATCGGCGGCATGACCATTGTGTTGGTGCATGCGTCGGCCCGGTTGATCAGGCGGCTCCGACCTCAAAATCCGTGAATGGGTGTCACTTAATTCTCTCTGGGTGAACTCTGACGAACCGCGATCGGTTTCGGGCGCGCCGTTCGAGCTCCGTCGAGACAGAGGCCCACCCGTAATCGCTGTCGCTGGCGACGTCGCTTTCGAGAAGCGGCCAAGTGGGTCTCTACGGCCGACATGGAGGCGCAAAGCCGTTATAGCCCGAGACACCTTGGTCTTGAAGGGACCAGAACCTTCGACCCACCATTTCATTGCGGGCTCCAGCGGCCCGGGCTTCGGTTTTTAATGAATCAAGATTCACTTCACAAAGTACGCTTGACACGCACGATCAGCAGCGCGACGGCGCCAACTAGAATCGGAATCGACAGGAGTAATCAAAGGGCTGACCCGAAGACCAACATGCTCGGACGACTACCTTCAAAACTCCGAGGAGATAATAGCCAATCGCGATGACGGAGAAGCCCTCCACCTCCCGCTGGATCTTACCTGAGTGGCAGCACGCTAGGCCGGCAACCACTACGCCGGCCCAGTCTTCGGCCGCGCCGTACTGTTCATGTCTTTGTACTGTTCTATCGCAACACGTACATTGAACAAAAGACGGTGTGGGCCAAGTTGCTTGTCCAATCCGGACTTGCGAACTATCTCGAGCACGCCCGGGTTCAATCCCACGAGCCAAACCGTCACACCCTCTCTCACCGCGCGCTCATCATTTTCGATCATCATCTGAAGAGCTGAATATTCGATGTCGGAAACGCGGCTCATGTCGATGGCCAGCACACGAGGCTTGTGCTCTGTGACCAAGGCCCCGATCGGTCACGTCCTGCGCATTGATAAAGAAAAGACGACCTTCCGGACGCACGATTAGCAGTCCCTCGAAGGCTTCGTCGTCGGGATGCTCGAGAGAGACGGGGCGAAGCACGTCAGCCCCGCGCTTTTTTCCGATCACTGAGACGCGCGGATGCGCCGCCTGGTAAGCGAGGGTGATGAGCGACAGGATGATTGCGACGATGATGCCCTGCAATGTACCGAATGTCAGGAGACCGACCGCCGCATGCCCACCAGAACTCCATCGCTCGGATCCGCCGAATTTGTACAAACTCTGCCGGCTTGGACGATCGCCGCCAGGACGGCATTCGGCAGGAGTCCGAGGATCGGCGCGAACAACAACATCGTGGCCAAGGCCGCAAGCCTAGTCTCTGATCAGCGACGCGGTCAATGCCCGAAGAGCGGGGCTTGGGTCGGGCGCAGGCGCACCGGAGGGGCGGCTGCTATTGCTGGCGCGCGTTACAGTTTGCCGATCCTAGCGTAGGGTCGGCCGCTCGCCGGCATCCACACCAGCGATCGTATCTGGATGCTTCGGGGCAACCTTGGTATAGTGTGTACCTCCTGAGCCAACGGTAGGGTCGCTCTTCTGTGGAAAATCCCGTTACTGCGATCTCATCCCGTAGCGCGCTTTTGCGAACCCTGATGCCGGCACACGCAGCGCTGTCGCTGGCGGAATCGTCCCTGGACCGTCGCGATCTGGTCAAGTGCATTGGCAGGATCCGCGCGGGAGCCGCGACGATGGGTGATCCCATGCCTTCGACGGTTTCTCTGACGGGAGACCAAGATGCCCGATGATACGACTCCTGCCGGCGGCACCCACCGTCAGCTCGGGCTTGGCACAGCCGGCCTGATTGAGCGCAGCATCACTTTGCTGATGGTCATGGTCCTGCTTGTCGGCGTGCTCGCGATATTGAAGCCCTTCGCCGCCGCCATTCTTTTCGGGGCGACGTTGGCGATTGCCGCCTGGCCCTTGCGCCAATGGATGATCGGCCGGGGTGTCGGGCCTCGCCTGACTGCAGCGCTGCTTCTCCTGCTTTCGCTTCTGGTGATCGTGTTGCCGGCACTGATCATGGCTCCGGTCCTCACCGACGAACTGAAGGCGTTCACGGAGAGCGTCGAGAACTACTTCGCGGCAACACCACAACGTCCCGGCTGGATCGAGAACGTCCCCCTGATCGGTGGCAAACTTGCTTCTGCATGGGATGGTCTACTAGAAGCGAAGGGTGACGTCGCCACTGCACTTGCACCCCAATCCGAGATTTTGCAGCGGTGGCTAATCACGGCGGCGCGTGCGCTTGGCGACAGCGTCGTCCAGATGATCCTGGCGCTGATCGTGGCAACCATGTTTTGTATCAACGGGAGCAAGCTGGTTGAAGAACTGGATAGCATCGTCGTCCGGCTGGGCGGGGCAACGGCGCATACCAGCCTTCTTGCAGCCGCCGGCGCGGTTCGCAGCGTCTCCTATGGCGTGATCGGCACAGCTCTCGCGCAGGCAGCGCTACTGGTGCTCGGCCTGGCACTCGCAGGTGTGCCTGGTGCGACCACGCTCGGCTTCGTCGGCCTACTGCTCTCCATCAGCCAGATCGGAGCCCCCCTCCTGGTGCTGATCTGGGGTGGTGCGGCGTGGTGGCTGTTCGGACAGGGCCAGGTCGGATGGGGGAGCTTCATGGTCGCATGGGGAGTTTTGGTCAGTATGGTCGACAACGTTCTCAAACCATGGCTGATCGGTCGCGGCATTCGAATGCCTATGCCTCTGACGATCCTGGGCGTCTTTGGTGGCTTTATCGCCTTTGGCTTCCTTGGTCTGTTTATTGGACCGACGCTGCTTGCTGTCGCTTTCGTCCTGCTGCAAGCATGGCGGACGAGCCCGCCCGGCTAACAACTGGCTTCCAATTGGATCGCGGCAAAGGCGAGTTACCGAGGATTACCGCGTAAACTTCCAGAAGATGTCGTCGGACTTCGTCTCCTTGGAGCAAAGCGGAATCGGAGGCGTCGATGCAAGTGCTCTAGACATCAACATGGACGCAGAAACGCGCAAGAGGCGCGGCGCCTTGCCCGCATCTGGGACAGCGGTGGGTCAAATGCGTTGGCCGGCGAAATATGATATACTCTTGCATATTACGAGGAGGTCAACCTGCCAGATGTAGCCGAAAAGGCGAGGTCGACAACAATGATGGGGGGTGAAAAAGGTAAGTGGCTGACGCAACCCAAAACCAATTGGCGCGCTGGCTGCCGGGGTTTCAATTTCTTCGTCAATACAAGGCTGACTGGCTTTTCCATGATTTTGTTGCAGGGATCGTGCTGACCACCATGCTGGTGCCGGTCGGCATCGCCCATGCCGCAGCGTCGGGGATACCTGGAATTTACGGGCTCTAGGCGACGATTGTCCCTTGTTAGCCTATGCGGTGTTTGGCGTATCGCCGTCGACCGAGCCGGCTCCATCAGGCGCAGTTCGGGCCGACAGCGAGGGCCGGTGATTCCTCGGAGCAACGCCGGCTGGCACTTGCAACAGGAAATTGCGGAATGTCCACGCCGCTGCACGAATGCGTGAATGCTGACACAACAAGGATGTCGACTTCGGTTACCAAAATGGGAGCATGTCATGGCAGAGGACAAGATGAAACTGGATGTGGATTTTGACCAGAAGCGTGAGATCCCTGTGGGGGACAGCGGCCGCGTACGCTTTCGTTTCCGCGACATTGCCGTGGAGCCCGGAAAGTCGGTTTCGCTTAAGGATTTCGACCCGGATTTTACCGGCGGCTATGACGACAAGGCCGGGGCGCTCGAAAAAGTGGCGGCAAACGTCGACCGCCTGTCTGCGATGCAGGAAGTTCTCTATGCCCAGGATAACTACGCCCTATTGATCATTTTTCAGGCCATGGACGCGGCGGGCAAGGATGGCGCGATCCGCCATGTCATGTCCGGGATCAATCCACAGGGCTGCCAGGTCACAAGCTTTAAGGCGCCGTCGGCGGAGGATCTAGATTATGGCTATCTTTGGCGCGCATCAAAGGCGCTGCCAGGGCGCGGCATGATCGGCATTTTCAACCGATCCTACTACGAGGATGTTCTGGTTGTCAGGGTTCACCCGGAACTGCTTGAAAAGCAAAAGCTTCCGGCACGCGCTCGCAAAGGAGATATCTGGCAACGCCGGTTCAAGGAAATAAACAATTTTGAAAAATATCTTCGGCAAAACGGCACAATCGTTTTGAAGTTTTTTCTCAATGTCTCCAAGAAGGAGCAGAAGAATCGCTTCCTGGCGCGGATAGACGAGCCAGAAAAGAACTGGAAGTTTTCACCGGCGGATTATGCAGAGCGAAAACACTGGGACGACTACCAAAAGGCGTTCGAGGATATGCTGGAAAACACCAGCACGGAGTGGGCTCCCTGGTTCGTCATTCCGGCCGACAACAAATGGTTTGCCCGGCTGGCGATTTCGGAGGTGATCTCCGAGGCCTTCGAGAGGATCGATCTGCAGATGCCTGTGGTCAGTGAAGCGCGAAAGAAGGAACTGAGGCAGATACGAAGCCAGCTTCTCGACGAAGAGGACTGATGGCGCGGCTCTGTCGCTGGCATGTTGTCCGTCGCCACCCCGTGCCTGTCGCTTCAGGGCAGCGCGGTGATTTGAAACACGTGGTAGCCCCACGGCGGCAGATCGAGATAGAGCCCCCTTGAGACGAGGGCGCTCCCGTCGCGGTCATAGCTGGCGAGACCCATCAGATCCTTGAGCCGCACCGCTCGACCGGCCAGGTCGGGGAACGGGAGCTGGACAAAACACTGGCTCTGGTTTGGAGCATAGTTGACGACGATCATCTGCCGCTGGCCGTCATTCTTCTCCCAGGACCAGGAGATGAAGCAATCCGACGTCCAGTTGCCCTCCCAGGCCGGCACGCAGTCGAGCAGACGCCACTGGCCGTCGCGGACGATCGGCTCCCGGAGCACTGCCAGAAGGTCTTCGTAGAACTGCTGGCAGGCCTCACTCACCGGCTCCAATGGCGCACGGATCAAATGCGGCGAGATGCGCTTCTTCCGCCCCTCGAACTGGCCCTGATGAAAGAACCGCAGTCCAGGCGAAAGGAAGGTCACAATCGCCGCGGCTTGGTGCATCTCGGGCGTGAAGGTCGCAGCGACCCGGGGCTCGTCGTGGTTCTCCAAAAACCGAGCAAGCTTCTGCTGGTAGTCGAGCCCCGCGTACAGATGCTCGCGCACCGGCCGCGCGTGGCCCTCCCGCAGGCGATCGTAAAGCCGCTTGTCGTAGGCGTAGTCGAAGCCCTGCTGCTGCAGCGTCCATTCCATGTCCCAGTACACCTCGGCCATGAAGGTAAACCCCGGGAATTGTTTGCGGACGCGTTGCGTCGCTTGCGGCCAGAACGGCTCGGCGTGGATGTGCCACGTCCGTTCGAATATCTCCGGCAACACCAGCATCGCCATGTCGCAGCGGACCCCGTCGCACTGCTTGGCGATGCGCAACAGCTCGCCGATCATCGCGTGCTGCAAGTTCGGATTGCCGTAGTTGAGCTGCAGCGTGTCGGGCCAGCCGTCGAAATACGGGTCGCGGCCGTAGGCTAGCACCAGCGGCCCTTTCGACGTTCGCACGCGGCAATAGTTCTGCGGTGCCTTTGCGAAATCGGCGTCGCTGCCGTGGACGAAATAATCGGGATGCTGTTCGACCCACGGGTGATCCGGCGCCATGTGATTTGGCACGAAGTCGAGCAGCAGCCGCAGGCCACGCTGCTTGAGCCGTTCGCGCAGGCGCGCCAGCGCAGCATCGCCACCCAGACTGGAGTGCACGGTGTAATCGGCTATGGCGAACCCCGATCCTGCGATGTCTGTCTCGCGCAGGTCGGGCAATGTCTCCTCAAACTGGTGGCGCCAGTCCAGGTTGGTGCGAGATACACTTTGTGCCGCTGGACCGGTCTGCCAGACGCTTAGCAGCCAGATCCAGTCGAACCCCATCTCGGCAAGGCGCTCCAGCTCAGTGTCGGGAATGTCATCAAGCGTGGCCGGCCGGCCGAGCCCTTGGGATAGCTCGGTAAGCCAGACGCGCGTGTTGATCTGAAAGAGCGAGGGATGGAATCCCGTGTTCATCTCAGTTCCCTCTCCGCAATGGCTGCTCCTCTATCCGCTGCCTCGCGAGGCAGCTCCATACGCCCGTTCCCGGACGAGGCGGTCCACGAACCGCCGTTTCTCCTTCTCCTCCAGAATGTCGGCGGCGCTGGTACGGCCGAAGAGGTCGAGCAGGCGCGCGATCACGCCCGTCCAACCAGTCTGGTGACTCGCCCCGAGGCCCGCCCCATTGTCCCCGTTGAAATACTCGTAGAAGAGGATGAGGTCGCGCCAGTGCGGGTCCTCCTGAAACTTCGCGGTCCCTCCATAGACCGGTCGACGGCCGTTCGCGTCCCTCAGGAAAGTGCTCGTGAGCCGCTGCTTTATCTCCTGAGCCACCTCGAAGAGCGTCATGCGGCGACCGGAGCCGGTCGGACACTCGACCGTGAAGTCGTCGCCATAGAAACCGTAGAGATTGAGGAGCCCACGCACGATTAGCGCGTTGACCGGCATCCAGACGGGGCCCCGCCAGTTCGAGTTCCCGCCGAACATCCCCGTGTCCGATTCGGCCGGTAGGTAGGAGACGCGGTGGGCGTCACCCCCGACATGAAGAACGAACGGGTGGTCCTGGTGGTAGCGGGAGAGAGAGCGGATACCGTACGGGCTCAGGAACTCCCTCTCGTCGAGCATATAGCCGAGCACCCTCTCGAGGCGTTTCCTGGACAGCGGCGAGAGTAGGCGGCGCCCGGCGTAGCCGACAAAGCCGTGCTCGGTTGGAGCGACCTGCGCCACGACGTCGGGATGGCGCTCCCTGAAAAGGTTGACGAGTTCGCGAAGCTTTGGAAATCGCTCGAAATCGTCTGGGCCGAAGATTGTGGAGGCGCAAAGCGGGATCAGCCCTACCATCGACCGGACCTTGAGGCGGGTCGCCGATCCGTCCGGCAGCCGCAGCACGTCGTAGAAGAATCCATCCGTCTCATCCCACATCTCGTCATTGTGCTCGCCGATGCGGTCCATTGCGTAGGCGATCCACATGAAGTGCTCAATGAACTTGAACGCCGCCTCCTCGTAGACGGGATCGTGGTCGGCGAGTATGAGAGCGATCTCGATCATGCTCTGGCAGTAGAACGCCATCCAAGCGGTGCCGTCGGCCTGTTCGAGCGACCCGCCGGTCGGGAGCGGCGCGCTGCGGTCGAAGACACCGATGTTGTCGAGGCCGAGGAACCCGCCGGCGAAAACGTTCCGGCCATCGGGGTCCTTGCGGTTCACCCACCAGTTGAAGTTGAGCATGAGACCCTGGAACGAGCGCTCCAGGAAGTCGATATCCTCCCGCCCGAGGGCTTGCTCCGTCCTGTAGAGAAAAAGCGTCGCCCACGCATGCACGGGCGGATTGACGTCGCTGAAGTTCCACTCGTAGGCCGGGATCTGCCCATTCGGATGCACATACAGGCTTCGCAGCATGAGGAGGAGTTGCGCTTTTGCGAAGTCCAAATCGACGAGCGCGAGCGCGAGCGTGTGGAACGCGAGGTCCCATGCAGCGTACCACGGGTATTCCCACTTGTCGGGCATGGAGATGATATCGCCATTGAACATGTGGAACCACTCGGCGTTGCGCATCCGCCGCCTGGAGGTTCCGACGAGAGGATGCGCCTCGTGCTCCTTGAGCCAGGTGTCCACGTCGTAGAAGTAGTACTGTTTCGACCAGAGCATCCCCGCAAGCGCCTGGCGGTGGACCCGCCGCTCGTCCTCGTTCAGCGACCCGGGGGTAATCCGCTGGTAGAACTCGTCGGCATCCTTTTTGCGGGCGGCCACCGTCGCATCGAAGCTCTTCGCGAACGGCCTCGCCGGCAGCCTTGCTGACAATCGCAACCGGACGATCGAGGCACCGCCCGCCGGCACGTCGAGGATGTAACGCGCCGCGGCCTTCGTGCCGGTCTTTTCCGGGTTGATGGCCCCGGTGTCACCAGAAACGACGTATCGGTGGAACGCGTCCTTGACGAACGGCGTCGGGTTCGGCTGCCCCCAGAGGAAGGAAACATTGCTCTCGTTCTCTGTGAAGAGAAATTCCGGACGTCCGTCGCACGCGAGCGTATAGTCGCCGACCTCGGGGTGCGAGGCGCAGATGGTCCCACAGGCTTCCCGCAGGAGCGGCTTGGCCCCATTTTTCCCCCACGACCACGTGTTGCGGAACCAGAGCGTCGGCAGCACGTGGAGCCGCGCGGCCTCGGGCCCCCGGTTATGCACCGTCACCTGGATCAGCATGTCCTCCGGGTCTTCCTTGGCATACTCGAGGAAAACGTCGAAGTAGCGGTCGTCGTCGAAGACAGCGGTATCGAGCAGTTCGTACTCGAACTCCTCCCTCGACCGGTGCCGGCTGGTCTCGACGAGGTCCCGATAGGGGAACTCCCGCTGGGGGTATTTGTAGAGGTACTTCATGTAGGAGTGCGTAGGAGTCGAGTCGAGGTAGAAGTAGTATTCCTTGACGTCCTCGCCGTGATTTGACTCGCTGTTCGTGAGCCCGAACAAGCGCTCTTTCAGGATCGGATCGCGCTCGTTCCAGAGCGCGAGCGCAAAGCACAGCCGCTGGCCGTCGTCCGAGATGCCGCCAAGGCCATCTTCGCCCCAGCGATAGGCCCGCGAGCGCGCCTGGTCGTGAGTGAAATAGTTCCAGGCGTCGCCCGACTCGCTGTAGTCCTCGCGTACCGTGCCCCACTGCCTCTCGCTCAGATAGGGGCCCCATTTCTTCCAGGCGCCCCCCGCCTCTCTGTCCTCCTCGAGGCGACGTTGTTCCGCGACAAGGACGGACCGCGACGGCTGCGCCGGCTCGGCTTGCGCCCTTGCGCCCGATGGACCATTCGACATAGTTCGGCCCCCTCATTTTCCGTGGTACGCATGCGCGGTGTTCTGGCTCGCGGCATGTGTTCATTGTAGCGGAAATGCTGGGGGTCATGTTGACATTTAGCGGAGAGCTTTGGCCGGCAACGCAAAGCGAAGAATTTCAAGGCCCCAGAGGACTGGTCTTGAGCGGAATCGAACTCGCGCCCCCATGGATCAGAACACCACGTCGCTATTAGGCATCGATTTTAGCACCAAATGGTGCTATGTATTCAATAAGGCGCGGGAGATGGAAATGCGATCCACCATAAATCTTGACGACAACCTCCTGGAGCGAGCCAAATCGCTGACAGGCACGAAGGAAACGGCGGCTCTTGTCCGTCTGGCGCTGGAGACGCTTGTGCGCGTTGAATCTGGCAAGCGGTTGATCGCTCTTGGCGGCTCTATGCCGAACGCCGAGGCTGCCCCTCGTCGCCGGAGCGAAGTGGCCAAGTGATCCTTGTAGATACCTCAATCTGGATCGACCATTTTCGGTATGGAGACGCCGACCTGAAAAAAATCATCGAGGATGACCGTCTGCTCTGCCACCCTTTTGTCGTTGGCGAATTGGCTCTAGGCAGTCTGCGAGAACGAGATGCCGTTATCGCGTTTCTCTCGGCTCAACGGGAAGCCGTGATCGCAACTCATGCAGAGGTAATGACTGTCATTGAGCGCCACTCAATATTCTGTATGGGGATTGGCTACACTGATGCGCATCTGCTGACTTCAACACTCCTTGACCGAAGAACCAGCTTGTGGACGCGAGACAAGCGCCTAGCGGCCGCAGCGCAGAAGGTTGGTGCGCCGGTTTTTCTATCCGCGCAAATGCCCAACTAGTATTGAAGCGATGCACTCCCTCAGCATTTTTACAATTGATGGGAATCGAACCGCTGGCGCATTCTGCGCTTTCTCGTTTCGCCACTTGGTCCAAAGGATAGAAAGGGGAGTAGCGCGTACCTTCTCCCCAAACGGCGACCGATGCATTCTTCCCAGACAGCATGATATGAACTCAGCCGGCAGGCGGAGGAACGATACGCAAGCCTTGCCAACAATCTGGCCGAGCCGCTGGCCGTCTTCCGAGATGCCGCCAAGGCCATCTTCGCCCCAGCGATAGGCCCGCGCGCGCCTGGTCGTGCGTGAAAATAGTTCCACTCGTCGCCCTGCGGATGTGTCAGCTGGCATTTGAAAGGCTGCTTTTCCATTGACCACTTAATGATCTATATTCTGGTCAATAGGGAGTAAGTGCATGAAGCTTTCAGAGCGGGTCAAGCCAATCAGTTATCTCAAGGCGCATGCGCCCGAGATTATCCGGACGCTAAAGGACAATACGCAGCCGGTCGTCATTACGCTTCATGGAGAGGCGAAAGCCATTCTTCAGGACGTCGGCCAATACGAAGAAACACAAGAGACGGTGGCGCTCCTGAAGGTACTGGCGCTCACCAACCGGCAAGTGGAGGAAGGCAAAGTGCGCCCCGTTGCGTACGCCTTTTCGCGCATCCGCAAGCGTCTAGCCGACAGCCAATCCTGATGCCATATCGTGTCGTTTTGCTGAGGAAGCGGAACGCGACATCGAGGAGCTCTATCGCATCATCGCTAGCCGCTATGGGACCGAGGCGGCAGAGCGCATCCTGACGGAAATTGAAAGCACCTGCGCCGAGCTTGAAGCACTCCCCGCCGGCGGAAATGTACCGAAGGAGTTGGCGGGTATCGGAATCTCCGAATATCGGGAACTGCACCATAAGCCGTGACGCATGATCTATCGCAGGCCACTGATGTCGTTGTCTACTGCGTCGTGGACGGACGCCGTGACATGCAGGCGTTTCTGGAGCGAAGGCTGCTGCGCTGATGTTAGGGCGGCGCGGTTTTTGGTTGTTATATCATCGACTACGACGGGATCCCGGCGGGCGTCGCTGAATGGAACCGACCAGCCTCAATGAACAGCAGCCGACGTCGGCGCGTTTACCCTGGTGGCCTCTTGGCCAACATAAGTGGATATCAGCATTGCGGCAATCTCGTCCAAGGACCGGTAACCCTCGTTGTATAGTTCTATCGCGGCCAGGCAGAGTACGCTTGTCGACTGCTCATTGGGGATAATGCCATAATGGCGATGCCAGGCCTGTACAGCTTCGGACATCGTTCGAAAATCAGGTTCCGGCTTCTGCAGCACAGGCTGTTCCTTAGTTACTTATTCTCGGAGGCCAGTTCACCCGGCTTGAACGAACCAGGCCCGCCTTCTGACGAAATGGCATCTGAACTCGCCTTTTCGTCTCCAGGTATCGTTGTCGCGCTGTGATGCGAAGGCGAAGACGTCTGGGGCAAGTCGTCGTCTTCGGCCAGTTCGCGCTCAGCCTCATACCAACGTCGATCCTGGCCTTCCGGACGACCCTCCGGCTCCCGCTTCTCGAACGCCCGGCGTCTCACGTGCTCCGTGTCCATGAAAGCCTCCATTGTTGGCAATCATAAACGTTCGCTGCACGGAGTGGTTCCTCGATTGCCGGTGGGGTCGCAATGACATTTTTGTGCACGCCGCCTCGAAATTCGGAATGATGTCGAGCACCGCGGCAAAGGTGTCGAGCAGCGACGCATCGAATGTCGCCTTCACCGCCTCGAAACCCGACTCGAGCTCCATCTCGGACGGGATTGCACAGCTGGAACCTATCAAACCCACACGTATTTGTTGCGTCCGATAACTTTATCTAACTTGACCGATTATAATTTTTTGATACCTGTGAGGAAACAGGCAAAATGAGCGAGGATACCATCTTGAGATCCAACCTTATCTAAATCTGCAAAAGCGACTTTCTGACTGTCGTTTTGTTCTCTATGCGAATATCTCTTTAGTGGGACATTTGCTTTGGAGTCAGCAGGTAAATTTCGCTGGCGTAGATAACTGCTGGCTCAGATGAGGCGAGGGATACCTCAGCCATCTGAGCACCACGCATGTGATCTATCCTCGAAAAGAGGTAGGTTGTTCCATGTATTCTAAATCTAAAGATTCTTCATCTGATAACATAACGGAACTAGCGGCAAACATCGTTACCGCCTACGTAAGCAGACACGATGTTCCCGTGCAGGACTTGCCTTCACTTATCGCAAGCGTTCAAGCCGCGTTAGGACAGGGGCATAAGGTTCCTGAAGGTGTACCGGAAACAAGGCCTTCGTTCGCCTCGCATCAGCGCCCAGCTGTGCCTATCGAACAATCGATAGAAAAGGATCACTTAATTTGCTTGGAAGACGGCCGGAAGTTCCGCTCATTGAAACGGCATTTGAAAACTCAGTACAATCTAAACCCTGACGAATATCGAATTAAGTGGGGTCTTCCGCCCGAATACCCGATGGTTGCCCCCTCTTATGCCGCTCGGCGCTCATCAATTGCCAAGGGTATCGGTTTGGGCGTCAACGTATCAAGGCGGTCAAACAAGCAGGAAGAGTAGGCTTCAAAGAGGTTAAAGCGGGAAATCTCGCTTTAACCTCATGAAAAAGGCATTGCCTCCAAACGCTTCATTTCATCTGTACAAAACAGGCTTATCCACTTGTTATCATTATTATTATGATCGCCCGGGTTCATATGGATAAAGAAATCCGGCGATACGATTCGGCAAAAGTGTAGCTGGGTTCCAGGCAGGTTGATAGCGCGAGAGTATACATAGATGTTGCTGGAGACAGATAGAATATTTTCTTTGAGCCTCTCGATATTCCTGTCTGGCATGCTCGTTCCTATCTCCAGTGGAGCGACTTCGACGCCAAGCTCAAATCCTGCTTTGTTCGCAGCTTGGAAATTTTCTTTGAGAGACGTGCTGCCGTAGTCTCGACTGTTGAAGAATTCCATTTGAGGAAGCAATAGAGACGTTTGCCAAGCTTCTGTAAAAGCCTTCGTTGTTGCCATTTCGGGAATGAGATCGGCAGAGCAGCCGCAGGAGAAATTGACCAATGCATCTGCATCGTTCGAGCGATACTCGCAAAACTTAACGCTGACCCCCGCCAGGAAAGAAATGTCGATTAATCTCAGGCTGCCATTGGAAGACATTTGATCGTGAATTTTCTGGGCTTTCCCATCTGTGAGGCTGCCCCTCAGACTGTTCCCCTCGATAGCGTTGCAGCGTCGGGAAACCCACATAGCCGTTGTGCACTGCCTTTCAACGAACTCCAACAGCGCGCCCCGAAACGCGTCGAGTTCATTGCGATGTATTGCCGAACCGGACGTATCACGTATCGGTGCGAATAGAGCGTCGCGCTGTGCGTCAAAACTGTGCAATGACAGAAGAACTGCCGGGTAGAGAGCTTTGCTATCGGAGCCCAAGCGGCTAACGTCTACAAGACGGAAGTTCGTGCCGTGCACGTCGTCGCGAACATCATCGTGGCAGGTTTGCTGGAGCGCAAACGCCAATGCGGCCTGTTCATCGACGTTAAGTCGCATGTCTGCAATGGCACCTGATTGTGTAGAGGTTACAGCTCGGAACGCCGTATAGCGTTCAAAATATTCTCCCATGGCTTTGACCGCCACGCCTGGGCCAAAACCAAACCCGTGACCGTTGAGATCGTTGGTGTCATCTGCTGAGAAGACAGTAGGTTCACAGATGCAAGCCGGATATGCTGGTGTTAGCCGATATCTCGGTGTGCTGGAGGCGAAACTGCGATATGAATGGTGCATTAGTCGTCCTCCGGATAGGCAAAAGCCTGAATGATTCCCGGCAACAGAATGCGGCTATCCAGCCCGCATCTCTTCGCCAGAGCGTACTCAGAAAAGCCAGATAGAACGCGGGACCGAATTTCTTGCTGTTGGGCAATTTGAAGCATCTGTTGGTACATCGATCCGACTTCCATCAGTGCGAGCCGATAACCGCGAGAGCGATACTTGAATATCGCCTTTTTAAGGCTGATGAGGTACACTACGTAGAACGCAGCGCGATCGATCTTATAGATGTCATTATATGAGGCGCTATCATATTCTCCTTGAAGCACCTCGAAAGCGTTGCTTACCGGCAGGTAATGCAAAACATCAAAGTCTGCGTCTCGTCCTGAGACGTTCCCCAGGATAACGACTGTTTCAACACTGTAGAGGGCGCCGCCAGAGGGATAAGGCCGCCGTCGGGCCTGGTCAGCGCCAAGAGCTTGTGAGAAGATTTGGCAAATAGTCTGGAAGTCGACAGACCTTGTTCCACCCTTTTCAAGGGACGGTAGTCGCCAGATCGATTCAGGGATATTTTTCCCGAGTGAAATCGTTCGAGTGATATGGGAAAACCTTGTTTCGAAGGCCTCCGCCCGCTTTAGGTCTTCGACCGACAGATATGGCTGGCTCAGAGCGCTTTCCAGTGGGGAGCCGGCAACGGAGATACAGTGCTGGTGAAAAGTGCGGATTTCGCTTTCAACTTCTGGGTCAACAAACTGGCTTGCGTGTGCGATTTGGTTGACCGACGATATTTTTGCGTGTCGCATCTACGGTCTCTCCCTAAATATCACGTGGTGATGAACTGAAATTTGAATGGACGCCCCTGTGTCGTTCAATGCGGCCAGTGTCGAGATTCAATTCGATCACGGTGCTGAGGTCATCAGGGAAGAGCGGAGAAACACCATCTGCGATGAGTGGGCGAAGCCGCATGTAAGCAAGGTGGAGTGCGGTTGCGGTCTCGATTTGCGAGGCGGGAAATGTTGGTACCGCTAGCGTTTCGATCGCATAGGGATCAGAAAAGAAATAGTCTGCCCAACTAGAAGGCTTAAATTTTGAAGATCGATCAAGGCCAGCGAGATTATGGATACCGCTGAAATGATCGGGTAGGTCGATCGCCGGCGAATAGAATCCATCGACGATGAAATGTCGGAAAACAAAATATGAATGAAGCAAGATCGATTCTTTTCTCGATTTGCACGCAGCGTATATTTTCCTGGCGAGCTCAGGCTCGTAACGATCTTGAATAGCCAGGATAAGATCGGCGCCCTCGATATCTGCAATGTTTGCAGAAGAGCGGCATGACACAGCGTCACGATCGAGTATCAACTGCGCAACGTCATCGGCGAGTTTTCGGGACGGAGAAAAAACCATTACGGTTTTCATATCTTCGACTTTTCGGAGCACTCTCAGGCGCTCTAGGAACTGCCGAGCGGCCGTGACTGGGAGCGTCTGGCTCTCTAAAATTTTTTCAATTTCCCGTTCGTGAACGCGAGATTGAAGCCGTTTAATTTCGCCAAGAGCAGCCACAAGATTTGCGTCGGTAACGCGCGCTGCGCCTACCGGCGTGAAAAGCTGCCATGCGCCATCTGTCGGCGCGGAACTGATTACGAACGGGGAAACCGAAAGCATCTTGCAACCCTCCTTGTGAAAGTGGCGGCCCCGATGTGGGGCCGCCGTTGCTCTTTAAGTCGAAACCGAGTTTGCCGAGCCGGAAGACTTGCCGGAAGCGCCGCAGCGGCTGCTGCTGTCGCACCGGGCGCACGTTGCAGCGGTTTGAACCTTAGCATCGCCACCATCGACGAACTCGATTTCGGTTCCAAACTGCGGCGGATTCAGAATCTGCGTAGTCATCACATACCTCCTATTTGCGGGTTGAAGGTGCAGCGAAATGCTGCAAAAGCAAAATTATTCCTATATTCACCTTAGTCAAGCATAAAAATAGTGATAGTATGTATTCAATGGCAATATCGAAGAATAATATTCTCAGCTATTGCTCGGTAATATTGTGCAATGGAGCGATATTCATGGGTAACTCGCAAAACGCATTTTTGGTAATAAGCAATATGCTTCTGAATAACAGCAAACAGCGCGCTCTGTTTCTGTTGGTATTATGCACTATAACGCTCACCGCAATTGGTTCAGCGTTGTTTCCAATATTCTTCTCCCTAGGTATTGATGCGCTGGCCGAGGGAGGTGCGAGTGTCAATGTAGGTACTCGCTATATAATCGCTTTCGGAATTGGCCTGACAGTTGTCGGGGCTCTAGAGCAGGCCCAATGGCTTACATTCGGACCAATGAACCTGCGTCTTCAAAGACACCTAACGAGGCATGTATTCGAACATGCTCTTTCCCTGCCGTATCGTAAGCTGAAGGAATATACGACTTACGAGATTGGCCGAACCGTAGAGCGTGGCCTCGATGCGGTCCGCGAAATCACGTCAAATCTGACCTTCTTCCTGATACCTACATTTATTGAGCTGATCATTGCGGCGTCGGTTATAGCCTTCATGATCGACGTATGGATCGCGTTGCTACTATTTTCCGCGCTGCTCCTGTACGCGATCATCGCCAACGTATCGGCAGCCAAAATCAGAAGATCCACTGAAAGTGCGATGGAGACCGGGATCGACGCTTGGAATTTCGGTCTTGATGGCGTCGCTAATGCAGAACTTGTTCAGCAGGCCAACAGGGTCAATGAATTCGCTGAGCGTTTAAACCGCAAGCTCAAAGTCAACGATCAAGCGTGGGCTTTGACATTCCAACAGAGAGCTTTTTTTGGCGTTCTCCAGGCGCTTGTGTTCGGCGCTGTCGTGACGGGTGTACTCTGGCGTGGGGCCTCGGATGTTGCCGATGGGACGATGACCATCGGCAATTTAGTACTGCTGAACACTTACATTATCCGGCTGCTGCAGCCAGTCGAAACCTTTGCAAGGGTTTATCGGGAGGTGAACTCCTCCTTGGGAGAAGCCAGATTGCTTATGGAGCTTCTCTCGACGCCTGTACCTGAAATGCTGACGCAGCCTGTTGGCTGTGATCGATTGCCGATGACCCTGGAACTGTCTGATATAGCGATCTCGATGAATGAACGGGACTTATTGGCCGACCTTTCCCTTATGGTGCCGGCTAGGGGGAAGCTGTTCATAGTCGGCCCATCGGGCGTTGGAAAATCATCTTTGTTGAAGGTGATCTCGTGCCTGTCCATGGCTGATCGTGGCAAATACCTCATCGATGGCGCGTTGGTCACTGAAGGAAATGCGGGTGGTTTTAGGTCGAGTATCAGCGTCGTGCAGCAGGACTGCCTTCTATTCGATTGGTCGATATCTGAAAATATTGCATTTGGCGTAGAGGCGCCTCAGGAGGAAATAGAAAAGGTCATTCTAAGGCTTGGCCTGCATGACGTGGTGCAACGTCACCAAGAATTGGGAGAGCCAACCGTCGGCGAGCGCGGCAGCCGTTTGTCGGGCGGAGAAAAGCAGCGGGTATCGCTCGCGCGTGCACTTCTTGCCAAACCCCTGCTGCTTATTCTTGATGAGCCTACGGCAGCACTGGATGAAATAAATCGGAAGGGTGTTTTAGATGCAATCGCGGAGTTGCAGCAGACATGCACCACGGTTTTTGTCACTCATGATCTCTCCATAGTGGACGCTGAAAGCGAAGTTTTGTTCCTCGGACCAAATCACCGCTATTGGACGGGAACTCATGCGGATCTCCAAAGGGAGAGCGGGGAATACCAGGCATTTGTGGACGGCAAAGTAATCGGGCAATTTTCTGACATGTCGCAGAAATCCTGAGTTTCTCGACAAGATTGTCGGCCCTGGAAAATCAGGGAATTCTGTCGCAAAACTCGCTTGCAAGAGTCACGGTTTCCCGACAGATATATGCGACAGGATTACGCCGCTGGTGACATCCCCTCGGCCTTGCCTCCGACCAGCGCCCAGATATGGCCAAGAGGAGCGAAGATCAGGCCACGCGGCGGCCGATCATGTCAGTTTGGATTTCGTTACGCATCACAGTTCCGCCGTGACGGCTCACTGCATTACGACAGGCAGGACGAGACAGCCGAGGCTGCCCCGAATTTCGTTCGCTAGAGCGATCCAAGTTTTGCGAGAGCGTCGGCGACACCCTTGTCATATGCAGGATCGGTCTCGTGCAATTTTCATATGACGTTGCTTCACCTCGCTCCGGGCGTCGCCCATCGCGCGCCTGCCAATTGAAGCGCTTCAAGCGTATGGGCTCGTTTCGCGAACTACAAAGAAACGGCATTCCAAAGTTTGTCTAACTTTATGCGGCAAACTCGGATTGTCGATCAATCCTTGGAAGTAATCCTTCAAATTGGCCGAATTGAAAATATTTCAATCCAAACTCATGAGCGCCGATTTTCGCCCTCGCAGGCAATTGCAAGCGTCGCCTGTGCCAGCACATCACAGCCGATGACGGCATGTGCAGGCTCGACATACTCGGCCTCGTTGTGACTGAGCCCATCGCGGCACGGAACGAAGATCATCGCTGCCGGCGCAACGCGATTAACGAACAGCGCATCGTGAAAGGCCCCTGATAGCATTACCGCGCTTTTGACCCCGCGCGCAGCTGCTGCCTGCTCGATTACCCGCTGCAATGCGTCGGAAAAGACGCAGGGCGCCATATCGAACGATCGGGCGATCTCAGTCGTGCATCCCTGCCGCTTCGCTTCCTCCGCTATGCGCGATGTCACGAGCCGTTCGATATCATCCAGCCGCGATGGCTCTGGATGACGCATATCGACTGTGCAGTGGACCTTGTCCGGGATCGCATTGACCGAGCCAGGCTCGGCTGAAATCCGCCCAACCGTAAACCGCGCGTCCGGATCGGCTGGCATCACCGCCTCGTAGAGGCCCGACAGCGCGGCGGTCAGCGCGCGCAGTGGGTCACGGCGGTACGACAGTCCCGTCGTGCCGGCATGGGCCGTCTGCCCCGTAACCGACACATCAAGCCAACGCGTGCCCTGGATACCCTTCACCACGCCAACCGGAATGTCGTTCGCCTCGAGAGAGGGCCCCTGCTCGATATGGACTTCGATATAGGCGTGAACCGGAAAGCCGAGCGGCAGCATCTCGGCCTCCGGCAGGCTCGCAATCGTCAGCGCCAGTTCCTCGGCAAAGCCTGCGCCATCGGTGGCGATCTTGCCCTGCCAGGCGGCTGGAATCTCACCCGCCGAAAAGGCCATGGATCCCATGCATCCCGGCGCAAAGCGACACCCCTCCTCGTTGGTCCAGGAGACGACGACAACGGGACGCTCCGTCTCGATCCCCGCGTCCTCCAGGCTCTCCAGCACCTCGAAAGCAGAGAGGGTGCCAAGCGCGCCGTCGAACCGGCCGCCGGCCGGCTGGCTGTCGAGATGACTGCCGATGATCACCGGCGCGAGCGTATCGTCCCGGCCCTTGCGTCGGATGAAGAGGTTGGCCATCGGGTCCTGAAAGACGAGGAATCCCCTCGCCCAGGCAAGCTCGGCCAGAAGCCGCCGCGCCCGGCGGTCGCCTTCTGTCAGCGCCTGGCGATTGACGCCGCCCTTCGCCGTGCCGCCGATGGCGGCGAAGGTTTCGAGCCGGGCGTTGAGACGATCGCCGTCTATATCGAGCATGGTTTCACCTCAGAGATAAGGAGCGTCGTGGAAGGCGATCTCCAGCGCCTGCGCGCGGCCGAAGATGCCGCTGAGCCGGGAACGTTCCTCCAGGCTCATGCCCTCGCCGGCGTCATCGAGCTCTGCCTTCAGCCACATCGCCTGGGCCGCGAAGTCCTCATGCGCGTGCAGGTCCACCCACTCCTTGAGTAGCGGATCGCTCACCTCGTAACGGGTGGCCTTCTTCGACCAGGTCCAGTACATCCACTCGGCGGCAAACATGGCGGCGACCGTGTCGAGGTAGCCACCATCCCGAGAGATCGCCAGCATGTCGTGGCGGAACGCCGCCACTTCGGGGACCGCCGTGTTGTAGGCCGCGGGATCAATACCGCGCTCGGCGAAGGTCTTTTCGAAATAGGCGATCTGCTGGTTGGCCAGCGCATCGAGAACGCCGATCAGCCAGCGCTTCTGGGCGATCGTCTCTGCCTTGGCGGCTGCAAAGGCAAAGATCGAGATGGCGGTATCGACGAAGGCGCCCTCGAAAACGAGGTAGCGTTCGAAGACTTCCTTCGAGAGCCGGTTTGCCTCGATGTCCTTGACGAAACGATGGGTTACCATCGCATCGAAGACGGCGGCATTTTCACGCAGGATCTGCTCGGACAGTGTCTCGCTCATATCAGCCTTCCAGACCGGGACGCGCGGCTTCGACGAAGGCCTTGACGCGGGAGAGCTCCACAGGATTCCACCAGACGCCGCCTTCCTTGAGCGAGGACGCGACGATGACGCCGTTCGTCCGCTTCAGGATCTCGACGATATTTTCCTTCGTAACGCCAGAGCCGACGAGCAGCGGCAGATGGGTCGCGGCGCCGATCGTCTCGATCTCCTCCACGGTCGCCGAATTGCCGGTGCGCTGGCCGGTGGCAATCACCACATCAGCGTCGAAGAAGGCGAGATCGCGGGTCAGTTCTTCGATCGTCCGGTCGGCGGTGATCGCGTGCGCGCCATGCTTCACATGGCTGTCGGCGAAGACCTTGATGTGCTCGGCACGCAGAGCCGAGCGGTAGCGCATCGCTTCGGCCGCGCGACCTTCCATAAAGCCCTCGTTGGCGACATAGGCGTTGGCCCACTGGTTTACACGGATAAACCTGGCGCCGCCGGCCATGGCGATGGCGAAGGCCGGGATTGGGGCGTTTGCAAGCACGTTGATGCCCATCGGGATGCCGGTCGCCCGTCTGATCCGGTCGGTGACGACGGACATGAAGGCGGATGTCTCGGGGCCGATATCCTCGGGCTTCGAGAAGGGAATATCGCCGTGGTTTTCGATGATCAGGCCATGCAGGCCGCCCTCGATCAGTGCCTCGGCATCGCGCATCGCGACATCGTAGATCGCATCGACAGTCGCGCCGCGGTAGCGCGGGGCGCCGGGAAAGGGCGAGCAATGGATCATCCCGATCAGCGCCTTGTCAGTGCCGAATATTTCCCTTATGGCGCTTGAATTGTTATCCGAAATCGTCTGCATTTTCATTTCCTTTCGAAGGCCAGCCATGCCTGCCAATGTTCGTGCTCATGTCATCGGTAACGTCGCCGTCGACGAAACCATATCCGTTTCGACCATGCCGGAAGCCGGGGCTTCGATCCTTGGCCGCGAAGAAACACGCGACCTTGGCGGCAAGGGTGCGAACCAGGCCGTGGTCATGGCCCGCACAGGCCTCCCCACCACCCTCGTTGCGGCCGTGGGCGAGGATTTCCGCGCCCAGACCATTCGTGATCAACTGGCGCCAGAACCGGTCGAGGCCAAGCTGATTGCGCTTGCCGGCCGTTCCAGCGACTTCTCCATCATCTTCACCACGCCTGATGGCGAAAACGCCATCGTCACCACCACCGATTCAGCCGGATCGCTGACGCCGGGAGAGGCCATCGCTGCGCTCGACACCGCCGTATCAGGCGACCTCATGGTCCTGCAGGGCAATCTCAGCGAGGCAACCACGCTTGGCCTGCTCCAGGAAGCCCGCCGCCGCGACCTCGTTACCGCCTTCAACCCCTCGCCCCTCAGGCCCTATTTCGGCGACTTCTGGCCGCTGGTCGACATCGCATTCCTGAACCGAGGCGAGGCGGAGAGCCTCACCGGTTCATCCGACACGGCCGCGACCGAAAAGCTGCTGCAATCGGGCGTGCGCCACGTCGTTCTGACGCTCGGCGGCGACGGCGCCCTTTTGGCAAGCCGTGGGGCCGCTATCGCCACCATTCCGGCCGTGTCCACCAAGGCGATCGACACAACAGGCGCCGGTGACACCTTCATGGCGGTGGCGCTGGCTTCCGCCGCGTTGCGCGGCGTCGAGCTCGACCCCCGCGCCATCGGCCACGCCGCCTCCGCCTCCGCCTTGACAGTCAGCCGCCGCGGTACCCGCTCGGCCTTCCCGACCACCGACGAGCTGCAGGCGATCCTGGCGCGCTGAAGCGCGCCAAGGGCCATCGACGCCTCAGCGCTTGTCGCTCAGCCAGCCGAGGATATTCTTCCACAGGCGGCCATAGCCTTCCCATTCGCAGAAGGCGGGCGACAGCCAGTGCGGGCCGATATCGGATGTCCACGCCGCGCTGCGCCCCTTTTTGAACGTTCCGGTGACGAGCAGCGGATGGCCGCCCTGATCGTCCGGCAGGCGGGCGACGACTTCGACGTCGGCGCGGTCGCGCACTTCCACCTCGTTGATGCCGAGCAGCAGCGGCCATTCACCGCTCATGCCTGCTACCGTGGGGTGGTCCGCCTTGGCGATGACGGCTCCCGTGCCTTCTGGAATCTCGACGCGGTCGTCATATGGCAGGCAGGTGACGGGGAGCACATCCTCGACCGGCGTGCGGCGCCAACGCGCCTTGCCGTCGATGCCTTGGAAGGAGAAATAGCCGCCGACCATCAACAGGCCGCCGCCCTTTTCCACCCAGGCCTTGATGAGCTTCAGCCGGTTCGGCACCGTCTTCGAATGCAGCCAGACAGCGGGCGGCAGCAGCAGCGAGTTCGCGCCGATATCCGACAGGATGATCACGTCATAGACGTCGAGCCCCGCCATATCGAAGGGGAATTTTTCAACTGCCTCATGGGCCGGCATGTAGGTCAGCTCGTACTCACTGCCTTCGAGCGCCTTTACCAGCGGCTCGGCGCCGAGATGGAAGGTGACGCTTCCGAACTGGTCGAAGCCTTTGTAATGGGTGGCGGAGCTGACCCAGCTCTCGCCGACGAGGAGGACTTTTTTTGTCATGGTCTTTCCATTTCTATAAACGTTCTGCGGTCAGGCCTTGGCCTCGAATACCGATCTCGGATTGTCGCACATGAGAATATCGAGCTGTTGATCGGTCAGCCCGTGGCGCTTCAGCCGCGGCAAGAAGTGCTTGAGAATGTAGGCATAGCCATTGCCTCCGTAGCGCGTCAGCATCATCTTCAGGAAGACGTCGTGGGAAAGGAGGATGCGATCGATATGCCCCTGCTCCACCAGCTTGACGATGGCGCGCGCCGCCTCCTCGTCGCTCGGGCACTGCACCTGCTGGTCGGCGTAGAAGAAATCCATGCCGATCATGTCGTATTCCAGGAAGGCGCCGCGCGACGCGAGCTCGCCCTGATAGGCAAGATCGTCATGCGACGGGTTCATGTGGCAGAGCACGGTGTGGCGAAGCTCCGCTCCCTCCACCGCCGCGATATCAAGCACCTTGTGGCCGAGCCGGAACCAGCCGGGCAGATGCACCATCAGCGGAAGACCGGTGCGCGCCTGCGCCCGCGCCGCCGCCCTCAGTGACTTCTCTTCCTGATCAGTGAAATCCGAGGACACCCCGATCTCGCCGATCAATCCGACCTTGATGTCGGTGCCATCTACGCCGGCGGTTGCTTCCTGAACGATCTCGTCGGCGATCTGGTCGATCGTCATGCCGGCGACCTTTGCCGGATGCGACGAGCCAAGATAGTAGCCGGCGCCCATGATAATATTGAGCCCGGAAGCCTGCGATATCCGCTTCAGTGCCCGGGGATCTCGACCGATGCCCTGGCAGGTCGGCTCGACAACGGTGTGTCCCCCATGTGCGGCGAAATCCTTGAGCTCGGTGATGGCCAGCGGCTCATCATCCAGCGTGATGTTGTGCTTGTTGACGAAAGGATCCTGGCGCAGCTCGCTCAGGATCTCCATGCAGACGAAGCTGTCGGAGAGGTACTGGCGCTCCGGCGTCTTCGGTGCATGCCACCAGCAGCGGCAGTCGTTGAGGATATGCTCGTGCATCAGCGTGATGCCGAGAGCAGAAGCAGGGATTGCCCCCGCTACGGTCATCACCTTGCCCGAGCGCACATGGGCTTCTGAAAGTTCGCTCATGCCGACCTCACTTCTTCTTTCCGCCGAAGCGGAAGTTAGTGGTAAAGATCTTGGTGTTGAGCCAGATTGCCACGAGGATGATGGCGCCCGTCACGATCTGCGTGAAGAAGGGCGAGATGTGCATCAGGATCAGCCCGTTGCCGATGACGGCGATGGTGAGTGTCCCGAGCACCGTGCCGAGAATGCTGCCGCGTCCGCCCATCAGCGATGTGCCGCCGAGCACCACGGCCGCGATGACCTGCAGTTCGAAACCGACGGCTGCGTTGGACGAGCCGGAGCCGAGACGGGCGGCGATCAGAAGTCCGGCCAATGCGCAGGCAATCCCTGACACCATGTAGACCGAGGCAACGATCCATTTCGCCGGCATGCCGACGCGGCGTGCGGCCTCGAGATTGGAGCCGACCGCGACGACTTGCCGGCCGTATTTCGTGTAGGCGATCACAACGTAGCCGATCACGGCCACAAGCACGGCTATCAGCGCCGGAACCGGAAGCCCGAGGAACTCGCCCCGGCCGAGCCAGAAGAAGCCGGGCGCATCCTTGATCGGGATCGAATATCCCTGCGTCAGCCACAGCGCGAAACCTCGCAGAATGGAGAGGCCCGCGAGCGTGACGATGAAGGCCGGGATGCCTTGATAGGCAATGAACCAGCCCTGGGCGATGCCCATCAGCGCGCCAAAGGCAATCATGCCGATCACTACAGTCGGCCATGGATAGCCCATGGCCATGATGATTGCCGCCACCGCATTAACCAGCGCCACCTGCGAACCGACGGAAAGATCGATGCCGCCAGTGATGATGACAAGCGTCATCGCGACCGCGACGACCAGGATGGGAGCGGCCTGGCGCACGACGTTGAGGATATTGCCCAGCGTCAGGAACGTGTCCGTGGTGGCGGAGAAGAAGACGAGGCAAGCGAGGAAGAACACGGTGATCGACAGCACCTGCGCGTGTTCGGAAAGGAAGTCCGCGACCGGCGATCCGGCCGCGCGTTCGGTATAGGCGCTCAATGCTTCTGCCCTCCGACGATGAGCTGCACAAGATCCTGCAAGTCGGTCTTGGCGATATCGCGTTCGGCGACCTTGGTGCCTTCGTACATGACGGCGATACGGTCGCAAACGCGGAAGAGATCCTGCAGACGGTGGGTGATAAGGATGACCGACACCCCTTTGGCCTTGACGCGGTTGATCAGGTTGAGCACGGCCTCGACCTCCGCCACGGCAAGAGCCGATGTCGGCTCGTCCATGATCAGCACCTTCGGATTGAAGGACGCGGCGCGCGCGATAGCGATCGCCTGCCGCTGACCGCCCGACAGTTTCTCCACCTTAGCACCAAGTCGTGGGATGCGGATCTCGAGCGCATCCAGCATGGCGCGGGCCTCGGTCAGCATGCGCGCGCGGTCGAGGAACGGTCCCTTGGTCAGTTCGCGGCCCAGAAACAGATTGCCGACCACATCGACATGGTCGCACAGGCTGAGGTCCTGAAACACCATTTCGATATTCCTATCGCGGGCGTCGGCCGGTCCGCTGAAGCGAACCTCCTGTCCGTCGACGGCGATCGTGCCGTCATCGGGGATATAGGTACCGGAGATGACCTTGGTCAGCGTCGACTTGCCGGCTGCGTTGTCGCCGACCAATCCCAGGCATTCGCCGGGATAAATGTCGAGATCGACGCCGCGCAGCGCCTGATGCGAGCCGAAGTTCTTGCGGATGCCCTTCAAGGAAATGCGGGGCTGGCGATTGCCGCCTTCGCCGGACTGCCGGGGGAGAATTTCTCCGCCCCCGGATCCTGCGACAGCGGTTGGGTGCTGTCTGTCAGAGATCATTTGAAAACGGCCCGGTAGGGTTCGACATTCTCCTTGGTGACGATAGTGATCGGCACCGAGATCGTCTTCTCGACGCTGCCGCCGTCCGAGATCTTCTTGAGGGCATCGACGGCCGCCGCACCCATGGCGGACGGATCCTGCTGGATCACGGCTGTGACGTAGCCCGCGTCGATGCCGGCGATTGCCTGGGCGGTCAGATCCCAGCCGAAGATCTTGACATCAGACTGCTTGCCCTGGCTTTCGACAGCGGCGATGGCGCCCATCAGCGCTGGCTCGCCGGTGGCGTAAACTGCGTTCATGTCGGGGTTGCCGGTGATAAGGTTTTCAGCGGCGGCCAGCGCGTTGTCCTGGATGTTCTGGCCATCGACGACGCCAGCGGTGGTGACGCCTTCGACACTTTTGACGGTCTTTTCGAAGCCTTCCTGGCGGACATTCTGGATGAAGGAGTTCAGTGCGCCGACAACGCCATACTTCACCTTGCCGCCCATGTTACTTTTCACATAATCGAGGAAGAACTTGCCCATGTCTGCACCAGCCTTGGCATTGTCGACGCCGATCTGCGCCTTCTGCGGGCCTTCCGGGAGAATCGCATCGATGGCGACAACGGGAATGCCCGCGGCGGCGGCCTGCTGCACGGCTGGCATGATGCCATTAACGTCGATTGCAACGACCGCGAGGCCGTCTACCTTCTGCTGGATATAGGTTTCGATGGCGCTGTTTTGCGCGGCCGGGTCGTTATTGGCGTTGAAGATCACCAGCTTGGCGCCGGCCGCGTCGGCCGCCTTTTGCGCGCCTTCGTTCATCTGGTTGAAGAACAGCGCCTGCTGGTTGATCTGCACAAGCGCGAAGGTCTTTTCAGCGGCGAAGGCACTCCCGAACGAGATGCCGGCAAAGACCGTGGTCGCGAGTGCAGTCGTGAACGTCCTGCGTGTCAGAATAGTCATGTCTTGTTCCTCTGGTTAGGTTCATCTTCGTTGCTTTTTTATTGTTTCGACGGCGGTGCAACGGAGTTCCGCACGACGATTTCGACCGGCAGCAGTTCCTCGGAGCGCAAGGTCTCGGGCTCCTGCCAGTTTGTTTCCAGAACGAGCGCCAAGGCGCGTTCGCCAAGCGCCCGGACGGGCTGGCGTATGGCGGTCAGCGGCGGCGCAAAAAGATGCAGCGGTCCGACGTCGTCGAAGCCGATCACCGAAACCTCGCCGGGAACCGAGACGCCCTCGGCAAGCAGCACTTCGATCAAGCCGATCGCTATTTCGTCCGAACTGGCAAAGATGCCCGTCGCCTGCTTGCCCTCATCGATAAAACGGCGCGCCGCCTGCCGGCCGAATTCCACCGTGAAGCTGCCCTCGTAGCGTGTCACCTGGAACGGCTCTCCACGCTCCATAAGCGCGCGTTCCAGGCCGAGGAAGCGGCGGCGCGTGCTGATCATTTCCTGTGGGCCGCCGATGTAGACGATGTGCCTATGCCCATGGTCTGCTAGATGCCGACCCGCGAGATAGCCACCCTCCTCGTTATCGGCGAAGAGTTTCGGCACTATCGCATTCGGCACGTCTTCGTCGACGATGACGACCTTGCCGGCCTGGTTGATCACTGCCGCCAGTTCGCCGTCGTCTGGATGGTTGGTAACGAAGATGAGGCCATCAACATGGTTGCGCGCAAGCCCTGTCACATATGAGATCTCACGGCCAGGGCGGTTGAGCGTCGCATGCAGCGACAGGGCGAGGCCGCGCTTATCCGCCTCGTGCTCTACAGCAGCAACAAGCGTTGCGAAGAACGGATTGGCAATATCCGGCACCACAAGACCGATCGTCTCCGAACGGCCGCGGCTCAGACGGCGCGCATGCGGGTTCGGCTCGTAGCGAAGTTCCCGGATTGCCTTGTCGATGCGCTCTTTGGTTTCAGGGGGAAGTTGAAGCGAACCGTTCAGAAGCCGTGATACCGTCGCTACCGATACGCCAGCGGCATCGGCGACATCCTTCAGGCTTGTAGCACGCTTGCTGGACATCATGTCTCCCTGACAGGATAACTAAGCTTGTAAAGCGATTTACTAAACCGCTTTACAATGACACCCGCAATCCCGCTGTCAAGCGTGAAAATTGGGCACGAAGAAAAATTAGGCGAAAGGCCCGCTTCCGCATTAGCCAAGGTCGATGGCGAACAATCCGTGACAGGCCTCGGGGCTCGAAGCGCGTTCGCGGGTGGTCTTTAGCGCGCAGGATCTAATTTAGCCCGCAAGCTTGGCAACCGGGCGTTTTCATGTGTCACGCGGAGCCTCGTGCCGCGATGCTGCAAAGAAGCCGAACGATGCCCGGCTCCAGCTTTTCGCGGCGCGAAAGCCCGAGGATCGCGAGGCCCGCACGATGCCCGATTTCCTTGAGTTCCATGTCGATCGTCGTGAGCGGTGGTCGTGTTTGCTTCGAGATGACCTCCCAGTTATCGAACCCAACGACGGCGACGTCGTCAGGGATCGACACACCCCGGTCGCGAAGCGCATCGATGACGCCGCGCGCAATTTCGTCGCTTCCACAGAAGATTGCATCAGGTTTTGGGCCTGATTGCGAATAGACAGCATCAATTGCTGAGTGTCCCCATTCTTCGGACCACTCGCCGAACATCACTTGGCCGGATGAGCCCACAAGTTCCCTATAGGCATCCGCACGGATCCGGGCGGCGAGGTAGTTCTGCACGCCGGTGATGTGCAGGATGCGTGACCTGCCCAGGGTCTGGAGATGTTGCACGGCAATGCGCGCACCCTGGGCATCATCAGGATGGAAGCTCAATCTATCGGCAGTACCGGCCACATGCAGGCAACCCGGTCGTGTTCGGTATCCGGCCTGAATCGATATCGAGTCTGACACCAAAACCCGGCTTCGAAACGGTCGAGGCGAATATCGATCTCGTTGAGCCGCTTGGACCGGAGACGATGAACTACTTCGATATCGGGCCGGTGAGCCTTTGCGCCAATGTCGATCCGGAAAGTGAGCCGCGTCCAGGTTCGCGTATGCCGCTTTCCTTCAACATGAACCGCATGCATCTTTTCGATCCGGCTGGGGGCTGTTCGCTTTCGTCCTAATGACATCAGGAATTGACCTTGCCCCCAGGTTTTATCCAGTTTTAAGTTCGCTCCAGCGGTTTTTTTGAAGTGCTACCCGATTTTGGGCCAGCGGGAGCTGGAATTTTCCGGGGTTAAGGCTCAGTTCGGCGGGGGTGCCGATGAGCCGTTCATTGTTGCCAACGGTCTCCGAACTGGGCCGCATGAGCAATCGCTCACTCCATGACCTTGGCATCGATCGCGGCGAAATCAAGCGGATCGCAAGAGCTGGCGCTCGCTAAGTCCGCGAAGACAATGTGCAGTTTGAAGCGCTCGTCCTACCAGGCGGGCGCTTTTGTTTTGCTAGTGATGGATAGCGCCAAAGCGCCCCGCGTATCGCCCTTACTCTTTGGGCAAAATATCACGCTCCGATGGACGATGGCCTACGGCGTCACCATCTTCCGTTCATCCTCTGTGGAAAGAATTCTAGTTTCGGATCGAACGTCCCTCGTATCATACTAGAGTTGGCGCCCTCGAAGAGCCCGGAGGCAGTGAATGACCTGCGAGGCGAACTCGCGGGCCCGACCGGCCTCTTTCTCGTCGGCCGCGCGATCTCCGATGTCGAGGTAGCAGTCCGCTAGGAATTCGCAGAGCGGCAGAGCACTTTCAACCGCCTTTCGTGTCGCCTTCCCCGGGCGCGGAGTGGTAAGTAGCGGGAATTCTCGCATCGAGCTCGACCTCAGCTCGGCTTCTTTTGAAAGAGCCAGGAGGTCGTCGCCTCCGTCTGTCCTTGATAGTTCCGTCAACGATCTGAGCTGTCCAGACAATATCTGCTCAAGCATCGGCAAATCGCCTTTGTCGACCGTTAGAGTTTGATCTCGTTCCCGGTGAAATGCCAGTCGTCGCTCGCGTCTCAATGTTGCAACATGGCCGAGTTCCTCCCGGGCCATTCGTTCGGCTGCATCTCTAACGTCGTCCGACCCGGCATGGGCCGAGACGTAGGACCAGAACACGAACGCGCGTTCCTCGTTGCGAACGGCTATCGAGAAAGCGCGGTAGGCGCTCAACATCTCGGGAGCCACTTTCCCAGCTCCTTCGTCATCGAACAGGTGTTCCGGGGGATAGGCGGAAACCGCAAGTGTTTTGCATCCGAGTGCTTTCTCCCATTCATTCACTTTGCTCAAGTGCCCCTGTTCCTCGGCGACCAGCGCATCGAACACTGCCGCAAGCTCGGGGTGTCCCATCTCCGTCATTCTAAGACCGAGGGCGAGGTAACCTTCTATTGCTTCCTGTTCCATGGCACGACCAAGCGCCAAAAGCTCGTCCAACGACGCTAGATGCCAAGGATCGGAGGTCTTTGCTGGCATGCAGTCCACTCCTGTTAGGCCTTCCCCTTGCCGGATATGGGCCCATTTGAAACGCGTACGTTTTTCCAACGAGGAGTTGTCTTCGGCCGAGGTTAGGATACATTCTCATCTCGGAACTGCAAAGAAATCCAAGGCCAGCGCAATGAACTTTTCAAAGAAAGTTCGGTCGTCATGGTTAGCAAGCATGCTCGTGCTTGCGGTCGCGTTCGTCGGCCTCTCGTCCACAACCCCCGCATTCGCAGCCGGGCAGCTTCCCACCTTTCTTGAAAGAGTTCAGCCAAGCGAGCTTTTCGAGGGTGCCGACCGCTTCGGCGACGCCGTGGGAGACCCCCCCATCGCGCCGGTCTATCGAGGTGACGTTCTGCTTGGGTATGTCTACCTCAATTCCGATTTTACCAGTTCGGTTGGCTATTCTGGTAAGCCGATCCACATCGCAGTTGGCATCGATCCGTCCGGAATTATCAGGGGCTTCAAGCTCATAGAACACCACGAGCCGATCGTCCTCGTCGGAATTCCCCAGGCCAAAGTCGTCGCCGCCTTGAATTCGATTATCGGCAAAGACCTTGGAAGGGTAGCCTCCGGGGCTGAGCGCCCGCCGGAGGTGGATATCGTCAGTGGAGCGACCGTCACGGTGCTCGTCATGGGCGACAGCGTCGTTCGCTCCGCCGTCAACCTCATCCGGAGCAAGCGCCTGGGCGCGAGCGGTCCGGCAGGTGTTAGACCTGTTTCAGTTGTCAAAACGCTCGACCTTTCGAGAGACCAGGCGAGCGACTGGCAGACCCTCCTCGGTGACGGCTCGGTCCGGAGCCTGCGGTTGACGGTTGGCGAGGTTTCGAAGGCCTTTGAAGAGGCCTCACATCCGGAAGCGGCTTCGCACCCGGAAACCGCGAACCCGGAAGACCGTTTCATCGATCTATACATTGCGCCTGTGAGCGTCCCCGCAATCGGCAAGACGCTCCTTGGAGATGTCGCGTATCAGCGCCTCGCCACCCAGCTCAAGCCGGGACAGTCCGCGATCCTCGTGGCCGGAGACGGGGCATACTCCTTTAAAGGCTCCGCCTACGTCCGCGGCGGCATCTTCGATCGCGTCGAATTGCTACAGAGCGGGCAAGGTTTGCGATTTCGCGATCGCGACCATACGAGGATCGCGGCTCTCGCGCCGTCGGACGCACCACGCCTGAGGGAGATAGCGCTGTTCGTTGTGCCGCCGGAATTCTCCTTCGAGGTGACCGAGCCGTGGGAGCTGGAAATGCTCGTGCAACGCAGCAGCACGGGCGCGCGCGACAAGTCCGTCATCCCCTATTCGATCCCATACGCCCTTCCGTCCACCTACTACACCGTGACGCAGACCTCCTCGCAAGAGCAGGTCCCGGTCGCCGCCGCCGAGAAGAGCGATCCGGCGGAAGCGAAACCGGAACCCGGCGAGCCTCCGCTGTGGAAGCGCATGTGGGGTATGAACAGAGCCTCGATTGCGATCATCGTCGCTGCGCTCCTCGTCCTGACGGCAATCTTCTTCTTCCAGGACTGGCTGGTCAAACGTCCGAAGCTGTTCGGATGGATCCGTACCGGGTATCTCGTTTTCACCCTCGTCTGGCTCGGATGGTACGCGAACGCCCAGCTGTCGGTTGTCAACGTCCTAACATTCACGAACGCGCTGGTCACCAATTTCAGTTGGGAGTTCTTCCTCGCGGCACCGTTGATTTTCATCCTTTGGGCCGCGGTGGCGGCCGGTCTGCTGTTTTGGGGGCGCGGTCCGTACTGCGGATGGCTCTGCCCGTTCGGTGCGCTGCAGGAGCTGCTGAGCCAGGCTGCGAAGCGCCTCAGAATACCCCAGGTGAAAGTTCCGTGGGGACTTCACGAGCGTCTTTGGCCAATCAAATACATGACCTTCCTTGGGCTTTTCGGAATGTCGTTCTATTCGATGGCCTATGCGGAGATGCTCTCGGAGATCGAGCCGTTCAAGACCGCGATCATCCTGAAGTTCATCCGTGACTGGCCATTCGTTGTCTTCGCTTTGCTACTCCTCGTGGCCAGCCTCTTTATCGAGCGGTTCTACTGCCGCTACCTCTGCCCGCTTGGGGCGGCACTTGCCATTCCAGGTCGTATCCGGACGTTCGAATGGTTGAAGCGCTGGCCCGAATGTGGAACGCCCTGCCAGCGTTGCGCGAAGGAATGTCCGGTGCAAGCGATACACCCTGAAGGCCCGATCAACGTCAACGAGTGCATCTACTGCATGCACTGCCAGGAACTCTACCATGATGACCAGCGCTGTCCCCACATGATCCAGGTACGGCTCAAGCGAGAAAAGTTCATGGCGCTGTCAACTCCGGAATCGAGAGGAGAAAATAAACCACCAAAGACGCTCGTTACTCATAATGGAGAACCGGTCAAATAGGCACGCGACGTATGCGGGCCGCACCCCAGGAGGCAAATACCATGTCGAATGAAGACAAAAAACTGCCCCTTTTCAACAGACGTCAACTACTGGGGACCACTGCCGTGGCTGCGGCCGCAGGAGCGGCGACGGCCAGCGGTGCGTTGGGCCTTTCGGGTGGGGCATCTCCAGCGATGGCCCAGGAACGCGCAAAGTGGGAGGTCAAACCTGGCGAGCTCGACGAATACTACACCTTCTTCTCGAGCGGCCAGTCAGGCGAAGTCCGCATCGTCGGTGTTCCGTCGATGCGCGAAATCATGCGCATTCCTGTGTTCAACCGTTGCAGTGCCACGGGATGGGGTCAGACGAACGAGAGCCTGAAGGTGCTTACGGAGAACATGCGGCCGGAGACGGTGGAGTTTCTCAAAGACCGCGGCGGCGTCTACCAGAACGGTGACCTTCACCACCCGCACCCATCCTTCACGGACGGCACCTACGACGGCCGCTATCTCTTCGCCAACGACAAGTCCAACACGCGGGTCTGCCGTATTCGCCTTGACGTCATGAAGTGCGACAAGATCATCGAGCTTCCAAACCAGCACACCGTGCACGGCCTGCGCGTCCAGAAGTTCCCCAAGACCGGCTACGTGTTCTGCAATGGCGAAGACGGTGTCCCGATCCCCAACGACGGCAAAGTACTGGACGATCCGAAGCAGTACCGCTCCATCTTCACCGCGGTCGATGGCGAGACGATGAAAGTCGCCTGGCAGGTCATCGTGGACGGCAACCTCGACAACGTCGATGCCGACTATCAAGGCAAGTACTGCTATTCCACCTGCTACAACTCAGAGGGCGGCGTGACCCTCGAAGAGATGATGAGCAAGGACCTGGACTGGGTCGTGGTGTTTAACCTCAAACGCATCGAAGAAGCGGTCGCCAACGGTGACTTCAAGGAAATCGGCGGCGTTCCAGTAATCGATGGCTCCCACGGTTCGAAGTACACCCGCTACATTCCGGTCCCGAACAGTCCCCATGGTATAAATACGGCCCCGGACGGGATCCACTTCGTGGCCAACGGCAAGCTCTCACCGACCGTCACGGTGTTCGACGTGCGCAAGTTCGACGACCTCTTCGACGACAAGATCGAGCCGCGCGACACAGTCGTCGCCGAAACTGAACTTGGGCTTGGGCCGCTGCACACGGCTTACGACGGGAGGGGAAACGCCTACACCACGCTGTTCCTCGACAGCCAAGTGTGCAAGTGGAACATCGAGGACGCCATTCGGGCGTTCAAAGGCGAGAAGGTCAATCCTATCCGCCAGAAGCTGGACGTCCACTACCAGCCGGGACACAACCACTCCTCGATGGGTCAGACCAAGGAGGCTGACGGCAAGTGGCTCATCTCGCTCAACAAGTTCTCGAAGGACCGCTACCTCAACGCCGGCCCACTGAAGCCGGAGAGCGATCAGCTGATTGACATCTCGGGCGACGAAATGGTGCTCGTTCACGACGGCCCCTCCTTCGCCGAGCCGCACGACGCGACGATCGTGCATGCGTCCAAGATCAATCCGCTCCATGTGTGGAAGCGCGAAGACCCATTCTTCGCCGACGCAGTCGCTCAGGCCAAAAAGGACAATATCGACCTCATGGTAGACTCCGAAATCATTCGCGATGGTGACAAGGTTCGGGTTTACATGACGTCCGCGGCTCCCGCGTTCGGGCTGACGTCCTTCACCGTCAAGGAGGGCGACGAGGTGACCGTATACGTCACCAATATCGACGAGGTCGAGGACCTGACGCACGGCTTCTGCATCGTCAACTACGGCATCAACATGGAGATCGGGCCGCAGGCGACGGCATCGGTGACCTTCAAGGCGGCCAAGCCCGGTGTCTACTGGTATTATTGCACGTGGTTCTGCCATGCGATGCACATGGAAATGAAAGGTCGCATGATGGTCGAACCTAAGTCGGTATGATGGTGCGCGTGACGATCATAGCGATGGTGGCGTTCTGGGTCGCCATCGCCATCCCCGCCGAGGCCGCAGAGCGGATGGTCACACCTGCCGATAACCTGGCAGCGATCCTGGAGGCGGCATCGCCGAGGGACCGCATTACCCTGCAACCAGGCAAGCACAAGGGTCCCGTGAAGATCGTCAAGCCTGTGACCGTGGAAGGGGAGCCGGGGGCTGCGATCATAGGCGACGGAAAAGGCACCGTCGTTACCATAGACGCGGCGGGCGTCGTTCTCCGGGGCCTTGAGATCAGCGGATCGGGCACGAACCTCGAAGGCGCGGACTCGGGTGTGTTCGCGACCGAGAACGCGAAAGGTGCGCTCATCGAACGGAACAAGGTCACTGGAAACCTCTACGGCATCTACGTCCACGGGGCGACCGATTCTTTGGTCCGCAACAACACGGTCATCGGCCTGAAGAAGGGCCACCTGAGCGAATTGGGCAACGGCATCGCGGTTTGGAATGCGCCGGGTGCCAAGATCGTCGGCAACGACGTCAGCTTCGGCCGCGATGGCATCTTCACCATCGCGAGCAAGCGCAATGTGTTCAGCGGCAACAACTTCCATGACGTTCGTTTCGCGATTCACTACATGTACACCAACAACAGTGAGATCAGCGGCAACACGTCTACTGGGAACGCAGTCGGCTACGCGCTCATGTTCTCAAACAAGCTGAAAATCATCGGCAATGTGTCTGACGGAGACCGCGATCATGGCCTCGTGCTGAACTTCGCCAACGGATCGCAGATTGAGGAGAACACCGTCATCGGGCGGATGCAGCCCCAGAGCCGCTGGACAACGGCCGGGAACCGCGACCCCGCTGACAAAATGCCTTCAGACGATAGTCCAGTGAGCCCCGACGTCAGCCTCTCGGGCGAGCGACTGGGCCCGGAGAAGTGCGTTTTCATCTACAACGCCAACAACAACCGACTGAGGGGCAACAGGTTTGAAGGTTGTTCGATCGGTATTCACTTTACGGCCGGATCAGAAGGCAACTCTATGAGCGAAAACGCCTTTATCAATAATCGCACTCAGGTCAAATACGTGGGAACCCGGTATCTCGATTGGTCGGCGGACGGCCGTGGCAACTACTGGAGCGACAATCCGGCGTTCGACCTCGATGGAGACGGGATCGCCGACAACGCCTACCGCCCGAACGATGTCATGGACAAGGTGATGTGGACCTCTCCCCAAGCGAAGGTGCTGGCCACCAGCCCCGCAGTCCAGGTCATCCGCTGGGCTCAGGCTCAGTTCCCGGCCTTACTGCCGGGGGGCGTCGTTGACAGCCATCCCCTAATGGCACCTCCCCCCCAAAAGGAGCCGGTGCAATGACAGCACCGACCGCAACAATTTCAGGCGTCGCCAAGCGCTATGGAAACGTCCAAGCGGTCAGGGACGTTACTTTCGAGCTCAACGAAGGGGAAACCGTCGCGCTTGTCGGCCACAACGGCGCCGGAAAGACGACATTGATCAAGCTTATGCTCGGCCTGATCCGCCCCTCCGCGGGCAACGTGCTTGTTCTCGGCGAAGACCCAGCCAAGGGCGATTTCGAGGTTCGGAGGCGGCTCGGCTACCTGCCGGAAAGCGTGTCCTTTCACATGGCCTTGACGGGGCGGGAAACCTTGGCCTTCTACGCGCGACTGAAACGGGTTGAGGTTTCCGTGGTGCCGGAGCTTCTTGAGCGGGTTGGACTGGCTGCGGTTGCGGCCGACCGTCCGGTCCGGACCTATTCAAAGGGCATGCGGCAGAGACTTGGTCTGGCACAGGCGCTGCTTGGCCAGCCGCGGGTCCTGCTCCTGGACGAGCCTACGAGCGGCCTCGATCCGGCTCTTCGCCGACGATTCTACGATATCCTGGGCGAACTGCGATCCGCTGGGACCACAATCCTTCTTTCGTCGCACGCACTCACCGAACTTGAAGGACGGGCCAATCGCGTGGTGATCGTCAACGAAGGCGTGAAGGTCGCCGATGGATCGCTGGAGACTTTGCGAACCCTTGCGCATTTGCCCACCCGCGTGAGCGTGAAACTTGCAGGCGGTGGTTCGCCGGTCGATTGGAAATTTGGAAGTGGCTGGAGGAAGACAGGTGTCGACACGGTCGAGACCGAGGTGACGGTGGAGGACAAAGTCGCACTCCTTCGAGAGGTCACGGCCAATCCTGCGGAGGTAGCCGGGGTGCACCTCGTAGAGCCGACACTGGACGATCTCTATGCCCATTTCCTTGGCGGGCGGAAGGCGGCCGAATGAAGAACATCCTTATCGTAGCCCGCAAGGAAATTCTGGAAGGGTTGCGCAATCGGTGGGTGCTCGGGGCAACACTTCTCCTTGCAGCATTGGCGCTCACCCTCACTGCGCTGGGCAGCGCGCCGACGGGTAACGTCGGGGTCAACCAGCTCGACGTGGTCATCGTCAGTCTATCCAGCCTCACCATTTTTCTCGTGCCGTTGATCGCGCTCCTGCTCTCGCACGACGCGATCGTGGGCGAGATGGAACGCGGCACCATGCAGCTGCTTTTAAGCTATCCGGTCGGGCGCAATCAGGTTATTCTCGGCAAGTTCTTCGGGCATGTCGCCATCCTCGCCTTCGCGACACTCTGCGGCTACGGTGCCGCCGCATTGGCCCTCGCGATCACAAGTCCTGACATTGACGCCGCCAGTTGGCGTGCCTTTCTCGCCATGATCGGGTCGTCCGTGCTTTTGGGTGCGGTGTTCGTCGCTATCGGATACCTGGCAAGCACGATTGTCAGCGAGCGGAGCACGGCGGGCGGCATAGCCATCGGCATCTGGCTACTGTTCGTCCTGATTTATGACATGGCGTTGCTCGGCGCACTCGTCGCGGCGGCGGGGCACGCTCTTCCCTCCAGTCTTCTGGACACGTTCTTGCTGCTCAATCCAACCGACGTCTACCGGATGCTCAACCTCGGGTCTGGAGACGCAAGCGCTCTTTCCGGCCTGGGCGGCGTCGCAAAGCATTCCGGACTTAACGCCGTATTGATGATTGTAGCGCTTGTCGCGTGGACCATATTGCCGCTCGCGCTTGCCGCGGTCGTATTTTCGAGGAGGGAGCTATGACACGCGCTTTGGTGGTCGGGATACTATTGTCGGCCTTTTTGCTTGGAGGGTGCAGGGAGGAGCAACGGGCCTCTCCGCCGCCGTTCGCGCTGACGTCGGAAGCAGTAGGCAGGTACTGCGGAATGAACGTGCTCGAACACCCCGGGCCGAAAGGCCAGATCATTCTCGATGCACAAGTTCCCGAACCCATCTGGTTCTCGTCTGCCCGCGACGCGCTGGCTTTCACAATGCTACCGGAAGAGCCGAAGGACATCGCGGCAATCTATGTATCCGACATGAGTAAGGCACCGAGTTGGGAAAAGCCAGGTGAGTCGAACTGGATCGACGCACGAAAGGCCTTTTACGTCATCAGCAGTTCCGTGCGGGGCGGCATGGGGGCGGAAGAGGCGGTCCCCTTCTCCACGGAGGAAGCGGCACGGCAATTTTCCGTCAAGAACGGCGGGCGTGTCGTCGCATTCAGTGATGTCCCCCAGGCCTACGTGCTGGGTTCAGGCGGTGCCGATGCCGATACCACCACCCCCACAAACCCCGAGAAGAAGTTGGAGGGACATGGTCATGGCTAGAGGATACACTCGCCGCCGGGCTATTGCGATTATCGCCGCGACGGCGGGCTTGCCCCTTCTGACCCGTGCGGAACCTATGGCGACAGTCATCAGGTGGAGCGGGCAAGCCCTCGGCGCACCGGCAACGCTTATTCTAAATCACGAAAACCAGGTTCATGCCACGCGGTTGATCGATGCGGTCGTTGCCGAGGTTGCCCGGCTGGAAGCCGTGTTCAGTCTCTATCGCGACGAATCCTCGTTGTCCGAATTGAACAGGGTCCGTGCTCTAGTCGCGCCTCCGCGTGATCTGGTGACCTTGCTTGGCTCCTGCCAGGAATATTGGACCATGAGCGGCGGTGCATTCGATCCGACTGTGCAGCCACTGTGGTCTTTATATCGCGACCACTTCATGCAGCCGGAAGCTGATCCCTCCGGCCCGCCGGCCGAAAAGATCAGAAATGCGCTCGACGCCGTGGGCTTCGACGGCATCGAATTCAATAGGGATCGCATTATCCTGACCCGACCTAAGATGGCAGTGACTTTGAATGGCATTGCCCAAGGCTACATCACGGACAGGATCGTGGAATTGCTGAGAGGGGCCGGGGTGACTAGCAGTCTTGTCGACATGGGAGAAAGCCGCGCGATAGGTTCGAGGGAGAATGGTACGCCGTGGCGGATCGGCCTCGCAGAGCGACAGGACGAGTCTCCCGACGTGATTCTCGAAGTCACCAACAAGGCAGTCGCAACCTCGAGTGCGACGGGCTTCCATTTCGATGAGGCACAGCACTTCGGTCATATTCTCGACCCTCACACCGGAGGAGCCGCTGCATTGTACAGGCGCGTGACGGTCATCGCCGACAATGCGACCACTGCAGATGCTTTGTCGACGGCATTCAGCTTGATGCACGAGACCAGTATTCGATCGGTGATTGACCGCAGACCAGACGTGCAGGCAGACCTCGTCCGGGCGGACGGCGGCCATCACCGTTTCGAAACGCGAGCCTGAGGTGGCGCGACGGCTCGCGCTCGCTTTTTCCCTAGCGCAAACAACCAACCACGAGAGGAGTACGTGATCATGCGCCTTCTGAAAAATCTGACCGCGGCATCTATGCTTGCGGCAACCGCTGTTCCGGCGGCAGCTGCCGATTTCGAGGTTCACATGATGAACAAAGGGGCCGACGGAGTGATGGTATTCGAGCCCGCACTCACTAAGATCAAGCCGGGCGACACTGTGACCTTTGTGCCGATGGACAAGGGGCACAATGCCGAAACCGTAAAGGATATGATTCCTGAAGGCGCCGAAGCCTTCAAGAGCAAGGTCAATGAGAACCTGAAGCAGACCTTCACCGTACCGGGAGCTTACGTGATCAAGTGCACGCCGCATTTTTCTATGGGCATGGTCGAGGTTGTGGTGGTGGGTGATACCCCCGCAAACCTTGAGGCTATCAAGTCCGGAAAGCTGCCGAACAAGGCTCGCGAGCGCGTCGACAAGGCGCTTTCGCAGCTATAATCCTTCAGCTTTTAGGGTCGGCAGCAGAAGCTGTTCAAGGCGCAGTCGCCCGGCTGTCGTTGACCTGTGATCGTACACCTTATGGCAGCCCATCGCCTTGGGTATTGTCGCACAAGACATCCTCGACCACACGCTGGTCTTACTGCCGCAGCCATCACACCAATAGTAGCGATGGTGGATTGAAGTTCGCCCGTGTCGTCGGAACCCGAAAACTTGCCCACGCCTCACTGAAGCTCATGCGGCGGCGAAAAAGGGGCCTAACTCCGAACGCTGCCGGTTCCAACTTTCGGCATTACTGGGCCCTCCGCACCCGCTCCGACTGGGGCCGCCACAGCCGCCGCGATTGATCGCGCGATGGCCATCTGGGCGTCGAGAATGCTTCGACCCTTTATATTGACGTCGTAGTCGCTCGACCACACGACTGCGCCGTCTGCCCCCCGGACCAGGCGTGCGATTGCTCGCATATCATCAGGTTCCAGGCGTACGCTACCTTGCAGAGTGTATGTCGTGTCGGCCTCATTGGTATTGGCATTTCCGTCCTCGGCGATAACGATCAGCCCATTGAACTTCACGAGATTGACGACAATTTCGTTTGTCAGCCCGCTCAGGACTACCATCCAAGCGCCCGAGCGCGCGCTCGGCCAAGCTGAGACGCTCCAGCAATGAAAGCACATCAATCGCCGGCTCGGGCGGCAACGGTGGTGTTACGAACGCCCGTACTGTTTCATTGGCAGCGATCGTCTCGACGAAACGACCCAACCGATGTTTGGATTGGGAATCTGACATAACCCAGTATCAGCCGCGCCCGTTATTTAACCAAGGCGCACTTAATTTAATTAAGCAGCGGATTTAGATAAGAGCGCTTAATTAACGTGGGAGACATTGAACTCTGGAGCGCTGATCTAGAGTAATCTGCGTAAGGGCACAAATGCGATGGCCAGGCAGCATTCAAAGTATTACATCCTTTCTTAAAGCATTGCCTCCTAGCGCCAATGCACATCGCGAGGACTGTCGCTCCTGGTCCACCGCTCGATCCGCGCGATCTGCGCGCCGACCCGCGGGCGATAGCGCCGCACTACCCAGCCGTCGTCATGGACGATGGGGCGGCCGTCCTCGAGCGCCAGCTCGCCGCCGGGTGTTCTGCGAAACTCGGGAACCAGTTCCTCGACGTCCGACAGGGTGAAGGTGTCGCTGTCGGTTGCTTCCTCGTAGCGCGGCAGCCCCTTGTCCGTCTTGCGCCTGATGGCGGGAAGATCAAGCTCCCAGCCGAAACCGCACGGGGAATTGCCGGCGCCCGAGTCGTACGCCAAGGCGAGCGAAGGTCCGAAGCCCGAGCGGCCAGGGCTCAGGGCCAGCGGCACGCTCAGGGTACCCGTGCCCGTCACCGGGTTAGTCGCGAACTTCTCACCGATGCCCCGGATGGCGCCGCCGCCCTTGGGCAAAGCGACGGACAGTGGAACGACCGCGAACGGCTTGTCGGAGGCGGCCGTCGCAGCGAGCGTACCCGTAGCCGTGTCTCGTTCGGCCATTCCAGCCTCCCGACCCACCAGGGTGCGACCAGATTGCATTCGCCGTCGCGTCGTTGTCAAGGTTGCCCAATGACGTGCTTGCGGGCAGTTTGATTTCTGCCCCGGTGCGCCCCTCATTACCTGGTCATGGCCTCAGTATTGCTCGGTTTGCCTAAATGCCAATCGACATGATCTTCGCATCTGTGCGGCTCGGCGCGTGCGGATACACGGCCCACCGACTGAAGCATCAACCGCGATAGGAGCATAGGCTGATTTTTCGCTGCGCGCTTGTGCGTTCCAAGGACCAGTGAAACCCCGTTGGTCCTGCCCAATTTCGGATGAGTAGCGTCGTTCATAACCTCGACGACGGTATGATCGACCCACTCCGCTCCCTACCGCCCCGCCCTTGCCAGCGATCGTGCGATGTCGACAATATCGTCGCGGCCAGAGTGGGCTTCCAATGCCGGCCCTTAAGAAATGACATTGATTATATTTGACAAAATAAGAAAAGCTCGCCTACTGTCCTCAGTCCTAGGACAAAGGACTAATGAGGTGTCCTTCTATATCGCATGCCATAGCGTTCAACATTCGGCCTGAAAACCCTTCGAGTTAGTGGCGTTCAAGAATTATAGACCTGTTTGAGCCGAGACTGCCGAACGACAAACTCCATCGTAGCTTCAACGAAATCCGCAACAATACGCGCTACGCCAAGGTGGTGCCGGTAATTCAAAGCTGGGCAACAGGTATCCTCGACCCGAAAAGGTGAGGCGGAAAAATTCGTCAAGGAAGTTCCGTCAACCTTCAATTCGTCCATGTGGGAAATCTATCTCGACAAGGCTTTTACCGATCTAGGGTGTACCGTCGACTATCCCAAATCCTCACCGGATTTCTTCGTGAAGGGACCTGGGGAACAACGAGTTGATCAACCTCGTCCTCTCGCCGCGTTATTATTACGGCTGGGATCATTGCTAGCGTTGTGAGGCACCGCTCGAAAAATTCCAGCACGTGACGGGCACCTCCGACCGCAATGGCCCCTATACCGTGGATAGCTTCCGCGGCTCGGGTGCGGACTTCATGGAGGAGTTCAAGCCTTTCATTGAGGACGGCAAGACCATCATCTGCTCGCCCCACAAGGTTTATGGTCCCCAGGCCAACGATCTGAAGCTCTAGCTTGGCAAGCGGGGCATCAACCGGGTGATCCTCACCGGGATGCTGGCCAACGTGTGCGTCGATTCGCACATGCGCGACTTGCTCGAAGCGGGCTTCGAGGTCGCGGTGGTGCGTGACGCCGTGGCGGCCCCGAAGCTTCCCGACGGCGACGGCTATCTCGCCGCGCTCATCAACTATCGCTTCATGGCCAACGCATCTGGACCACGGACGAGACGGTCGATAAGTTCTTGGCAGGCGCTCGCTAGGGCCGCTTCCGCTGTCGATCGAGAGGGCATTATGACACGTTCAAACATCGCGACGGTGCCAGCCGGCCTCTTTGGCATGGTGCTGGGATTAGCGGGTCTCGGCGGCGCCTGGCGTGCAGGACACGTTGTCTGGGCGCTTCCCGTCTTCGTCGGCGAACTGGTGATGTTGACGGCAGGATTTGTCTGGCTGATCCTCACGTCACTCTACGCACTCAAATGGCTTATTGCGCGCGACGTAGCGCTTGCCGAGCTCGCCCATCCAGTCCAATGCTGCTTCGTCGGGCTCGTCGGCGTGGCGACGATGCTGGTCGCCGGCGGACTTGCGCCCTATTCCTACGGAGTGGCGCTTGCTCTTTATATCGGCGGCGCGCTCTTCACGTTCGGCTTTGCCATCTGGCGAACAGGCGGTCTATGGCAAGGGGGGCGCGATATCATCCAGACGACACCGGTGCTCTATCTTCCGAGCGTGGCCGGAAGCTTCGTCGCCAGCACAGTTGGCGGTGCGCTCGGCTTCGCGGATCTTGGCACGTTCTTCTTCGGCATGGGGTTCTTCACGTGGCTGGCCATCGAATCCGCCCTGCTGCATCGGCTGCTCACCGCACCAACTTTGACAAGCGCCCTGCGGCCAACCCTTGGCATCCAGTTAGCGCCGCCGGTAGTCGGCGCGGTGGCGTTGATCGCGGTAGCGCCACAAGCACCAATACTCCTTGTACACGCAATGATCGGCTACGGCGTTCTCCAGGTCCTAATCTTGCTGCGGCTTCTGCCCTGGATCCTGAAAGAACCCTTCGCGCCGTCCTATTGGGCGTTCAGCTTCGGCGTAACGGCGCTTGCAATCGCGCCGATCCGCCTTATCGCTCTCGGAGACGACGGCGTCATCCTCTATCTAGCACCGGTCCTATTCGGTTTCGCGAACCTGTTCATGCTCATTCTAACAGCTGGGACGATTTGCCGGCTGTTGCAGGGCCGTCTCCTGCCACCACCTAATGTTGCGCCCACACCCTGACCAAGGCTCAGGAAAGTGGATGTACGCATATCGCCTGAATGTGATCACGCTTCTCTGGTCTTCATCCGGCCGGGACCGCGGTAGCAGTGCGTTTGGACGCCGCCATCAGCCAGGCAAAAGCGCGCCGCCATCGATGTGGTCGCCTTACGGGCTGCCGAGCTACCATGTCGTCCAGGACGTGCCGTCGCTCAGGGTTATTGGCGACGGTCTCTGGCAACGCGTGAAGATGCGTAAGGAAAACTGGCGCGATGGCTAGGACAGAGCGTCATCCCGCTGGGCCGGGGGTTCAGTCCGCACACGTGCCAAGAATTGGCGTCATCAGTTGCACATGTGCATCGATCCGCTAAAGAACCTCCGCGGGAACGGCCTCTCGCTCTGGCTGCGATCGCCATAGTTTATTCACCCGCGCGACGGTCTCGGCAACCGCTCTGAGAACGGCAGCTTCCCGGCGTGCGCGATGATCGTCGTCCGTGACACCGTCATGGGTTTTGACATGCCGCACGAGCAGCTATCCGCGCGTGTGATTTTCGAAGTAACGATAGCTCATCTCAAATCCGACTTTGCGAAAATCATCGATAGCGATGCGATCATGGCGGCCAGCTAGCTTATAACCAGCACTTTAAAGGGATGCGACGCCCTCTATGCAAGTTGTAACGTCGCCACCGACCCAGATCCGATCTTCGACCAGCTCCACATGAACACGTCCTTCCCGTCCAAGGACGGTACCTTGGCTGGCAATGTATGATGAAGAAGCGATGCCGTTACCAATCAACCATTGAGCGATGCCTGCATTTAAGCTGCCGGTTACCGGGTCTTCAAAACCGGCCGCGGAAAAGGCACGCACCTCGAAATCCGCTTCCCGCCCATCCTTTGTTAGATCCCAGGGGGCAACGACACCGACCCGTAATCCAGACAGGATGGCGAAATCCGGACGAAGCGCGAGGACGTCAGCCCTGGATCGCAGTTGGACAGCGAGCCAGCCAGGGCCATTGTCCACCCAGTTGGCATCGACGATGTCATCGGTTGTCAATCGCAGACCTTTGAGGACTAGCGTCAGTGTGTCGAGTTCCACCGGGCCTGATCGCCGCAGTTCGGGGGCTTCGAAAGAAAGTCGTCCATTGTTGCGCCGAATGTGGACTAGTCCCGCCTCGCACTCCTGGACAATCTCACCACTCTTTGGCCTTCCACCGGACGACAGCCATGTGTGGCAGCTCCCCAAAGTGGGGTGGCCTGCGAAGGGCAACTCAGCAACGGGTGTAAAGATGCGAACGCGGTAATCGGCATCTACCGACCTCGGCTGTAGAAGGAAAGTCGTTTCGCTAAGGTTCGTCCAGCGCGCGAAAGCAGCCATCTCAGATGCGGTCAAGGAATCTGCTCCAATGACAACCGCCAGCGGATTGCCCAGCAAAGCTTTGGAGGAAAAAACATCAACCTGCTGGAATGAAAATTTAGTGATTTCGTGTCTCATTACGATGTCCTGGTGCCTTAATGTATGCAGCGTTTTGGGGCAGATTGGTTTAACGCCCGGTTTGGGGCAGCATTTGTCGCTATTTATAGCGCAATCAGGTCGTCCCACCCAATCGCTGGTGACGTCCGTTTTGGGGCAGCGGCTCCGCCGCAGGCGGGACCCCGACCCGCGAATGGTTAGGGAGCAAAGCCGCTCGATCGCGCTGTTAATACCGGCATTTCCCCCACGTCCATCATTTCAGCTGTACGGTGGGAGACATCGCCCAAAGGGGATTCAGGACCCATGCCCACAAAGAAGGAGCACCGATCGCCTGTTGCGCTGGAACAGCGCGACGTAAGCGCCGACCTGGTTTTCGACACCGGCAGCGCCTGAACGACAATCGTCCCAGACCGCGGAAGTGCTGTGGCCGAGATGACCACGGCATCACGCGTCCGCTTTCGACGCAGGCGCTGGGGCAAGGATGCCTCGCTCGACAGCAAGTTCTATGAGCCTTGTGCTGAGGCTTCCCAAGGTCTCGGAGGCCACGCCGATCGGCCGCATACGTCGATGCACGTCGGTTGTCGTGACACCGGCGGCGGGCCAGGTGCCGCCGTCCGTGAAGTAGTTGTGCAACAAGGGCTGCAAGCGATCGATGGCGTTTGCGAACCGTGATTCCGCAGAAACCTTCGCCTCGAAATCGTCCCACAGCGCCCGGAACTCTTCCGCCTGGTCCTGGGGCAGCAATGCGAATATCCGCTGGGCAGCCTTCAGCTCCCTTTCGGCCTGATTGGCGGCACCGACGCTATCGTAGGCAAAGGTGTCCCCGGCATCGATCTCCACGACATCATGGATGAGCAGCATCCTGAGCACACGCAGAATATCGACAGGTTCGTCGGAATGCTCAGCCAGCACCATCGCCATCACCGCCAATTGCCATGTGTGCTCGGCGTCGTTCTCGACGCGCGAGCGATCCAGCAGAGGGGTTCTGCGCAAGACTGTCTTCAGCTTTTCGACTTCCAGAATGAAGGCCAGTTGCTCGGCAAGGCGCTGATTGCCTAGGAGGCATCCGATAGAATCCGCAGTCATTTGAATGGTCACATCAATACTCCATGGCGTTCGACACCCGCTGTCCATCGAGCTTCGGATGGTTCTGTATCGGCCCGTAGACAGTTTGTCGTGGATCCAATTAGCCTTGAGCGCATGCGAAGGAAAGATGCCCGAAACTCTCGGGTGAAGCGCCTGAGCGGAACGACGCAAAATGAGCCTTGATCGCATTGGCCGTTTTCACCCTTGCTCCCTGGACGGCAGCCGTCCCTGATCCCGTTTCCTGAACGGAAAAGAACGACAGGTCGCTCAATCCAACGGTCGCCAGCACGACCGCTGTTGGCGGCCGAAAGGCGAGATTGACAGTAGACCGCTCTGCACCCGCAAGCTGCGGTCATACACACGCTCGTTCCCGAGCGACATCAGCCTGTTACCTGAGTGTCGCTCCAGACAAGAGAGCGACCATCGGCGGATCGGACCACAAGCCGAGCGACTGGCGCGCGTTTTTCTCGGTCCACAAGCGAGGAACGAGCCTCCCGGTCAGTGAACAGGTAATCTTCACCCCATTGTCGGAGTGCAACGATAACGGGGAACAGACCGCGTCCCTTTGCCGTGAGGACGTATTCGCGGTACGCGGTTCCATCCGAGGCTGGCACGGTTTCGAAAATCCCTCGCTTCGCAAGGTCGCGCAATCGGGTCGACAACACCCCTTTGCTTATGCCCAGCCCGTTCTGGAACTCGCCAAAACGACGCTTGCCGTCGAAAGCGTCGCGGATGATCAAAAGCGACCACCAGTCGCCGATTGCATCAAGAGAACGCGCGACCGGGCACCCGGCATTCCAAAGACTAACCCGTTTCACCATCGCTATCGATCTCCAATCCAAACTGGTTCTATCTTAGAACTAGCTTTGAGGTGAGCCAAGTGGTTTCAACGTCAAACGAGTTGAAACCACGAGGAGCAGCCACGATGAGTGAGAACACAGCAGATGCCGCGAACAGGGTTCCAGCACATGGGTTGTCGAGAGTACAGACGCTGATCATCGCGGTGGCAGCAGGCGTGAGTGTGGCGAATATCTATTACGCTCAGCCCCTGCTCGATCTCATGGCGCATGACCTCGGCATCTCGTCCTCCAGCATCGGTCTTGTCGTCACGCTGACGCAAGTCGGATACGGGCTGGGCTTGATCTTCATCGTGCCGATCGCCGATCTCACCGACCGCCGAAAGCTTACCATCATCCAAGGGCTGCTTTCGGCGATCGCTCTTATCGTCGTGGCGACGGCCGGGGCCAAGACGATACTGTTCGCTGGCATGAGCGCGGTCGGATTGCTGGCTGTTCTCGTTCAGATACTCGTTGCCCAGGCCGCGGCCCTGGCGACGCCGGTTCAACGCGCCGGCGTGGTAGGCACGGTCACCAGCGGCGTCGTAACCGGCATCCTCGCAGCTCGATCCGTTGCCGGCACGATTGCCGATTTCGGCGGATGGCGGACGGTTTATCTGACATCTGCGCTGCTCACGGTCGCGATCGTCGGTATCCTTGTGCAGGTGCTGCCAGGGCGAGCGGCAGAGCGGCATTCCGAAACATATCTCAACGCTCTCGTCTCCGTTCCATCCACGTTCCTGCGCGAGCCGATTCTGCTCTTTCGAGGCATTCTCGCGCTTCTGATCTTTGCATCCTTCAGCACGTTCTGGACCTCGCTGGTGCTTCCACTCAGCGCTCCGCCATTTTCCTATTCCCATACCTTGATTGGGCTGTTCGGATTGGTTGGACTGGCAGGTGCGATTGGAGCAACATCCGCTGGAAGACTTGCAGATAAAGGCTACGGTCGATGGACGACCGGAATTTCTCTTGCGCTCCTGCTCGCATCCTGGGGTCTGATCGCTTTCCTTCCACTCTCCATTTCAGTGCTGTTAGTTGGCGTGTTCGCGCTCGACTTGGCAGTCCAAGCCGTCCACGTGACCAACCTCAGCGTCGTGGTGAGCGTGCATCCGCACAAGAGTGGCCGCCTAATTGGAGGCTACATGATCTTTTACTCGATTGGCAGCGCTCTGGGTGCGATCGCCGCAACGGCAACCTACGCGCGGTACGGCTGGTCGGGGATTACCATCTTGGGAGCAGCTTTCAGCGGGTTTGCGCTCGCAGTGTGGATCTCCAGCCAGCTTTTCAGCGAACGCAGATCGAACAATCGTTCGGTCGAATGTCCCCACGGATGAGAGCTTTGGGCCGATAGCCGGATGCAGCCATATCCTGACTGTCACCATAAGCAGCCACTGCAATAGCATATCAGCCGTACTGTTCGGCATTCGGTCTAGCATTCAATCGGCTTCTCGCCAGCGTTCGCTCGCGAGCGAGTTTACATGGTCAACCGGCCCGGTTGAGAGCCTCTCTCCGGGGCCCGGCCAGCGACCGTGCGATGGTGGAAAATCTCGGTATGGCACAGCGGTGCCGGAGCGGGGGGCGTCCACCTCATCAGGTCAAGGTCAGCAAGATTCGGGTGGTTTACCTGGTGCTTTTATCGCCAACACTCTGCGGCGATAGAGAGTTAAGCGTGAGTGCCACGCCGATTGGCTCACTCGCATTGCGACACGAACGCTCGGAGTAAATGATGAACAAAGAGATATTTAAAAATGTAACGCAGCAACAAGAGTTACGAGGATGGGGGGGAGTTTGGTCACTATGCTTCGGAACCTTTGCTTTGGTATCGAGTGAACTCGCGCCGATCGCTGCTCTTCCTGTCATAGCTCGGGACTATGCGATAGACGCGGGATCAGTTGGCCTTGCAGTAACGCTTCCAGCCCTCGCGGCGGCCATCGCGGCACCTCTTTTCTGTTGGTCACAAGCAGACCGAAAGACGCTACTGCTGGCAATGATGCTGCTTACGTTCGTTGCCGATATGGTCGGCGCATTTAGTGGTGGTCTCACGCTTCTTTTGTTAGGGCGGTTAGTTCTTGGAGTATCTATCGGTGGCTTCTGGTCGATCGGAGCGACTTCCGCCGCGAGGTTGGTGCCACAGCATCTAAAAGGTCGAGCAATTGCGATCGTGTTCGGCGGAGCTTCCGCCGGCAGCGTCATCGGGTTGCCGCTTGCGTCCGCCATTATACAGGCACAAAGTTGGCGAGCAGCTCTCTTGGTTTTCGGCACTATCGCGATTTCCATCGCACTAGCCCAATTGTTTTTGCTTCCAAAACTGCAACCACAGAACAAATTCCATTATTCTTCTCTTTGGGAGCTTCTCCGCATGCCAAATTTCGCCGAGGGGCTGGCCGCAACCTCTCTTTTAATTTCGGGCCATTTCATTGCCTACACTTTCCTCGCTTCTCTCATTGGGGAATTGCAAGTACCCAATGGAATTTCTCCATGGGCGTTCTTTGCTTTTGGATGCGCAGGACTTATATCGAACACCATATCTGGAGAATACGTACAAACGTATTTTCGCCAAATGGCGCTGTTGTACTCACTTCTACTAGGTCTTTCACTGCTTGCGCTTACCCTTACTCACAGCTCTCTAGTGGCCGCATTCAGTATAATCGTGTGGGGAATTGCGTTCGGAGGTATTCCCATCTGCTTGCAGGTTTGGTTGCTAACGGCCGCTCAGGATCGCCGCGAAATCAGCGGAGCGGCGTTCGTCAGTGTCTTTCAGATTTCTATCGCGGTGGGAGCGCTCGCTGGCGGGTTTCTCAACGAGAGATTCAGCATTCAAGGCAACATGGTCGCCGGTTGCGCACTCGCGGGGACGACAGCAGCGCTTATCGTCATCGGCCGAATTGCGAAACGTCTTTCCGGCGAACTGAGCCGATCATAGGCGGGTCGTTCAAAAGATCTGACTGCTTACGAATTGGCCAAGATGTGAAGCGTCTGTACGAAAACCACGGCCTTCCAACTTAGAGGTAGCTCGGTTTGTCTGAACAGTTTTGGGCATTTCGCTAAGTGGATTTTCGCCTTGATTGTGCCGCGACTATCATTGGTGTCAGCGCGTTGAAGTAGGCCTGATCCGGCGTCTGTCGGTCAAGGGACGAATGTGGGCATCGGCTATTGTAAAAGGTCAGATATCGGCCGATGCCGACGCGGGCCTCGGATACTGTCTTGTCGGCGTGGAGGTAGACTTCCTCGTATTTGATCGAACGCCAGAGCCGTTCAACGAACACGTCGTCCCGCCACGCACCCTTGCCATCCATCGAGATGGCGATTTCCGCCTTCTTCAGCACGGCAGTGAAGTCCACCGAGGTGAACTGCGATCCTTGGTCAGTGTTGAAGATATCGGGGTCGAAAGCCCGTCCCGCGGCGGCGGGTGGGACTGTCAAGTGGCGTGGCGCGGAAGGTGGGAAGTCTTCTCGGGTCCGCTTACGGACTGGCGCCGAAGATGGACCGGCTTCACGGGCCGCTTGACCGGCCTGGCCGGCGATGACATGGGGCGGAAACAAACATGCGGCCCGGAACGGGCCGGGCCGCTCTCCTGACTCACTGCCCGGGGAGGGCCGTGTCATTCCGTTGCAGATTTCCCGAAGAACGCCTATTTTAGGTGGATTCACGGCGAAACTGCCGGCTTCAGCGCGTGGTGAGCCGCTAATATCGATTGACGAGAGGGCCACTCGACACTATGTCGAGAGCTAACAACTAATCCAGCGTCCTGAGAGACACGGGCTCCGGGCGGTTGGGGTAAAAAGCCGGCGCAAGCCGGTTTTTTTATGCCTTGGGGGTAGGGAGTGCCGGCGTTACGAACACGCGTCGATATCGACGGCTACAATCTTTACTACGGCTGCCTGCGCAAAACAGCGTTCAAATGGCTCGACGTTCTCGCCCTGTTCGAAACGCAAATCCTGCCGTCGATCCTCTATAGGCCAGCGCCGGGCGCCGAGCCGGCGACGATGACGCTGCATCCGGACAGCGCGATCAAGTATTTCACGGCCAAGATCATCGAAAGCGCTGCCAAGGGCGAAGATTCGGTGTCTTCGCAGGCCCAATACCACAATGCCCTGACGACGCATTGCGGTGGCAGGCTGTCCTTCGTGATGGGCCATTATTCTCTCTACAAGGCCAACCAGCATATCGTTCCCGCAGACGATCCAAAGCGCTGGCCACGCGATTGCGACAAGATCCAGGTCTGGAAACTCGAGGAGAAGCAGTCGGATGTGAACCTGGCGCTTCATCTCTACGACGACGCCCTGAGCGGCGAGGTCGACCAGGTGGTGCTGGTCACCAATGACACCGACCTTGCACCGGCTCTGGAGATGTTGCAGGCGCGTTGCCCCCACATCGTTCGCGGCCTGGTGATCCCGACGCGCAAAGTCGGCGCGGGCGGCGATCTTGAACGCGAGGCAAACGTGTCGCTGGCGAAGCTGGCTCACTGGGTCAGGCGGCATATCTCGGAAGATGAGTTGCGGGCGTCGCCGTTGCCGGATGTCGTCCCCGGCCGCCGGCGGGCCAGCATCAAACCGCATTCATGGTATGCGAAGCCGCATCACCTCACGAAAATGCTGGAGATGGCCCGCCCGGTGCTGCGCACCGAAGGCGAAATTTTGAAATGGGCGCGCAGAGAGAGCGTGCAACTCGGCGGCCGTCGACCGATCGATCTGATAGAGACGGATGCTGGTGCGGTCGAAGTGTTCGACTACATCGAAGCCTATATCCGCAAACAGCTCGACAGGGCCGGCGATCAGGACGATCTCTCCTCTCAATCCTGAATTTGACGGGTGGGAAGGGAGCGCGAGGGATGGGGCCTCAGGGGCATCCCTCGTCCTGGCCCACACCGCTTGGGTAGCGGTAAGGGACAGGCACACGCGCGCCGGGCTGATCGGCCTCCCTTGTAGGTCACAGTTCCTTCACTTGGGCAGACGAATGCGGGCGAGGACAGGTGGATGCGCCGCCTCATCGGCGCATATGCTCGCCTGCTCACGCCTTCAGCGCCGCCATCCTTTCGCCGAGGAGCCACAGAGCCTTGTTGAGCTTGATATCCTGATCGATGCCGTTGACGGCGCGATCTTACGAGCATCCCGGGCGAACCGGGCAAAGCGCGATTGATTGGCGCTCCAAAAGCTCGCCGTGGTCGATCAGCAACTTAGTCCAATTTCCGCAAGTAGCAGTTCCGATGAAACGGCCAATACTCGTTCTACTCAGCGTAACCCCCGCACTGCCCAGCATTCGCGCGTAGCAGCCTTCGGCATCTGTCGAGGGTATCGAGATGTGGAAAGTCAAGCTACGATCCTGTTGATGCGCCGCTAGAAAGGCTCGGATTGTGGGCGAGGCGGCATCGTGCACCGCATTGATAGTGGCGCACACCATATTTTCTGCAATAATTTTATCAAGTGACGACATTGCGCTTTCTTTCCGATTACAGGCCGCCAATATTTCGACAGCTCCTTAAGTGTTTCGGCCTGAGGTTTCCTCGTCCAGAGTAATTGCGTGAGCCGAAAACAGGCTAAAGCGAGCGATGACTTACAACTTCCAACCGGGATTTGGCGAATTACTTGCTCGCCTTCGATATGATCTTCGACGGCTCCCGTTTTACCGCAGCGTGACGATATTGATCGTGCGACTGCATCATTCACCCTATCAACGCCGTAGCGATCAAGCCTGCACGCATGTGAAGATCCTCTGATGCGGTGGAGCGCAAAAGCCTAAGCTGTCAGGCGGCTTCAGTCGTTGTTCCTGCCTGGACGAGACTGACCGCCGTTCGGAGTTGCGACCGGTCGTTGAAGAGCTTAGTCGCCGGTTCTGCAAAATGATCCGGACATGACACGGACAAAATTCGCTTCGTCGATGCCACGGCTTTCGACCACGCATTCGAGACAGTCCTTTCGTCTGGAAAATGAGGTCCGGCCGGTACCCCTCGCCGTTGTTTTGACGAGATGTAGGGTTTGCTCGTCCCAACTACCACGAGCCGGATCCATAGGCGGGTAGCCGTACGAGTCGAAGATCCACCATAGTGGATCGCGCATTACGGGATCAATTCCAAGTACGCCATGCGCGGAGAAGACTGATCCATCGCTTCGTTCCTCACGGCAATCGCACAACAGGAATAATCGGGGCTCGTCCCAGTGAAACCACCACGCGGTCTGAGTTGGCCCAGCGCCTCCCCAGGGGTTTGAATGGATTGTCCCCCTCCCTTCCCACCGACCGAGAAACAATTCGAGCTTTTCTCGCTCGTGCTCAATCGCTTCCATGACAAGTTTCCGAAATCTGACAGTGGACAACCGATATAGGGGTTGGCTATATACGTCAATAATAATCATTTTTTTATTAATCTCGCCAAGCGGCCGAGTCTAGTAGGGACTTCGATATGATAACGATGCGGGATTTTCACCGCGAAATGAGTCCGTACAAAATGAAACACAGGCATGCCGAAGGGCAGCTTTTTCTCCTTCGGAAAGGTCTGTGCAATTTTACGACGGCAAGTAGCGCTTGGCTGATGACGCCCTACAAGCCCTGCTGGATACCGCCAAACGAAGTACATGAAACCGAAACGCTGGGACATGTAGAAGGCACAAGTTTTATGATCGACGAAAACCTGTGCAGGAGGCTTCCTAGTTCCTCGTTCGTGATGAAAGGGACAAACTTGATCTTGGCGGTCGTAGATAGGCTGAGGACGGTTACCCGTTCCAGTCTACGCGAAGGCAACTTGTTCGAAGTTCTGCTCGATGAAATAGCAGAAGGCGAGCCCGATCGGCTGCATTTGCCACTTCCTCGAAATCAGGCCCTCCGCAACCTGGCGTCCGCAATCTACAACCATCCAAACGACCGACGCAGCATGGAGGAATGGTGCACGAAGCTGGACATACCAGGCCGCACATTCATCCGCCGTTTCAAAGACGAAACGGGGCTTACCTTTGTTGACTGGCGCCGCCGGTGCCGCATTATCCGGGCAATTGCGATGATGCGCGAGGGCCACGGGATAGACGCAATCGCTACCAAGGTCGGCTACCACAGCGCGAGTTCGTTTATAACCTCTTTCCGCCGGATGACAGGAACGTCACCGCATCAATTCGCTATTGAGAATCAACTTCGCGTCGGCCACTAGATTCAAGCCCGATACGGTTCGTTTGCCTACGTCCCGATGAACGCATGGTTGCCAACACAATCACAAATACATCACACACCAGTCGCCACACTGACCAGCCAACGACGGATTGTCGTTTCTTCTGCTTCCGTGAAGCCCTACGTCTTTTTCGATTCTAGCAGACACAGATTTGCTCGCACCAACCCACTTGTTGCGAACTGGCGCCAGCGCGGCAAACCCACCATTTTTGCAAATTTTGCGATCGATTACGGGTCCTCCTCCTATGCAGGTCGATCAGCGCTTCGCAATGAAACCTTGGCAGCGACAAGATCGAAGCCTAAACTCGGCGAAAAAAATGTGGACAGCCCCCCACATTGTCAGCGCAACCAATAACATCACGTTCATGTAGAGGAAGGTAAGAGTGGCCGCCCCGCGCGTTGCAACTCCACCAAGGCGCGCTATCTTATGAACCAATCGTTGAGCGGTAACCTATGCCACGCCCTTCAAAATCCTCTATTGCGCGTGCCAGTGGCGCCGACAAGGAACCGAAAGCGGAGGCAAGCCTCGCACACGATCCCAGTTCTCACGAGCAAGAAGGATCCGGGTCGTTCACTCAAACCGATCAGCCCCCCTCTCCTAGAACTTTTAGCGAGAGCAGGCAGGCAGTCTTCAATCTTTGCCGTGCGCTCCGCCACGATCTGCATGCATTCTTCACCTCGGCCAAGGTGACGGCAAAGGCGGGAGCTTCCCAACTGCGGACGAAACTTAAGGCTTCGAAGCGAGCGTCTGTCAGACCGGTTGCTATTCGTCGCTGGTTGGCGATTGCACTTCCGAAAACCTTCACGCGTGTTCGCAGTCTTTTCATGGAGCTGATCAGACGCAGCCGGCAGGCATGGCTTCACACCAGCGGACTGAAGATCACGGTCGCATCCATTTTTGTTGCCTTCGTGCTGTTTGGAAGCAGCCTGTTGGTGTGGGCGCTGAAAGATGTTCCCTGGAGCGAGATCCGCGCCGGAACGCTGAAGCCCATCGTGGTTTTGGAAACTTCAAATGGCGAGCCGTTGGTCAGACAGGGGCCCTACCAAGGCCCCTACGCGCAATACGAAGCGTTTCCACCTCATCTGGTCGATGCCGTCCTGTCGATCGAGGATCGGCGGTTCATGGATCATTTCGGTATCGATGTCCGAGGTATCGGAAGGGCGCTGGTACGAAATTTCGCGGCTGGTTCGGTCGTCGAAGGTGGCAGCACGATCACGCAGCAACTAATCAAGCTGCAATACCTCGACAGCGACCGAACGATAAAGCGAAAGATCCAGGAGTTCGTGATCGCCATTTGGCTGGAGTGGAAACTGGGCAAGAAAGAGATCCTCACGCGTTATCTGAACACCGCCTATCTTGGGGCCGGCGCAACGGGGATGCCCGCGGCCGCGCGGATATATTTCAACAAGGACATTGGTGCGCTCGACTTGGCCGAATCGGCAATGCTTGCGGGATTGCTGCGAGCACCGAGCCAGTGGAATCCGATCGACAATTTCGAAGGCGCCCGGCAACGGACCTCGGTCGTTCTCGACACGATGGTTGCCAACAAAAAGATTGCAGCGTCGGTAGCAGAGAGCGTTAGAGCGCGGTTTGCTGAGTTGCATCCGACGGCACCTCCGCCGCGCGCCGGAAGCTGGTTTGCCGACTGGATCTCGCCCCAGGCGAGCGAAATCGCCGGAACATCGCCGGGATCGACCACTGTCCGCACCACGCTCGTTCCACACCTGCAGCAGATCGCTGAAAGGGTCGTCAAAAGAGCTCTGGACACTGAAGGAAAAACTAGGGGGGCGTCGCAAGCGGCATTGGTTGTGATGATGCCAGACGGAGCCGTCGTTGCGATGGTCGGGGGTCGCGACTACAAACAAAGCCAGTTCAACCGGGCGGTCACGGCGATGCGGCAACCGGGCTCGACTTTCAAACTGTTCGTCTATTATGCAGCCCTCAAGGCCGGCTTGGGCCTAACCGACCAAATCCTGGATGCCCCGATCGAGGTCAATGGATGGTCGCCGGAGAATTCCAGTGGCCGCTACCGCGGCTGGGTCACACTCGCCGAGGCATTCGCGCGGTCGCTCAACGCGCCCGCAGTGGCGCTCGCGCAGGAGGTTGGGCTCGACAAGGTGATTGCAGCAGCACGAGAACTCGGAATTAGTGCGCCGCTCGCCAACACGCCATCACTGGCTCTCGGCACATCGGAAATCAGCCTTCTTGACCTCACGAGTGCCTATGCATCCGTCCACCTCGGCAAAGCACCCGTTGAACCTTGGGGCATCGTTGATTTTCAGGCGTCGGGACACGAAAAGTCGTTTCGGGTTGGTCCACCGGCCACACCAGCCACTGATCTAGCGCAATATCAGCCTGATCTGCTTCGCCTGCTCCAGTTGGTCGTCGAGCGGGGCACGGGGCGCGATGCCGACCCTGGCTCTTTCGCAGCCGGCAAGACCGGCACGAGTCAAAATAATCGCGATGCTTGGTTCGTGGGTTTCACAGGCCCACTCGTTGCTGGCGTATGGGTTGGCAATGATGATGATACGCCGATGAAGGGCGTCACCGGCGGCGAACTTCCGGCGCATATATGGCGGGCTTTCATGCGCGAAGCACTGGCGGAGCCCGGGGCGAACCCACTTGTCGGTGCACAGGCCACACCACAGTCCTGCAACGTCAGGGCCTGCTCCCGTAGCTATCGTTCTTTCCGCCCGTCCGACTGTACATATCAGCCCTATTCTGGCGAACGGCGACTCTGCGAAAAGTGAACCCAGATGATGGGACTGATGGAGCTGACCGACGGTCTGTTCCACCTGCCTGTCGTGCTGCTCGCTCAGGCACTAACGGCAACGTACTTCCCTAATGTACCGCTAGCAGGCGGAGAGATTCGCCTATGAGAACACCGAGCGCGGCTTTGATGACGACAGCAACAGCGCGCACTATTCAGCCGAGGCAGCCAAGCTAGCCTTGTCGCGTACGATCGACTTCCTGAAGGTGACTTTAGGTTAGGTCGCCGCGGTACAGCCCGGCCAAAGCTGAAATCTGACGGCGGAGTCACTGTGCCATGTAGAGCTCGCACGGTCTTGAATGTCGTCGCAATCCCACTCCAGCGATCTCATCTCGCGTCGTCAACGAGCACCACGCGCAGCGTCGTACCGAAAACACTGGCGGCAATTCCTAGCCGACATCGACAGTCGGTCGCTTTGCACTCGAAGCGGACAGCTTGGCATCACCCTGTCATGGATGGCGGGTGACACTCACCTGCACTCGACCCAGTGCGCTTCAGCCACGGCTATGCCGCGGCCCGGATGCGATTGTGGGATGTGATTGCGCCAACCTTGAAACGTCGGATGAGCTGCTCAAGGACGTTCGCCTCATCGGCAACGAATCCAATGGCGGCCGCAGATTCTTCGACCATTGTCGCATTTTTTTGGGTGTTTCGGTCGATATCGGAAATTGCATTGCCGATGCCGTTAAGCTCAGTGGACTGCTGGCGTGAACGTTCAACGATCTCCGCAATGTGCCCGCTGATGGCCGCAACATCTCCAGCAATTCCGTGAAGCGCCTGGCCTGTCTTGTCGACCAATGCAACGCCGTGCTTGACGTGATCGGCAGATGCGCTGATCAGCGTCTTGATTTCTTTGGCAGCGGAAGCAGAGCGCTGGGCCAACTCGCGGACTTCCTGGGCAACTACTGCAAAACCCTTGCCAGCCTCTCCTGCGCGCGCGGCCTCTACCCCGGCATTTAGCGCGAGAAGGTTTGTCTGGAATGCAATGTCGTCGATCACGCCTATAATTTGGCTGATCTCCTGCGAAGAGCCTTCGATCTTGAGCATTGCGTCGACGGCGTGGGCAACGATAGCGCTCGAATCTTCGGCGCCGTCTTTCGCCTTGCGCACCATTGAACCGACAGTTTCCGCAAGTGTGCAGGTCTCGCGGACCGTTTCCACCGCATGGGAAAGAGATGCGGCGGTTTCGGATAGCGAGGCCGCCTGATTTTCCGTCCGCTGGGACAGATCGGAGTTGGCGTGGTTGATCTGCGCAGATCCGTTGCGCACTGAATTTGCAACGTCGCCCACCTGCCTCAAAACAGCGTCCAGCTGTTCGACAGATTCGTTGAAGGCATGACGCAAGTCGTTCAAATCGCCTTCGAGCTCTTCCGCGATACGCACGGTCACATCGCCCTTGGAAAGCTTGGAGAGCGCCGAGCGCAGGCAGGTAACAGCAAAGGTGACTGAACCATGTGCCTTGGCCCGCAACTCTTCCTGGGCCTCGCGCGCCGCTGCTGCTTTATTGTCAGCGTGCCGAGCCATTTCCGCCATTTCTGTCGCCTTGCGGCCCGCCGCCTGGGCCTGCGCAACGGACCGCTCCGCTATCGCGAAGGCGGAGACCATGGCTGACGTGAGAGCGATCAGCGCGCCAGCCTGCAACACAAGAACGGCGGCATGGAGAACCACCCGATTGAAATACGACTCCCCAGGAAACACGGCGAGAGGAACGGCGACATAGAGAACGAGGTGATGCAACGCCACGAGCCCGGCAAATGCGACGATCGCGCGCCAATCGACCCACGCTGCGCAAATCGCCAACGCCGCGAAGAAATACATATGCAAGTCGATCTGCAGCGGCGAGCCTTCGAAGCCATAGACGAGAAAGCCTACGCTGGTGGCCATGGCCATCGAGGTGACAATTCGGGTTGCAGGGCCCGAGCGGTCGCGCCACCATGTGAAGCTGGCCGTGATCGTTATGATTGCGGCAGCAATCACCGAAGGCAGGTCGAAACTTTCCGGTCTGACCAAATTTCTGACGGTTAGCGCGGCAAGATTGATCCAGAGCAAACCAACAATTCCGAACGAGGCGCGTGTGCGCAATTTTTCCAAAGCATCCATCTTAGGCTCCTGCCCGGCAGCCGACTGCCAGAATGTGATTGAGAACGAGAATGGCGCCGGCGCTACGCAGGCGTTCGGGAAACCCGGCTGTGTCCGAATAGGCGACAGCGAGCCAAGGGCGGGCACCAGCCAGGACAAAAGCTCCTCCTGCCTGGCCGACAACATCCATCATATGGGACGGAGGCAGACGCGGATCCGTCACCACCAGGACGAATGGCCCGCGCGGCAGCGAAAGTGCACCGAGGAATAAGCCTGCAAAGAGAAGGGCGTAGAGGGCGATCTGTCGCCAGCAAGATTTTTCGGCATGCGTCATTCAAGTATTCATGTGTTCGCATCGGCGCTCGCTTCGCACTCGCGGTTAATGCCACGCACCTGGCCCGCGCCGTTCCCTCAAATTAGCGATATATGGTTTACGACGCATTAAGCCGCTGCGTGATGCCCCGATGAGCGGCGTAAGGATCCTCAAGGTCCGGCATTCGCATCGAAACCGTTCCGCTCGGCCCTTCCCGATCACTCCAGGCTAACTCCGCATTCCAGGGCCGGTGATCTGTGACCGATGTATTTACTGGTGGGGTAGCCGAAGAAGAGGGCTCCCGCTTGACGGTACGACGCTGGATAATGCTGTTGACGCCGCAGACCTGCTTCACGCCAAGGACCTCTTCCACCGGTGCAAGATCGACAATCGCGCACGAGCCGACATAACGAGACCAGAGCGACCATCATGGATCCTCTAAGGGACTCCAGGCCACACCTTAGGTACCGTCAATCCGTTCGGCATCGGTGTACCGCTGGTGGGCACAAGGTTTGATCAGGAAGAGCATTGTATGGCCCTGAGGGGCGCTGGAAGGTGGTGGCAGTCTGATCGAGCTACCCTCCGGCAATAGACTTCGCCCAACAAGGGCCCTACTTCAAAGCTGAAGAGCAATCGACGAGAGCCTCATGGTCAAGCAAATAGCACTACTTTCTGCTATTCTTCTAAGCTGCACTTCTTCAGTGTTTGCGGTCGCCGCAGCTGATAGGGAAGCCGCGGAAAAGTTCTGCCGAGAACTTGACGTTGGCGCAGACGGAGTTTGCATTGTTAACCCCGACAAGAAGTTGATTTCTATCAAGCGTCGGGTTTATGGGGAAACCGAACTGCCGGATTGTGGCAAGATCGCCGACATGGGCAACAGCGTCTTTCCGACTAAGGCTGGCTGGACCCTGACGATTGAGGTGGATGCGGACGGTAGACGCCAATCAGCCTCTTGTGTCTTTGATTGACTTCAAGGGATGTCGCATCTGATCGAACATCCTCACGAATATTGGGCTCGACCAGACTTGAGCGGATACGAACCGCGACCCTCACATTGCAACTGGCGAGCAGCGAGCGTTTGTCCGAGTACTACTAGAGCTTGGGCGGTTTGGGACACGCCAGATGGCGCAGTATGAGCAACCTGCGGAAGCCCGCGGGCTGGAGCCGGAGCAGCGATCAACTGCGGCACCAACCGGACGCATCGCACCGTGATCGAGCTTCTAGCCATTATGCCTCTCTGCGCCGCAGGCTGCCAACGATGGTGCTGATTTCTTCCTCCAGATGCCCCCTGTCGCTTGGCATTTAATCGGAGTCTTCCTCACTTTGTGTGATGATCATGAGCGGTAGCGTGCGCGCTCTGAAGAGCTCCGCGCCCGCTCTGCCGTACATCGCACGTTTGATCGTCTTCAGGCGGTTGATCTGGCCTTCCGCCTGGCCGTTGCTCTAGGGGAGTTTAACGGCGTTGCGGACGGCGCCGATGTCACGGTGGAAGACCCGCGCGAAAGGTCGGGCTGTCTACCGATGAACTCTACGGCTTCTTGACGACGGATCCGAATGCGTTGGTGAAGCCGATCCACGAGAAGGCGATGGATGCGGGCCGTGGGACGAGGCGATGCACTCGGCCCGGCCGCTCCCAGACCACGCGCTGATCGCCAAGGTCTGGCGATATTGCGAAGCCAACGCTATCAGGGCGAAGACCGCCACGATGAAAGTGAAATACGCTGACTTCACGCAGATCACACGGGCCAGGACAGGCGAAAGGTCTTTCCTATCGGCCGGAGAAATTGAAGAGACTATCGCCTTGCTGCTCAAGCCCGACTTCCCGCCGCCAAAGGGCCTTCGATTGCTGGGCGTCACCCTATCCTCGCTTGAGAGAGCAGATGACCTCCCGACAGACCAGGTGCTTTTGACGCTCTGACCTGCCGACAACAAGATCAACGATGTTTCGGCGTCCGGTCGCTGTGCCCACTCATCCTTATCCTCTTTGTGGATAATGAACCGAGCAATGGTCATATTTCAATTTCCTGATATCTTGCCCGCATTGTGTGGGGAGTAGACGTTATGAAGAGTTTGGTTCCAGACGCATTTTACTGGGCGCGATCAGACAGGCACACCGATGGCCGGACGACGATCGTGCAAGTGTCTACGATTTTTGGCGAGGATCCAGACTTCTGGACCTTGGCGTTAGTCGGCTCCGATCAGCATCACATGATAAGTGATTTCGAGATCATCGCGTTCGTTGAGCCGCTGGAAAGCTACTCGTTGCGCCAAGCCGCCGAGTAGCGGCGGGGATTGTGATCTCCGCCGGTCCCTAGGACCAGTCCTCGGCCGCAAAAGTGGTATCCACCGCAAAACCCCTGCCGCTCAAAAGAAAGCCCTCGCAGGAGAACGAGGGCCGCAATTTGATCCGTCGCAAAGGGGGTGACAGTAAACGCACTCTTCTTTTGTGCATGCAGTTATATTTGAAACTGCTTAATAAATCGAAAGTGTTCCACAGACCGCCAGCGAGCGCCCACCTGCCGCCACAGCCTCCTCCCGCGCTTTGTTCAAGCCGAGCTACATTTTACGCGAGATCGAGGTTCCATCAGGAGCCCCATGAGTCCCGATCTGTTTGCTTTTCACGTCAGGATAACCGGGAAGGTTCAAGGCGTGAGCTATCGTGCCTGGACGCGCGATCAAGCGGTCCAGCTCGGACTAACGGGCTGGGTCAGGGACCAGGGTGATGGGTCTGTGTCCGCCCTTATCGTTGGAACGTCGAAGGCAGCGTCGGTAATGCTGGAGCGGTTCTGGGACGGACCATCCGGTTCGAGCGTCAGCGCCGTTGATCCGCAGGCGAACACTTTGGACCGAACTCCAGATCATTTCGTGATAACCCCTAACGAGAAAGTGGAAGCCAGCTGTGTGCGTTGCTTGCTTGCGATTGCTCGCCGGTCTATGACTTCACCTCCAAAAGCTGGCACTAGGAGAAGTTTGTGGCGAATGGCACTGTAAAGTTTTTCAATCAGGACAAGGGCTTCGGCTTCATCACGCCGGACAATGGCGGCCCGGATGTCTTCGTGCATATCTCTGCAGTACAGGGTGGATCGCTGCGTGACGGCCAGAATGTCAGCTACGACCTGGGTCAAGATCGTAAGACCGGAAAGTCCAAGGCCGAGAACGTCCGTCCGGCCTGATCGAGATCAATGGTAAGAAGGGCTGGCTCGAAATCGTTCGGCCCTTCTTCGTTTGCTCACACTTTCACTCGCGTCCGAAATTATCCCGGAGCGTTGGTGCTCAGTTAGGCGTACCTTTTCCGATGCGGACCTTAAGCTCGAGGTCTGCTGGAGTGGAGGTGAAAATGAAGCAATTGGAAGATCTTCAAACAGTTACCTTTAATCTGCAAGGTGAGGCAAGCCCTATCGCCTGCCACTCAAATCGCACGTATAGCGATTACGCCTCCCTGCGCCGAAGGCTGCCAACGATAGTGCTGATCTCTTCTTCCAGATGCCGTCCTCGATAAACGAACGACGTCTCGTGGCGCGCATATTGGCCATGTCGATCGGCGCTGAGCCAGTTGTAGGAGCCGATGCAAAGAGTATCAGTGTCGATCGCCACGATCTTGCTGTGCAATTTCGGAAGCTTGTGCAGCCGAACGCCAATCCGTGAAAAGGCCTTCTCTACGGCTTCCATCTAGTCAATCCATCAGGAGCCTGGCCTTGGTTGAGCAGCGGATCAGCGAACACGTCGACTTTGGCGCCCCGCTGGATGGCGGCTTCGAAGGCCGCAAGGATTCCGACTCGTTCCATCGTTGATACGATCACCCACGGGCTGACGATGGTGTAGCGGCGGCCGGCACCGGACAGCGCATCCAGCAGGAAAGCATCATGCCCAGCTGCATCTCGCAGCATTTGAATCTGACTGCTCCCCTGCTTCAGGTCCTCGCGCGGCTCGACCGCAAACTCAAGCGCGTTCTTCTCTGACGCGAACAGGAAGTCCGCAAGGATAGCTCTTGGCGACCCGGCTTTCGCTGCCGACATAACATCCATATCGCCAAATACCAGACAACTGTTCTGTGCCCGTGAGACCGTCACGTTTAGCATGCTGGGTGAGGCGTCGATGAAACCACCGTCAGCATGTTTCGAGTAGACGGGCGAGAAAATCACAATTGGTCGTTCGGCGCCCTGCAGCGCGTGCACTGTTCCTATGGTCATGCCATCGCGCCCTTCGACCGCAATCCTTCGGCCGACGGTATCGACCGTTCCTATGTCGGGCGAGTTGAACGGGGTGAAGAGAACGTCACGGTGGCCCTAGAGGCTTTCGCATTTGTTCTTTCGGTCGGGGTTGCAGCCCTGTTTAAAGAAATTGGTCCGCATGAGGGAAAGCCCAAACCGCTTCGCTCGGGCCGCAAACCTAAGGGAAGCGACTAGGGCTCAAGTGAGGTCGTGCGTGTGGTGGGTGGTCGAATAAGAGGCCGGCGACATGGCGACGAGCGCTTGCCGCTCTTGATGGGATTCGAAGGAAGTCCCGGAAAATAAAACAGCGCAAGCGTCTGAAATTTCGAACTTTGTAGCGTAGGTTCACAACCGCAGTTTACGAACGATGTTGAGCAGCGGCAGCGCCCAAGAGGCCGCGTGCGTCTTTGCCGTGGTAGCCGCGCTTGAACGAAGCGATTTCCTGCTTTTGCGGTATCGTTATCACGATAAAGCGCTTATCGGGCTCCGGTCCATCATCAATGGCGAAGTCGATCACCCAGACAGTCATCGATGAACCACGGCATAGGACCATCAGAAGTTCCACATCCGCGTCTTCTTCGTCCGTTGGCTGAAATGGAAGCTCGTAAACAAAGGTTTCCTGAAATGGCGTTCCCTGGAGACTGTCAGTGAACCACCTCCACGCGGATGAGAAATCGATCGGAAACGGTGGCATCTCCAGGTTCAAGTGCACAATATCTCTGCTGAAGATAACCTCACCGTCGTAATAGGCGTGGATGCCAAGTGAATACTCGGACTCACTTACGTGGTTCGCGAGTGTCCTTCTGAGCTTCTCCAGGGTTGACGACTTTTCGAACATTAGCACCTCCGAACCTAAGGAAATGGGCGCCGGAGGGAATATGTCCAGTCATAGCAGTGTTGACAACCTGAACCTCCATAAAGCCTTGACCACTCGGCGACGGGCTGGCATCCCGAAATGGCCGACGAAAATTGGCAGACAGCGCCCTATCCGGCTTCGCACTCGACCCCGAGCGCTGCATGATGATCGCCGCCTATAACGTGAACGGCGTCATCGGCTCGGCACCCTAACGATGACCTGTTGACAATTGGAGGGATCCGCGATCGGCGGATTCGAAGCCATTGACGCGACTGCGCCAGAACACACCGCGCAGCCGAGCTACTCCTTGTAGCGTTCAATCGAGGCTGCAAGGATCAGCGCAACCGTCTCCATCAACGCACCAACATTCGCCGGTCGACGACCCGGATCGAAGGCGACGCCGATCGCGATTGTCTGGTCCACGGTCGCTGGAACAGGCCAGAAGTCAAAGCGAGAGTTATCGAAGGGGTAGACATCCGCCGCGACCAACGTGTTCGACCCGGATGCCGCTCTCGCCGCATCTATTTCCAAATCAGTCAGCCGTGAATCACTTACGACCTCCATTTCATCATCTGGACCGATGTAAATGATGGCGACCGGTCTCTGGAGCACATCCGCAAGCGTTGCACGCGTGATACTCTTCGCCTGCTCCACGGAAGTCGCCGCAATCATCTGCCTCGTATAGGCTTTCAGTTTTCCCAATTGCAGACGGAAGCGGTCGAGTTCCGACTTGTCGCGCCGGTTCGACGACACGAGGGTGCTGGTTATACAGCCGATGACGAAGAGTAGTACGATCGCCCAGATATTGGCGGTGTCCGCTACCGCAAGCGAGAACCGGGGTTCGGTGAAGAAGAAGTTGTAGGCAAGTGCTCCGAGAAGCGCTGAAAACAACGCCGGGCCAAGACCAAATGCGATACTGCTGGCGACGACAGGCAGAACATAGATTAGCGAAAGGTTGGGAATGGTTTCGTAGCGATCAAAGCCGGCGGCAACCGCCGTTGCCAACCCCGCCAGGACCAAGGAAGTGAGATACTGGAGCAGCAGCGGCATATCTGAAAGACCAAGATCATTGGCGACATCAGGCGTTCTCGCAGCGCCAGTTGCAGATTGGGACAGCTCGCTGTTCAAGGACATGGATAAATCCTCCTACCAGACAAAAGTGGGCCGGAATGGATTTGAATTCCATGTGGGAGCAAATGAAGATTTATAAGCGCCGCATAAGTGCAGCTCTCGAAGCCGTCATCATTATGAGATTTTAATTTCTGCGAGCTCGCGTTCGCATGGATCCCTGACGCCGGAACGACCATCTTCAACAGCCATCTTAGGAATTGGAGTCTCGAAGATGTATTTCGAACTTAAGGACGCCACTGCCGATATCCTTGCCAAGAGCCGACGCCGCGAGGATCTTTGCGATCTTCCGCTGAACCTGATTACCTCGGAAAAGGAAGCGTACGACATCCAGGCAATAGCACAGGACGCGCTGGGCTTTGAGAGAAAGGGCTATGCGATCGTCGGTACGAGCGACGCGTCGCGGCGGATGTTAGGTTTGACAACGCCGGTCTACGCTGAAATTCCCTCGTTCACGTTTCTGGAAGGAATAAAGGAGTTCCGGCTTCCACCTGAAACGATAGGAGTCCAGTGTGAGTTCGTGTTCACCATGCGCCGATCCTACCCGGAGCCAGGAGAGGTGATAGACATTAGAACTGCCCACGACGCCATTCTTACCTGTCGGCCGGCCATTGGGATCATTGGCCGCAGGACACGCCGGACGTTCATTGGCTACTATGCGGCGATCGCGGACTTCGGCCTGCATGTCGCAACGATCTGCGGCGATCCTGTTCCACGCTTCCCGCCCAGCGAAGTTTCCAGGATCGACCTTACGACGTTTCTCTTCAAGCATACCGTCTTTTCGGGGAAGGCGACATCGGTGATGGGTGACCCGCTGAATGCCGTCACCTGGCTCGCAGCCGAGCTTGCGGCAAAGGGACGACAGCTCGAGCCGAACGAGATCGTCGCAACTGGCTCGTGTACGAAAATTCTTCAGGTCTGGCCGGGCGAGCATCTAGCGGCCGATTTCGGCCCGCTCGGCCAGATCGAGTGTATCTTTACTTGATCAGGGCCGAATGGAGATTCCCGAAAAAATAGCCGAGGCGAAATCAGACGACGACCGTCATATCCAGCTAGCCAGTGCCAAACGTGCGGGCGATCCAAGCGGCGAAAACGGGGATCTGGTCGGCTCCGCGCCAGACCGCGGCCCAGATGAAGGTGTTGAATGGCATTGGCAGAAAGAACACGACGACGGCCAGCCAGTCTGGATACCCAGATTGGACGATCAGGATCGCAAGGCCCGTGGTCACCAGATTGAGTACGGTCCCACACACGAACATGTCACGCCACAGGAGCACTTTGATCGGAACGCGATCCCGGCTCCGTTCTCTGAGATACCGCAATAACAATGCCAGACCGCCTTCCTCATCTTCGCAACAAGCTTGCGCAACTGCATCGGTGGATTGAAGGACCTCAGATCACCATCTGCTCCCCGAGCTCGACGACGCGGTTGCTTGGAAGCTGGAAGTAGTCTGAGGGATCGATGGCAAAGCCCGCCATGGCGATAAACAGTTTGTCTTGCCAGTGCGGCATGCCGGTGTTCGGATCGCCGACGAGCTTGCGCTTGCCGACGTAGAAGGATGTCGACATGATCTCGAAGTCGAAGCCAGCCTTGCGGCAGAGCGGCAGGGCGGCGGATATGTTCTGGTCCTCCATGAAGCCGTAGAGCAGCTGGATCGAGGTGAATCGGTCTGAAAGCTTCCTGAGGGTCACTCTGTCGTCCTCTGAGACATACGGCCGCGGGGCCGTCTTCACGTTGAGAATAACGTTATGCTGGTGAAGGACCCGGTTGTGCTTCAGATTGTGGAGCAGGACATTGGGCGTCATGTCGGGCAGGCTTGATAGGAAGACGGCGGTTCCCGGAACCTGGACCGGCCCATGATCCGACCTCCGTTCGAGCGACGCAAGGAAACGCTCGAGGGGAACGTCATTGTTCGCAGCCTTCGCTCGGACGAATTTTGTCCCCTTTCTCCAAGTCCACATCATGACCATCAACACGCCAGCAATCATGACTGGAACATAGCCGCCATCGTGGATTTTCAGCAGATTGGCCCCTAGGAACACGCTCTCGAGCAGAAGAAGCGGTAGGAGGACCAGGAGAGCCGTCGGCACCTTCCAGCCCCATACGACTCTAAGAAACTGGAACGACAAGACAGTGGTTACGACCATCGCGCCGGTAACGGAAATTCCGTAGGCAGTCGCAAGCGCTTCCGAAGATCCGAAGGTAGTAATCAGTGCGAGCACGCCGATCAGCAGGACGACGTTGACGGCGGGAACGTAGATCTGGCCCGTGTTGGAAGCGGAAGTGAAACAGATCTCCAGCCGTGGCAAAAATCCCAGATGAATTGCCTGACGGGCAAGCGAGAAGGCGCCGGTGATCACGGACTGGCTCGCGATGATAGTCGCAGCGGTCGCGAGAAGGACTGCGGGAAGCAACGCCCACTCCGGAAACATCAGGAAAAACGGGTCGGTGGCGGCAGCCGGGTCGCTCAAAACGAGAGCACCTTGGCCGAGGTAGTTGAGCGCAAGCGATGGAAAGATCACGACGAACCATGCTACCTGGATCGGCTTGCAACCGAAGTGCCCGAGGTCGGCGTAAAGGGCTTCCGCTCCCGTGACCGTCAGGAAGACCGCACCCAAAATGACGAGGCCAACGAAGCCGGCATGGGTGAGGAAATCCAACGCATAGTATGGGTTGATGGCCAGGAGAATTGTCGGATCGTCGGCGATGTGCAGAAGGCCAGCAATACCCATGACGACGAACCACAGCAGCGTGATCGGGCCAAAGAATTTGGCGACGATTGCCGTGCCGATTGACTGTATAAGGAACAACAGGAGCATGATCGCCACTGCGATCGGCAGGACATACGGCGCAAAGATGGGCGTGACGAGTTTAAGCCCCTCCAGTGCCGAAAGCACCGACAGGGCCGGCGTTATCATGGCGTCGCCGATGAAGAGCGCCGCCCCGATAATGCCCGCGAAGAAAAAGATGGTTGCGTGCCGGCTGGTCTTCTTCATGAGCAGTGCCAGCAGGGAAAGTGTGCCGCCCTCCCCGTCGTTATCCGCTTTCAGGAGAAAGAGGACGTACTTGAAGGTGACGATAATGGTGAGAGTCCAGATCATCAGCGAGATGAGCCCGATCACCTCGTGCGGCGCAACGCCGTCATGGGCAAATGGCCGGAGAGCTTCCCTAAAGGCGTAGAGCGGACTTGTCCCGATGTCGCCATAGACGACACCGATCGCGCCGAGGACAAGAACCGCCAGCTGCTTCGAATTCTGATTGTCATTGCCTGCATGCGCGGTGGCGGTCATGAATATCTCGCGGTTGCTTGAACCGCAGATATGGGGCCGAATTGTTAAATTTGAATGCCGTGGTAGAGTACGGCCTCGCAGACCATCGGGCGAGGGAGTCGGTCGTCTCACACGCCGACAAGGGGGCTCTGATCGACAAGGCCCAGACGTCGGTCGAAGACGTGCTCGATACGAAGCGCTTCTGGAGATAGGGAACCCGTTCCGGCGGCTGGCTTACGTCCGAAAACACGTTGCGGGTGGAACCACTGACCGTTATGAATCCCCTTCAATCAACATGCTGCTTCGGAGACCGCTGTGGCGAACGGGACTGTAAAGTTTTTCAATCAAGACAAGGGCTTCGGCTTCATCACGCCGGACGGTGGCGGCCAGGATGTATTCGTGCACGTGAGCGCCGTACAGGGATCCACGTTGCTACGCGAAGGCCAGAAGGTTTCTTACGAGGTCGGCCAAGACCGCAAGACTGGGAAGTCGAAGGCAGAAAACGTCCGTGCTATCTGATGGTCGCGTGCTAGCGCGACCACTCTTGGCATGAAGGCCTGCAAGGCTTTGCATCTTGTGAGGATGATGGCTTTCAACTACCACGGAAGCTCCTTCGCCTGGCCCACCCCAGACGCAATCGTTCGGTCGTCGCTAGCGTGTCGAAGCCAAGCGATCTGCGGGCCTCGTCCGCGAGAGAACTGAGATGACGACGGCTCCAGCCGCGACGCCGAAAGGACCCAACGTCCGCAAAGGCAGAAGCGTCACTGTCGCGCTGGAACGTCGTGCCCTCGCCTGCGTTGCTCATGTAGACGGAGCGGCAGATGAAGTTTTTCTTCCACATCAGGGATATAGATGGCTATGAACGGGACGAGGACGGCGTTGAACTGCCATCCTTATCGGCCGCGATCAACGAAGCGAATGATGCCGCGAGGGAGATGGTGGCGGAGTTGGTGATGCAATCCGAGGAGATTGACGGTCGCGCTTTTGAAATTGCCAACGAGGATGGAGAGATCGTGAGGACGGTCGCGTTCAGGGATGTGATCAAGCTCGACTGATCAGGAATCCGTCGCCGCCCATCCTTCCGGATCGGAACGACCGCAAGGAGCTCACGTTTTGCGCGATGCAGTCTATTGCATATGACGTTTTTATGACAGAGTTTGTCGCATCACGTTCAAGAGGAGGGCAAACATGGGTGAAAAACGGAAACGAGTCTATGAAGCGCTTTTGGATGGCGCCACAGAAGGTCTTTCCGGCAAGGGGCTTTACGATTTCGTTTTGAAACGTTGCCCAAAGGCGACCAGCAAGAAGATTGTGCGTGCCTCGCTTCTGGCGCTTACCGATCCCCATGTAAGGGATCCGAATATCCTGAATACCATCTACGCGCTCGCCATAAAACACAGGATGGATGAGGTCGGCTCCGCCTACGATCCCGATGACGAGGAGAACGCTGCTGAGAAAACCCCAGTTCTGCGCAAGCTGAAAAAGAAAGCGGAATCGTCCGCCTATGCAGCCCTCCAGGCGCATCCGACGAGATTAGGAAGCTCG